>JAZSNR010000035.1:0-4194 GCA_045536495.1 Acutalibacteraceae bacterium
AGCATGGAATAAACATTTGAGGTGTTTCCTGCGGCATTCTTGATATTGCTTACGCAGTTTATGAATTCGGGAGCTAATTTGCTTGAGAAATTATAGTATTCATAAGCACTGTTTCCTGCCACAAGAATTGCACCGAGGGATTGTGTTTTAATATCGGGCTTGGGTTCGTCCGCCTTTTGAGTTGTTGGCGGTTCAGTGGATGGCTCTGTTGTAATGGGCGTAGTTGTTTCAGGTGCGGTTACCTGAGGCACTGTTTCAGGCTCTTCCGTAACAGGCACATCCATAGGCACATCGGGAATTTCGTCACCTAAATCCACATCGCCGTGAATTGCAATAGAATCAAAACCCGAAAGCTTTTTGAGTGAGGTGTTAAGCTTCGTCAATTGCTCACGGAAGGGGAAAGTGTCGGAAAACCAAGTGCTTATATCGTCAAAGTAACTGCCCGAAATAATCGCTTCGTAAGAGAATTTCGGGAATTCTTTCAAGTCACGCTTTTCACTTTCAGAGTAGGTTGGGCGCAGGGGTATCATAAAAGAAACCGTTGCACCAACATAAAGCAGAAGGAAAAATGCAACAACCTTAACCGCAAAAGTTTTGTTAATATTCTGTTTTCCTTTTTTTCGGCGTTTTCTGCCGCTGGTATGAGGGAATAAGCTAAAATCTATATCCCTCGGTTTGTTGTAAATCATTTACTTACCTCGATTAACAAAATATTGTTTAGTGCAATTAAGTTGGCTTGCCTCCTTGGCGAAGGGAGGGGGACCGAGGAGCATGCTTGCGAACTCGGTGGAGGGTTCTAGCGCTTTGGCGCGTATAATCAAATATCGCTTTAGCGATTTACCTTGTTTAGAATTGGAAATAAAGGAAAGGATTATAACTGTCACCAACAAGGGCGAGAGTTGAAAGGAAAAGAATACCCAATGGTAAAATAACGCTTAAAACCTTGTGTAAAACAGCGGGGAAAGAGCCCTTTTCGCTGTTCTGACAGGCAGCACCAAATCTTTTTACAATGGGTGTAACGCTAAAGAGTGCAACAATAATGAAAATAATGTTGCCGATTAAAAGTGTTCTTGTTTCGAAATCTATAAAGGCATTTCCGTTTAAGCCGAAAAGACCTTTAATAACAACGGGAATGTATCTGAAATCGGAGAAACGGAAAAGAATCCATCCGAAGAAAACAACAATAAGAAGATAAGCGTGGCTGAAAAATGCAGGAATCTTTTCAAGGATTTTCAAAAGACCGATTTTCTCAATAACAAGGAAAACGAAGAAGAAAAGTCCCCAGAGAACAAAGTTCCAGCTTGCACCGTGCCAAAGTCCCGTAAGAAGCCATACGATAAATAAGTTACGGTAGGTGTTGAATTTGCCTTTTCTGTTACCGCCAAGGGGGATGTAAACATAATCCCTGAAAAAAGTGCTTAAGGAAATATGCCATCTTCTCCAGAAATCTGTAACAGATTTTGCAATATAGGGGTAGTTAAAGTTCTCTTTGAAATGGAAGCCCACCATAAGACCCATACCGATTGCCATATCGGAATACGCAGAGAAATCAAGATAAATCTGAAGCATATAGAAGAGCACACCGAACCAGAGGCCGATTGCAGAACGGGAAGAAAGCTCTGCAATTGCGCTTTCAAAAGAGGTGCTCATTAAAGCATCGGAAACTAAAAGCTGGTCGGAAAGAGAACCGCAGAGATTTGCAATTAACGCCTTTTTACCAAGACCTGTTGCAAAACGGGTTACACCCATTGAAATATCGGAAAGATTTGCTTTTCTTTCTTTAATTTCTCTTTGAACATCGCTGTAACGGACAATTGGTCCTGCAATGCATTGGTAGAAAAGGCTTGAATATAAAAGCAACCAAAAGAAATTCTTTTGGGCAGGGACTTCTTTTCTGTAAACGTCCACAACATAAGAGAGCAGCTGGAAGGTATAGAAAGAAATTCCTATGGGTAATGCGATTTTTGGTATTATTTCGGGTATACCGAAAATACTTTGAATGTTAGTTAGAACAAAGCCTGTGTATTTGAAATAACCGATAAGACCTAAATTGACAATAACTGAAACTATTAACCAGAATT
Source organism: Acutalibacteraceae bacterium (assembly GCA_045536495.1). Classification (GTDB taxonomy): domain Bacteria; phylum Bacillota; class Clostridia; order Oscillospirales; family Acutalibacteraceae; genus DTU089. Next base: position 2,082 of record JAZSNR010000035.1, read on the forward strand.
TCTTTTTTGTATCGGATTCTGTTTTTTCAATGAGAATAGATGCCAACCAATCGCATAAGGTCATAAATATGAGGAGCAAAACGAAAACGGGCTCACCCCAGGTATAGAAGAGGAGAGAGAAGATAAGCAAAACGATATTTTTACCGTTTATGCCTTTCATAAGTGAATAAAAGATAAGGCATATCGGCAAAAACGCGTATATAAACAAAAGACTTGAAAATACCATTTTTGACCTCGCCGATTTTATTGTACGGGCGGGTCTTGACCCGCCCGTTTTTAGAGATTAATAATATATATTCAAATAAATGAATTATATATTGATAAAATTCCAATATATAATTATATAAACCAGTGTCGGAAAATGCAATACCTTTATATAAAATTAATAAATTTGTCAATATTTGAATTATTATTTTGTCTGCGAGTTGGTAATGTTTTTACTTGACTTAAAGGACAAGATGTAATAAAATATTATTTGGTAAAAATTTAACATCCGAAAGGAGAAATAAAACATCATGAATTATTCACATGAAGTTGAAAAAATGTGTATGGTCAAAACAGGCCCGCACCACGGTCCCGCCCCCATCCCCGAAGAAGGCAAATGGGTAAAGGCTTATGAAATTAAGGATATTTCCGGCTTCACTCACGGCGTGGGCTGGTGCGCACCTCAGCAGGGCGCTTGCAAGCTCTCTCTTAACGTTAAAGAGGGTATCATTGAAGAAGCTCTTGTTGAAACAATCGGTTGCTCCGGTATGACTCACTCTGCTGCAATGGCAAGTGAAATCCTTCCCGGCAAAACTCTTCCCGAAGCTCTTAACACAGACCTTGTTTGCGATGCTATCAACACAGCAATGCGTGAACTCTTCCTTCAGATCGTTTACGGTCGTTCACAGTCTGCATTCTCTGAAGATGGTCTTTCAGTTGGTGCAGGTCTTGAAGACCTCGGTAAAGGCCTTCGTTCTCAGGTTGGTACAATGTACGGTACAAACCTCAAGGGCGTAAGATATCTTGAAATGGCAGAAGGCTATGTTACAAGAATGGCTCTCGATGCTGACGATCAGGTTATCGGTTATGAATTCGTTTCTCTCGGCAAAATGACAGACTTCATCAAAAAAGGCGACGATCCCACAACAGCTTACAATAAAGCTATGGGTACTTACGGCAGATTCGCAGATGCTGCTAAGTATATCGATCCCCGTGAAGAATAAGGAGGTAAACGAACATGGCATTATTTGAAAATTTCGAAAGACGTGAGGCAAAAATCCTCGCAGTTCTTAAAGAATACGGCATTTCTTCAATTGAAGAATGTAAAGAAATCACACTTGCTAAAGGCATTGACTGTGACAAAATCATCAGAGAAACTCAGCCTATCTGCTTCGAAAATGCTGTTTGGGCATACACAGTAGGTTGCGCTATCGCTATCAAAAAAGGTTGCACAAAAGCTGCTGACGCTGCTGCTGCAATCGGTGAAGGTCTCCAGAGCTTCTGTATCCCCGGTTCTGTTGCTGACAACCGTTTGGTTGGTCTTGGTCACGGTAACCTTGGTAAAATGCTCCTTTCTGAAGAAACAGAATGCTTCTGCTTCCTTGCAGGTCACGAATCTTTTGCTGCTGCAGAAGGCGCTATCAAAATTGCTCTTAATGCAAACAAAGTTAGAACACAGCCTCTCCGCGTTATTCTTAACGGTCTCGGCAAGGACGCTGCTATGATTATTTCAAGAATCAACGGCTTCACTTATGTTCAGACAGAGTTTGACCCCTATACAGAAACTGTTAAGGTTGTTAACGAAACAGCTTACTCAAACGGCGAACGCGCAAAGGTACGTTGCTATGGTGCTGATGACGTTCGCGAAGGTGTTGCTATCATGCACAAAGAGGGTGTTGACGTTTCTATTACAGGTAACTCAACCAACCCCACCCGCTTCCAGCATCCCGTTGCAGGTACTTATAAGAAGGAATGCATCGAGCAGGGCAAGAAGTACTTCTCAGTAGCTTCGGGCGGCGGTACAGGCCGTACACTCCACCCCGATAATATGGCTGCAGGTCCTGCCTCTTACGGTATGACCGATACCATGGGCCGTATGCACTCAGACGCTCAATTTGCCGGTTCTTCT
>JAZSNR010000075.1:0-83886 GCA_045536495.1 Acutalibacteraceae bacterium
GCTTACGCAATGTCAGATGAAATACATCAGTATTTTGTACCCGGACGAGCTTGTCAGTTATCAGATTTTGCCATAGATTCTGCAGGTATCGTTTTGGGCGTGGTTGTTTTTTTCCTATCAATCAAAATAATAAAGCATAAGAAAAACCTTTGACTTTTGAGCGAAAAGTCAAAGGTTTTTTATTACCATTCTTTAATAATTTCGGGATTTTGGAATATCTCGTCCAATTTCTTTATAAACGGCATAACATCGTTAAATGCGCCGATTCTGTGGTCAAACATCAATGTAATGGGCAAAGTCTTTTTGGTTGCAATATCGACCTCACCTTTTTCGTTTCTGAAAGCATAATCAGTATCTTTCACAACACCCATTGCAAAAAGGAAAACCTGAGGATAAAGAAGAGGTGTGTAAGTAACATTACCGTTTAAACCTTCATACAAAACACCCCAGTTAGTCATACAAACAGAGCCCTCATTAAGCTCTTCAATAAGAAGCATTGAGCCATCACGAGGAGCAGGCTTCAAGCGTCCGTCAAGCTTTGCAACCTTATGCTTACCAACATAACCTGTAACAGTCTGGGCAATTGTTGCTTTAATATCGCCCTTTAAAAGAAGTCCAATTGTTCTCTGAGTAACAACATCGAACATAACCTTGTCTAAATCTGTCTTTTTAAGTCTTTCAAAAAGCTCGGATATCTGTTCAGAAAGCTCTTTTAAACTCTTATTTTCTGTTTCTCTTACTTTTATGGGGAAGGTTTCGCCGTTCTCTAATAAAACAGGCATTGCAATATCAATATGCTTTTTCATTATGAGAGTGCCGCAAGAGTTTGTTGTGTTAAAATCAATGTGAGAATTAAGCTTCGGTGCAGCTTTAAGACCCTCTGTTAAAATTTTCATCATAAGAGTATTGAAAGAAAGCTCGTAACCGCAATTTTCCTTCAATTCATGAAATACTTCCCATAATTTTGTTATATCTGCTTCGTAATTATAACCGCAGGTGGGGGAATTCTGTTGGGCTTTTGTAAGAATATAGCCCGAAACTCTGCTTCTGAGTTTAAAATACTCCACCTTATCCTCAGGAAGCGGTTTATTTAATGTAGCTTTTAAAAACTCTTTAAAACTCATTTTCTCTACGCACAAAAGCTTGTGTTTTCCTTTCGTTTAGTAACTTTCACTATACCATTTGCCTGTTAGTTTGTCAATAAAATAAAGTCGTTACTGTTAAAAAGTAACGACTTTAAATTTCAAATTTATATCATTCAAGGATTGTTGATTTAAGGGTTGCTTTTTTGTGCTCTCTGTTTGTTTTCTGCACAATAATGATAACGCCCAAAATTGCAAACAATGTTCCTTGGGCAAAGTTTGAAAGAGTTGCACTTAAAACCTCGGGGTCTTCGCCGAGAATATACATATAAAGCGCAGGAACATTTAAAAGTGTATAACCGTATTCTGCACCCGACACAGCAAGACTTACAAAGTCGCCTAAAACCTGACCGAATGCGGCACCGAAAACAGTTGCAATAACGAGAATTACCATTTTAGCTTTACAGCTCTTACCGCCTAAAAGCTCGTATCCTTTTTTGGAGCAAAAGCCAATTGCCGCGCCGATAAGAGCAATAAACCAACCAAAATAATAAGCTACTGCCCACAAAATTCCGCCAACCATTGCACCGAGAATTGCACCTACAGTACCGGATGCAAGATTCTTTTTCTCATTTTTATAGATATCATTTTCTATAACAGAACGTTCGTTAACCGCTCCTGCACAACCGCTGTGAATCCTATGAACAACTCCGTTTATAAGAGCAATGTTATGTTCATCTCCGGCATTGATATAATTACCGCAAGCAGTGCAGAATCCGTCGCCGATTACTCCGCATTCTCTTGCTATAACTGTTATATCTGTGAGAAGCTTATTAAATCCTTTTGGTATAAACAAAGATTTCGGATAGTTAATTGTCAGACTTTCTCTTTCAAGCTCATAAAAGTTTGAACCGTAAGTTTTAGCAAACTGTCTGTTTTTAACTTTCTCTTCTAAACGTGCAGCTGCTTCGTCTGTAATCGCTCCTGAAATTGATATATATCTCATATCATCGGCTTCGGAAAGAGTAATCATATAACCGTCTTTCACGCCGTATGCTATGTTATCAGCTATTTTAAAACCTATTTCCGTTGCAATTTGTTTTAATTTTTTACTTAACATCTCTATATCGTCCCTTCTGAAAAAATACTTGTTTTTTATTCAATTAGAATATACCACACAAACATCATTATTTCAACAAAAAAAGACATTTTCAAACAAATTCGGCAAAATGTTGACCAAACAAATAAAAACTTGTATAATTTTTATAAAGCTATTTTTCGGAGGTGTTCTTTTGAAATCATTTGAAAAAATCAAGCGTAAAACCTTCAATTTGATAGGTCTTGTTGTTAATAAAGTTGGTCAAAACGAGGCACAAAATACCGACTCTCTTGACAGAACCGTTACAGAGGGTATGCCCGAGATTTTGAGAACTGCCGCGGCGGAAGGCACTGTTCTTTTAAGAAACGATAATGTTCTCCCCTTTTCCGAAAATGATATTATTTCAGTTTTCGGCAGAGTACAGTATGACTATATGTTTGTGGGCTACGGTTCAGGCGGTGACGTTATAAAACCCTATACCGTTAGCTTAATGGAAGGCCTTAAAAATTCAGGGATAAAAATCAACACCGAGCTTTCTGATATTTATGAAAAATGGTGCAAAAAAAATCCTCCCGACCACGGCTTCTGGGGACACTGGCCTCTTTATTACGATGAAATGCCCATTGAAACAAGTGTTATTGAAAGCGCTGCAAAAAAGAGCGACTGTGCAGTTATTGTAATCGGTCGCTCTGCAGGGGAGGACAGAGAAAACAAGCTGGAAGAAGGCAGTTACTATCTCACAGAGGATGAAAAATCTCTAATAAAGCGCGTAAACTCCACTTTTAGAAAGACTGTTATTGTTCTCAATATCGGCAGTATTATTGATATGAGTTGGGAAAAGGAACTGCTCAAAAATGACAGTGCAATTCTCATACCCTGGCAGGGCGGTATGGAAAGCGGTAACGCCCTTGCAGATGTACTTTTAGGAAAGCAAGAGCCCTCAGGCAAATTAACCGATACAATTGCTGAAGATTATTTTGATTATCCTTGTGCAAATAGTTTTGGTGAAAAAGAATACAACAACTATACAGAAGATATTTTTGTTGGCTACAGATATTTTGAAACCTTTGCAAAGGATAGGGTTCTTTATCCCTTTGGTTTCGGTCTTGGTTATTCTAAATATAAAAGAGAATTTATAAGCGGTGAAGTTAAAGATAATACTGTAATTCTTAAATCCTCAACAGAAAACATCAGTGATTTCTGCGGTAAAGATGTTTTGCAGATTTATGCCGAAGCGCCTCAGGGTACTTTAGGTAAACCATCAAAAGTTCTATGCGATTTCAAAAAATCCAAAGCACTTTCAAAGGGTGAGAAAGAGGGATTTGAATTTAACATTCCATTCTATACTTTCGCTTCTTATGATGACAGCGGTGTAAGCGGTCATAAATCCTGCTACATTCTTGAAAATGGTACATATAATTTCTATATTGGTTCTGATGTGCGCTCCGCAGAAAAAGTATTTTCATTTGAAATTCCCGAAACAATTGTTTTAGAAACACTCAAAGAGGTTTGCGCGCCAAAGGAAAATTTCGTATGGTCTGTAATAGTACCCGAGGAAAACAGTGCAACCCTTGTGGGCGGAGATGTATCTGTTTCGACCGATAATTTAAGAGAAATAATCCTAAAAAATCTTCCCAAGGATTGCGGTCAGACAGGTGATAAAGGCTTAAAGCTTCCGGACGTAAAGAACGGCAAGTGCACTCTTGATGAATTTGTTGCACAGCTTTCCTTAGATGAGTTGGAAGCTATTTCCCGTGGTGACTATACAATGAACAGTTCTCTTGGTAACGAGGGTAACGCAGGTGTTCTCGGCGGTGTAACAAAATCCTTAAGAGATAAGGGCGTTGCTCCCCTTACAACTACTGACGGACCTTCCGGTATTCGTATCAAAGCTTGTTGCTCTCTTCTTCCCATCGGTGCATCTGTTTCCGCAATGTGGAACCCGAATTTAGCATACCAAATGTATAAAAAAGTCGGCGGAGAAATGAAGGTTAAAGGTTCTGATATTCTTCTCGCACCAGGTATGAATATTCACAGAAGTCCTCTTTGCGGAAGAAACTTTGAATACTATTCTGAAGACCCCTTTGTAACAGGCAAAACTGCCGCCGCAGTTGTTAAAGGTGTGCAAAGCGAAGGCGTTGCCGCCTGTCCCAAGCACTTTGCTTGTAACAACCAGGAAACAAACAGAAATCGCAATGATTCCCGTCTTTCCGAAAGAGCATTAAGAGAAATTTATCTTAAGGGCTTTGAAATTTGTGTTAAAGATGCGAAACCGCTTACAATAATGACATCTTATAACAAAATCAACGGCGTCTGGGGTCATTACCACTACGACCTTTGCACAAGAATTTTAAGAAACGAATGGGGCTTCGGAGGTCTTGTTATGACGGACTGGTGGATGCAATACACAAGCAGTCCCGAATTCCCTGAAATCAAAGATAACGCTTATCGTGTAAGAGCGGGTGTTGATGTTCTTATGCCCGGCGGTAAGAGAGCCGGAAAGAAAAAGAGTGACGGAACACTTCTTAAAACCTATGGCAAAAAAGACGGTATAACCCTCGGCGAAATGCAGGAAACCGCAAAGCATATATTATCTGTTGTTATGAAGATTAAATAAGCTAACACAATGTAGGGGACGGTCTTGACCTTCCCGCCAAACAACCAATAACAACTTGCGGGCGGGTCAAGACCCGCCCCTACATTTTACTGTAGTCTGGCAACTAAAAAACTCGGGAGTTAACCTCCCGAGTTTTTTACATCATTTCACTAATCTGCTTTTCCGTTCCCTTTGCCCATTCATATTGTTCCATATATTTTCCGAAATACTTTGTATTTTCGTTCTTTCCGTTTTCCAGGAAATCATAATAGTCACAGGCAAATTTACTTTTATCGATACATCTTTGATTTCTGTTATCAACAAGAATATCAATGATTCCCGCTTCTTCAAGAGATGTTCTCAGGGATTTGAGAACCTTCCTGAAAAGTGACTGCACGGTTTCATCGTATTTTCTGCCTTCCCAAAGAACCGCTATAGCTTGTTCGGTATTAACAACGCCTCCGTTACGGTCAACAAGAAGAGCCAAAAGCTCCTTGCTTTTTGCACTGGGGAAGGAAACAGATTTTCCATCCACAAAAACATCAAAAAAACCAAAGGTTTTTATAAACACTCTGTTTTCTGTTACTGCGTCTTTTACAAGAAGTGCTTTTTCATAGGCTTTTTTTATGTCATCGGGTTCATAAGGCTTCATAACATAATCCACCGCATCAACTCCAAAAGCCTCTAAAGCATAGTTACCGTAGCTTGTGGCAAATATCACGCGAATATTACGGCTTATTGCCTTAATTCTTTTTGCAAGCTCGATACCCTTTATTACGGGCATTTCTATATCAAGAAATGCAATATCAACCTTATTGGTTGCAACAAAGCTTAAAGCATCAAGAGGATTGTTAAATTTTACTATTTCATCGGTTATACCTAAATCGCGACAAGTATCTTCAAAATCTTCGAGAGCGAGAATCTCATCGTCAACCGCCATTATTCTCATTCTTCTTCCTCCTTAGGTATTATTATTGTTACTTTTGTGCCAACACCTTCAGCACTTTCAAATTCAACCCGAGCACCAAGCATCTCTTTAAGTCGGGCTTTAATGTTATTCATACCAACATGGGAACGACCATCATTTTTCTGTTCGTTTATATCAAAACCCACACCGTCATCCTGAATTATGATAAAAACTTCATTTCCTTCTTCACAAGTTGATATTTTCAAGGTTCCACCGTTAACACGCTGATTTATTCCGTGCTTTATTGCATTTTCTGCAATAGGTTGAACCGTCAACGGAGGTATCAAAAAATCGTCGTATTGTATATCGTATTCAACCTTTAATTTATCACCAAAGCGCAAACATTCAATATGAATATAATTTTGAACGTGCTCAAGCTCTTTCTTAAAGGAAATGGGTTCTTTCTGGGTAAGGGAATCCATATTAGTTCTCAAATAGTTAGAGAATTTTACTATTGCACCTTCTGCGGCTTTAGGGTCTTTTTTGGTAAGATATTTTATTGTATTAAGAGCGTTATAAAGAAAGTGCGGCTGAATCTGACTTAACATTAACGTCATATTCATATCGCTCAATTCTTTTTGCAGCTCTGCAGTACGATGCGCTTGTTTAAACGCTTCTACCGTATTTCTGACGTGACCAAAAACAACGCTTGCAATAAACACAATACAAGCCATTGGCATAATATACGTTACATTCTGTGAAATATAGCCGTTTATATAGAAGTTATCAATTACAATTCCTGCAGAGGTTATACAGTAAACAACAAGATATAACACTGCAGACTTTTTGTGCTCAATGATTTTTCGGGAAATTTCAAATATTAGAATTATATCCAACAAATATGTAACCGATTGAAGCCACATATATGATGTTGCGATGTATATATAGTCATACAATACATAAGGAACAAATGCACAAACAAGGAACAAAACGGACAAAAGCACCAGGCTGCTTTGCTTCATTTTTATACCGAGAACATTTATCAGGTACATAAGCATGGGCAGCTTTATTATATATGTGGATACATACACAAGAGAAGTCATTATCTCATAGTCCAAATCACCGAAAAGCCCGTGAGAGACCATATAACCTTCGTTTGTTATAAGCATTCTGAAAGCAAAAGCGAAGCAAAGCACAAACAACCAGAACTGACCGCCCACATCTTTATTGAGTATTCCCAACAAAAGCACCGCTATTGCTATAAAAATTACAATACCTATGTAGAAATATCTTTGCGCCAGTGTTCCCATTTCTCTTGCATGAAACTGCTCATAAGTTGAAAGCGTTGGAACTGCCGTAAGTCCGCTTGAATAATTGCAGGTCATTTCAATTATAACCTCGCAATTTTTTTCTTCACTCGCTTCGAAACTAAAGGGAATTGCATAGGACTCAACCACCGTGGAATATTCTGTCCCCGGTATGTTACGATTGGAAAAAACACATTCTCCATCAATAAAAACCTCGCATTTTCCCGAAAGATTGGGCACACTTACCACAAAGGGCTTAGTAGTATTAACATTGTTTAAATATGCACGGTAGCTTGCTTTTCCGCCGTTGTTAAGCTTTTTTCCGTTAATTTCATAGGTTGTCCAGGAGGACGGAACCTGAACATACGCGTCCGGTTGAGGATTTTTCAAATTATCGGAAACAATGTGTTCTCCCCAAAAGAACGCCCATTCACCTGATAAATATGCAGAATCGCCGCTATCTAAATCGTATTTCCCTACATCGGCCATTGCAGAATTTAAATTAACCTTGTTAATAAAATCAGGCAAAAGAGCTGAAAAGAAAGGGAGCGATATGCCTGTTAGCAACGTAAGAAGTACAGAAACAAAAAATATCAGATTTCTCTTGAACTTATCTGTCAAGCATCTCACACCTTTCTATTTTTTCTTTATATAGAATAATTATACATTAGTTGTGTGAATAAATCAATATGTTTTTGTGACACAAACGAAACTTTTTCGCGAACACGGGGCGAGTGATTATTCGGTTTTATATTCTTGAAAAAAGACATAATATATGATAGAATATTATGTCATCCAAAGGAGACCGTTTTTATGATTAACAATGCTCAAAGAAATGAGATTATCAAAAAACTTATTTCAGAAGGTGTAGAAATCCCATGTTTCGACGGGATTATCATTGAAAAAAACGTGAAAATTGAAAAAGGTACGGTTATTATGCCCAATACCGTTATTATGGGTAAAACCCAAATTGGAAAAGACTGTGTAATCGGGCCTAATTCCTATATTTGCGACACCCTTATTGGCGACAACACAAAGCTCAACAACACACAGAGCGTCAATTCCGAAATTGGTTCAGGTGTTACCGCAGGACCTTTTGTTCACATTCGCCCCAACTGCAAAATCGAGGACAATGTTCATATAGGAAATTTTGTTGAGATTAAAAATTCAACAGTTGACGAGGGCAGTAAGCTCCCCCACCTTCTTTATGTGGGTGATTCGGACGTTGGCAAGGATGTTAACTTTGGCTGCGGTTGTGTAACAGTTAACTATGACGGAAGAAACAAATCCCGCACAACAGTAAAAGATGGTGCATTTATCGGTTGCAACACTAATCTTATTGCACCTGTTACGGTAGGTGAAAATGCTTTCACAGCCGCAGGTTCAACAATAACTGAAGATGTTCCCGACAACGCTCTCGCCGTTGCACGAAACAGACAGACGGTAAAAGAAAATTGGGTTAATATTAAAAAACCATATAAAAGACAATATAACGGAGATTAAAATGTTCAACAAATTTAAAAAAGATGGCGGTAATTCCACCTATGATTTTTTAGTTGTAGGTTTGGGAAACCCCGGAGCAAAACACGAAACCACAAGGCATAATGCAGGATTTTTGTTTATCACATATCTGGAAGATAAGTTTAACTTCAAAGTGAAGAAATTGAAATTCCACGCTCTTATAGGTGATGCAAAAATCGGCAATTGCAAGGTTCTTTTTATGAAACCCCAGACAATGATGAACAACAGCGGTACTGCTGTGGCAGAATGTGCAAAGTTCTATAAAATACCTATAGAAAACATCATTGTTGTTTTTGATGATATTTCTTTAGAACCGGGTAAGCTTCGCATAAGAAGAAAAGGAAGTGCCGGCGGTCATAACGGAATAAAAAGCCTTATTGCTCATTTAGGCTCGGAGAATTTCCCGCGAATTAAAATCGGTGTCGGTGCAAAACCCCATCCCGATTATGATTTAGCGGATTGGGTACTTGCAAACTTCCCAAAGAAAGATATTCCGGCCGTAAGAAATGCTATTGAAGACGGTGCAGATGCTCTCGAAATGCTCGTAAAGGGTGATTTTGAAGGGGCTATGTCAAAATATAACGGTTAGAGTGAGTGTATGTCAGGCTATAAACAACTTCTTCAGAATTCAACTCAATACAGGGATGTTGTTCGCTACATTGGCGCAGATATGTGTCCCTCGGGAATTGTGGGACTTCCCCCTGCACCAAAAGCACATCTTGTTTTTTCGCTTTGCGAGGAATTTTCTCGCAGAGCTATTGTTGTTTTGCCTGATGAAAGTGCGGCACGAAAATTCACCGCAGATGTAAATGAACTTAACGGTAACAAGGAAATAGCTCAGTTTTACCCTGCAAGAGATTTTTCCTTTAATACTTCACAGGGACAGTCAAGAGAATATGAGCAATTGAGAATTAAAACCCTTTGCTCTGTTTTAAAAGGTGAATGTAAAATTGTTGTTTGCTCTGCAGAAGCGGCACTGCAATTGACAATTCCTCCCTGGGAACTGAAAAAACGTACATTTAAAATAGATTTCAACACAGAAATTTCAACTGAAAAGGTTACACAAACCCTTGTTTCTGCAGGCTTTAAACGTGCCGAAAGCGTTGAAGGTGCAGGTCAATTCGCCGTAAGAGGCGGTATTATTGACTTTTTTCCACCGGATTCACCTCAACCTGTTAGAATTGAGCTTTGGGGCGATGAGGTTGACACTATTTCACTTTTCGACGTTTCCACCCAAAGACGAACAGAAAATCTTGATTTCTGCGAAATTACTCCGTCAACAGAAATCATTTTTGATAATGAAGAAGAACTGAAAAACAAAATTGAAAGCTTTATTTCTACCGTTTCGGGTAAGGGTTCAAAAAAAGCTAAAGAACAGTTAAATAAAGATATAGAGCTTTTAAATTCAGGGGTTAAGCTGCAATCCGTTGACAAATACCTTTCCCTTGCCTACGAAAATCCTGCTTCAATTTTTGATTATTGTGAGGACAGCTTTCTTTTTGTTTGCGAGAGCGCCTCTGTTAAGGACAAAGCACAAAGTGCTTCAAAGCTTCTTTTACAGGAAATCAAGGCACAATTTGAAAACGGTGTTCTTACAAAAGGACTTGACAGTTTTTCTTTAACCTTCCCCGAATTACTTTTAATTTACGAAAAAAAGAAAGCAATTTATATTGATAACTTTACTCGTGGCAGTTTTGATACTCCCGTAAAAAGTCTTACAACCTTTAATGTTCAGCAAAACCCTCTTTGGAACGGCTCTTTAGAGGTACTGCTTGATGATTTGCGACCCTCTCTTTCCAAGAAAGAAACCTGCATTATTCTTGCAGGTACGGAAAAAAGTGCAAATTCACTTGTTGAGGCATTGGAAACGGAAGACATTAAAGCAATGTTCTTCCCTGTTCCCCCTGCCGAATTTCCTAAAAATACAGTTAGTGTGTTATCGGGTAGCTTATCCGGCGGTTTCCGTTATCCTAACGAAAAATTCAATATTATTTCTTACGGCAAAGGCGTTCATAAATTCACTCAAAAGCGAAAAAAGAACTATAAGGCCGCCGATGCTATTCAAAACCTTGAAGAGCTGTCCCGTGGCGACTATGTTGTTCACTCCGTTCACGGTATCGGTATTTTTGACGGTATTCAAAAATTAGAGGTTTCTGGTCTTACAAAGGATTTCATAAAAATCACCTATGCTAAAGGTGATGCTTTATATGTTCCTGTTACCCAGCTTGACCTTGTTTCAAAATATATCGGACCTAAGGACGATACCAAAACCCTTAAACTCTCCCGTTTAGGAGGTAATGACTGGGAGAAAATGAAAGCTCGGGTTAAAGCCTCTGCCAAAAATATGGCGAAAGAGCTCATTGAGCTTTATTCCAAGAGAATGAAAACAGCAGGCTTTGCTTTTTCTCCCGATATCGATATGCAGAACGACTTTGAAAGACGTTTTGAATATGAAGAAACCGACGACCAGCTTCGCAGTATCAACGAAATCAAAAAAGATATGGAAAAACCACACCCAATGGACAGACTCCTTTGCGGTGATGTTGGTTTCGGTAAAACAGAGGTTGCTTTGAGAGCGGCTTTCAAATGTATTGCAGACGGCAAGCAATGCGCAATTCTTGTTCCTACAACAATTCTTGCTCTCCAGCATTACAATACAATTATGCGTCGTTTCGAAGGCTTCCCCATTGAAGCCCAGATGCTTTCAAGATTCAGAACACCCAAAGAGCAAACAAGAATCATAAAAGCTCTTAAACGTGGTTCAATTGATATTGTTGTAGGTACTCATCGCCTTATTTCAAAAGACATTATTTTTAAGGATTTAGGGCTTATAATCGTTGATGAAGAGCAGAGATTCGGCGTTGGGCAAAAAGAGAGACTTAAGGAAATGTACCCAGATGTTGACTGCCTTACACTTTCTGCAACACCCATTCCCCGAACAATGAATATGGCAATGTCGGGAATTCGTGATATGTCCGTTATTGAAGAAGCTCCCCAAGACCGTTTCCCCGTTCAGACTTATGTTCTTGAGCACGATTGGGAAGTCTTAACAGAAGCTATGGCAAAGGAAATTCGCCGTGGCGGACAGGTTTATTATCTTCACAACAAAGTCAACACCATAGATAAAACCGCCGCAACAATTCACGAATTTTTACCCGATGCCAATATCGGAATCGCTCACGGCAAAATGAGTGAGGATGAGCTTTCAGAGGTATGGCGACAATTATTAGAGGGTGAAATAGACATTCTCGTTTGCACCACTATTATTGAAACAGGTGTTGATGTACCTAATGCCAACACCCTGATAATTGAAAATGCAGACCATCTGGGACTTGCTCAGCTTCATCAGATAAGAGGTCGAGTTGGCCGTTCTGCAAGACGCGGATTTGCTTACCTTACCTTTAACCGCAATCGTGAATTAACGGAAATTGCCCAAAAACGACTTACTGCAATCCGTGAATACACTGAATTCGGTTCCGGATTTAAAATTGCTATGCGCGACCTTGAAATCCGCGGTGCAGGTAACCTTTTAGGCTCGGAGCAACACGGTCATATGGAAGCAGTTGGCTACGATATGTATATGAAGCTTCTTTCCGAAGCAGTTATAGAAGAAAAAGGCGAAGAGGTTAAAACAAATCAGAAAGAATGTCTTATTGATATCAGAATTGATGCCCATATTCCCGAAAACTACATTGAAAGCCTACCACAAAGACTTTCTATATATAAGCGTATTGCAGATATAAAAACCGACGAAGATGCTTCCGATGTTCTTGACGAGCTTATCGACCGTTTCGGTGAACCGCCGGCGGGGGTTGAAGGACTTGTTAAGGTTGCACTTTTAAGAAATACTGCCGCATCTCTTGGTATTTACGAAATCGGGCAAAACAATAACAGTTTGCTTTTATATGTTGATGAAATTGATATGCAGAAGGTTGCCGTTCTTGTAAAAGGTCTGCGCGGAAGGATTCTTGTTTCAAGAGGTCCCAAACCCTATATAACAGTAAAAAAATCAATCGGACAGTCACCACTTGATACATTAGAAGAAGCATTTAGCTTACTAAAAAGCGAAAGCGAGGAAAATAAAAATGACATTTGAATATAAACCACAAGGTGTTTGTTCAAGAAATCTCACCTTTGACATCGAAGACGGCATTGTTAAAAATGTTAAATTTCAAGGTGGTTGCCACGGCAATCTTCAGGGTATTGCCGCTCTTTGCGAGGGTAAATCCGTTGAAGAAATTATAAATGCAGTTTCGGGTATTCGTTGCGGTTTTAAATCCACCTCCTGCCCCGACCAATTGGCAAGAGCACTCGAAAAGGCAAAAGGAGAATGAAATGAAATATCTTATTTTAATAGCAGATATTGATGAATTTAACCCTTGCAAAAACAGCTTGGGTGAGCTTGTAAAAAAAGAATATAAAATCAAACATATGCCTGCTTTCGATTTTTCTTATAACAACATTGACTGCACAGTAGTTTGCTTCGGTATCGGTAAGGTTAACGCGGCTATGGGTGCAGCTCTTGCTCTTAATTACGATAATTTCGACGGTGTTATCAATACCGGTTGGAGCGGAGCGGTTTCGGGAGTTTTCAAGGGTGATATAATCGTTTCCGATTCCTGCGTTGAATGTGATTTTGACTTAACCCCCATCGGAAGACTCCCCGGTCAGAAGCCCGGTCAGGAGGACTACATATATAAATGTGATAACGCTCTTTACAATGCAGCTTGTTCCGTTGAAGGCTTCAAGCACGGCAATTTGGGTACGGGAGATTTCTTCCTTACCAATAAGGAATTGGGCGAAAAATACAGGAAAATATTCAATATAAATGCTTTTGATATGGAAAGCGGTGCTTTAGGTGCAGTTTGCTACCTTCTGAATGTTCCATTTGTTAGTATAAGAAAAATTTCCGATAATGCAGATGATGTTTCCGTTTCCGAATACACAAATTCAGTTGTATCCGATGTTACTGCATTTTCTGATATTGTTTTGAAAATTCTTGAAAAAATATAAAATTCCTAGGGAAAAATGACACTATAGGTTTAATAACATAAAATAGCCAACACAGATTTTTCTGCGTTGGCTATTTTTTAGTGTTATTCTGCTTATGGCAGAGTGATATTATTGCTTATCGCAATAGTGGTATTGAAACTTACAGTTTCAGTGGTATTTTATTCGCTTTAAACTTGCGAAGCAAATAACACTATGCGCAGCATAATATTACTGCGAAGCAATAACACTCGCCGCAAGGCGGATAAAACTGGCGTTGTGTTCTTACGAACACAACGCCTATTTCTGCACAGTTCTTTCAGGCTATTCACGGACGACAAAAGCTTTTCCCGTCGCCACCTAAAAAAACACCGCTGACGGCATAGTGCTAATTTACTTTATACTATGCTTGTCAGCGGTGTTATGTTAATAAATTTCTTGGATTAAGATGCAGAAGGCAGATTTGGTGAGCAACCGCGTACAAAGGTACGCCGAGTGAGCCAAATCAACTTATGCGCTTAATCAATCATCAAATTTCGATATAAAGGCTCTTGTACGCTCCGATTTCGGATTATCAAAAACCTCTTCTGGTGTACCCTCTTCAGCAATAACGCCGTCGTCCATAAAGATAACCTTTGTGGAAACTGCCTTTGCAAAGGACATTTCGTGGGTAACGATTACCATTGTGGTTTTCTCTTCTGCAAGTCCTTTTATAACCTTGAGAATTTCTCCCGTAAGCTCGGGGTCAAGAGCGGATGTAGGCTCATCGAAGAAGAGAACCTTCGGCTCCAGCATCAATGCTCTTGCAATTGAAACACGCTGTTTCTGACCGCCTGAAAGCTCGCAGGGGTAATTTTCCAATTTGTCGGAAAGACCCACCTTATCGAGAATTTCTTTTGCTTTAGCAACAATTTCGTCGTGAATCTGCTTTTTGTTATGTTTATAATCCTCACGCTCTTTAGCAAGTAATTCTGCCGCAAGAGTTACGTTTTTGAGAACATTGTATTGGGGAAAAAGGTGAAAATCCTGAAAAACAAGACCAACAAGCAACTGTTTGCTACGTTTATCTTTGGCTTTTTCATCTTTCTTTGTTCCGTCAAAGAAAACCTCTCCTGCAACAGAGATATAACCGCTGTCGGCAGTTTCAAGCTGATTAATACAACGAAGAATTGTTGTTTTACCACTACCGGATGAACCGATAATGCTC
The DNA here is from genome assembly GCA_045536495.1 of Acutalibacteraceae bacterium. Taxonomy (GTDB): domain Bacteria; phylum Bacillota; class Clostridia; order Oscillospirales; family Acutalibacteraceae; genus DTU089. The sequence continues at coordinate 14,709 of JAZSNR010000075.1, forward strand.
AAAACCTCGCCCTCTTCAAGATTGAAGCTGACACCCTTTAAAACTCTGGTCTTTCCAAAGCTTTTCATTAAATCTTTAACTTCAAGTACAGACATATTAAAAGCTCCTTTCGACCTTAAATTTTATAATAATCAAGCTTCTTTTCGATTTTTCCGAAGAGAACCGTAAGAAGACCACTAAACAGCAGATAGAAAATTGCAGTTGCCATAAGGGGCCACAAAGTACCTCTGAGCTTAATGAACACTTCACCTGCCCAGATAAGCTCATAAACTGCTATAACTCTCGCGAGAGATGTATCTTTTACAAGAGTGATAATTTCGTTACTCATTGGGGGGATTATTCTCTTAACAACCTGCATAAGCACTATTTTAAAGAAAATTTGTGACTTTGTCATACCGAGAACTTGTCCTGCTTCATACTGTCCGCGAGGAATACTCTCAATACCGCCACGATAAATTTCTGAGAAATAGCAAGCATAGTTAATAGAGAAAGCGATAATAACCGCAACGAACCTGTCCATAACAGCCCAGGTTGAAAGCCACTCAATAAAGCCATTGGTTGTGCCCGATGCTATGAGGTCATTTGCCCACGAACCAAGAAGCCCGGGACCGTAGAAAACAAGAATAAGCTGGAGCATAAGAGGTGTTCCTCTTACAACCCAAACCACAAATTTGATTATGTATTTAATAGGTTTAATCTTGCTCATTGAACCGAAGCTTATTATAAGCCCCAACGGCAATGAAAAAAGAAGTGTCAAAAGAAATATTTCAATTGTAGTTACAAAACCCTCCGAGAGTCTTGTAATTACTTCCGTAAAAAGAGCGTTGTCCATTTATCTTTCTCCAAATACATTTTTACAGTATTCAACGGCAGAGCGCCTTTCGGTACTCTGCCGTAAATATATTAACTATATTTTAGTCAGCAAGGTTTACGCCGTATTTGTCAGCAAGCTTCTCGAGAGAACCATCTGCTTTAAGCTCTGCGATAATTTTGTTAACTTCTGCACAAGTGTCTGCACCTTTACGGAAACCGATACCATAGTACTCTTCGGAAAGAGAACCTGTATATGTAAGGCTTTCATAGTCTGTGCCTTCGCCTGTCATAGCTTTTGCCATTGTAATGTCGATAACTGCACAATCTGCACTGCCGGATTTAACCTCCATAAGTGTGTCAGCCTGAGTCTTAACGGGAACAATGTTTGTTGCAACTGCACTTGCTTCAGATTCACCTGCTGAACCGCTTTCAACTGCAATAGTTGCTTCTTTGATGCCTTCAGCATCTGCATATTTTTCTGCATTTTCTGCTTTTGTAACGATAACCTGAGCATTAAGAACATAAGCATCGCTAATATCCATAGAATCCTTAAGTTCTTCTTTAATTGTCATACCGTTCCAAACAGCATCAATTGTTTTAGTTTTAAGCTCTGTTGTTTTTGTGTCCCAGTTGATTTCAACAAACTCTGCTTTAACACCGAGTTTTTCGCAAACGAGCTCTGCAAACTCTGTGTCGAAACCGGTCCAATTACCGTCTGCATCTTTGTAGTTCATAGGCTCATATTCTGTAACACCAATAACCATTGTGCCCTTGTCTTTGATATAAGCAAGGTCTGATGTTGCAGCTGCATTTGTTGTATCGTCTGCAGCAGTTGTATCGTTATCGCCGTTGCCACCACAAGCAGCAAAAGCGCAAACAATACCGAGAACGAGAACTATGCTCATTACGATAGCTAATACTTTTTTCATAATAATTTCCTCCATTGGCAATAATGCCTTTTTGATTGTGTCAGCATTTTACCACTTTAGCACAGTAAAGTAAAGAGTTTTTTATCAATTTCTTTTATTTTGTAGGTTTTGCCATAGACAACCTTACAATAACCTATTCTTTTATGCAACTTTACCACTTTAACGCACTAAAGCGACATAAAAGCTCGAATGGGTATATATTCTCATTGTAAAAATCCTTGTTTTATGCTAAAATATCCTTACAAATCTAACGAGGTTTTTATATGAATAGTTTTGAAAATTCAATTAACATCAATAATCTTATTACTGAACTTGACCACATTTTAAGCAGAAATGATTATAATTCCGCTCGTGACTTTCTTGAGAAATGGACGAAAATTACCCAAAATCAGAATGATAATAAAACTTTGTTTTCTCTTTGCAACGAATGTATCGGTCTTTACAGAAAAATCGGAGATAAAGAAAACTGCTACAAATATTGCGAAAAGGCTCTTAATTTGCTAAAGGTTTTGAATATAGAAAACACAGTAACCGGTGCCACCGCATTTGTAAATTGCGCTACTGCTTACAAGGCTTTTGGTGAAGCTGAGAACAGTATTCCGCTTTTTAAAAAAGCGCTTACTTTATACGAAAAGCTTTTGCCTGAAAACGACCGCAGAATTGCAGGATTATACAATAATTATGCTCTTTCTCTTGTGGATTTAAAGGAATACAAAACCGCCATCGAGCTTTATGAAAATGCTATAAAGGTATTAGACCAAAACCCGCAATTCAATTTAGAACAAGCGGTCAGTTATCTTAATATGGCAAATGCCCTTGAAGCACAAAAGGGACTTGAAAACGCTTGCGAGGAAATTGATACTTTGTTAGACAAGGCAGAAAAGGTGCTTAACAAAAACTATTCAGAAACTGACGGAAACTATGCTTTCGTTTGTGAGAAATGTGCTTCTACTTTTGGTTATTATGGTAGATTTTTATATGAAATTGAATTAAAAGAAAGAGCGAGGGTTATTTATGAAAGGGCTTGAGCTTTCAAAAAAATACTATGAGAAATACGGCAAACCTATGCTACAAGAACAATTCTCTGAAATAGAGCCACTAATTGCAGTTGGTCTTGTAGGTAGCGGTTCAGACTGCTATGGTTATGATGACGATATTTCTCACGACCACGACTTTGAGCCTGGCTTTTGTCTGTTTGTTCCTGATGAGAACATTATTGATGAAAAAACTTTTTTCAATTTAGAGAGGGCATATAGTAAGCTCCCGAAAGAATTTTGCGGTTACAAGCGAAGCCTTGTAAAGCCCGTTGGCGGAAGCAGAAACGGAGTTTTCAGGACAAAGGATTTTTATAATAAAAAAATCGGCTCACCAAATGGTGAACTGACTGTGGAACAATGGTTTTCTCTCCCTGATTATGCTTTGGCAGAAGCCACAAACGGCGAAATTTTCAAGGATGATTTGGGAGAATTCACAGAAATCCGCAGCAAGCTTCTTAATATGCCTCAAGATATTCTTCTTAAAAAGCTCGCGGGAAATCTTCTTATAATGGCGCAAAGCGGACAATATAATTATCCCCGTATTTTAAATCGTGATGAAACTGCATCCGCACAACTTGCACTTTTTGAATTTTCAAATGTAGCTATGAAATGTTATTTCCTATTATGCGGAAAATATATGCCATATTATAAATGGCAATTCAGAGCATTAAGAGATTTGCCAAATGGAGAATTTATTGCAGATTCTCTTGAATTTCTGATTTCAACTGATAACGGAACAGAAAATACCAATATAAAAAATGAAATCATAAATAATGTTGCAGAACAAATAATTAACATTTTAAAAGAAAAAGGAATCACAAAAGCCACCTGCAATGATTTGGAAAAGCATGCCTATTCCGTCAATGACTTTATCAAAGACGGAGATTTGAGGAACGCACATATACTTTTGGGAGTATAAAAAACGGTTCGGAATTTAATTCCGAACCGTTTTGTTTTAATTAAAGTCCTTTAAAGAAACTTACAAAGAAATCATAAATTGCAGTGAAGAGTTTTTCAAATATATAGAAGAAATCGTAATTATTTCTTCCGCCCATCTCGCCTAACTGGGAATCATCTCTCTGTGCAAGCTCATTTGATGTAAGGTTATAAGTTTCGTATGTGGTAAGGTCATCCTCATTAAGCTCAATAACTCTCGCACCCTGGAACAAATTGTTGTAGTATGAGTTGTAAGTTACGCCGGGAGTCTGAATAAGGTCAACACCGTCACAATGTGCAACGAAATTGTTAACATGGTCATGACCTACAACAAGACCGAGAACGTCGCCACCTGCAACCATTGCATCCCATTGACCGTCGTTACCGTAGCTGGGACAGCTTTTCTCAAAAATGATGCCTTCGTATTTGGTAATATCGGGAATAGGTGTATAAACAGTACCATCGGAGAAATTGATAGTAGCTTCACCGAGAGCAATAACGCCCTCATAATAAATCATTTCAACGGGTTCTTGAGGAATAATATGCTGGAATGCCATAGCAGGAACAACCTCACCGCCGTTTTCGGCAGTTAAAGCATCACGAGTTGTGTTATACCATTCAATTTGATCAGCATGAACATGGTCATAACCAAGCCATTTGCCATTTTCATCATGAATGCTTCCGCCGCTGTCAAAGCACCAAACATTAAATGCAACCTTGCTGCCGTCACTTGAAAGGATCGGAACATTGTGTGTTGCACAACCTGAAAGAGCAGGGTTTGCATCATAAGCCATACATTCAGAATATTTCTGGTATGCTGCAAGCTGGTCTTCCTTAACCATACCGCCTTCATCATCGTGGTTACCGAAAACAAAGGTAAAGGGAATATCTCTCTCATCAAGAGGAGCTATCATTTCATCAATAGCTCTGATATCCTCACCAACTACATTGTCACCAACGAAAACAACAAGGTCGGGAGCAGCAAAATCAAGCGCTTCGCGTATAAACTGAAGCACTGCAGGCTCCATAGGATAATCGTCCTGAACATCTGCAAGGCAAAGAATTTTGAATTTACCGTTTGCATTGAACTGAAGTTTAGCATTCTCCTTGTGACCTGCAAAGCTCATTGTTACAAGAGAGAAAAGCATAACAACTGCAAGAACAACAGAAATTACTTTTTTCATTCTTATATCTCCTTTAAATTTGGGAATTTATGTCATAAGTATATTCCCGTTTCTTTATTTTGTCAAATCATTAATTTCGGATTTATAGTGTTTTCCTTTTTCTTCAAAATTTTTATAATAGTTATAGCTTGCCGCAGCAGGTGAGAAAAGGCAGCTTTTTCCTTTTTCGGTTATTTCACTGCATTTTTTTACAGCATCCTCCATATTCTCGGCGCAAACTAAATTTTTATCTACATTTTTTTCTTTGAGAATATTCAAAATGTTATGTCCGGTTTCGGGCAGTCCCACAAGATTTTTGATATTGCATTCAGAAAGGAATTTTATAAAATCATCATAATTAATCCCTCTGTCAAGACCACCAAAAAGAAGAGTATCAACATTGCCGAGGGCCTTTACCGCCCCCATTACCGCTGTGGGAATTGTTGCAATACTGTCGTTATACCAATTGATACCATTTATATTGCCCACATATTCCATTCGATGTTCAATTCCGCCAAAGGATTTTATTGCGGTTTTTACCGCCTCATCACTCACACCGAAAATCCTTGCAACTGCTAAAGCATAAGCAATGTCCTGGCGATTGTGCTCCCCCTTAAGATGCTCTGTAGCTTTCCAAAGTTCATTAACAAACGCATCATTTTTGGCATCTGTAAATGTTACGGGCTTCCCTTTACCTTTAAGAACCTTTTCCCAAGCAACAATACCGGCAAGGTCCTGCTCAGGATTGTATATTAAATAATCTGTTTCCTTTTGATGAACTGCAATATTAAGCTTTGCTTCAACATAACCCTTAAAGCCCGTTTTATAGTGGTCAAGATGCTCTTGATAAATATTAACAAGAACCGCAACATGGGGTGATGCTTTTGTAAATTCAAGCTGATGCGAAGACATTTCAATTACTGCAACAAGGCTTCCGTCCTCATCTGCTTTCTCAAAAACAGGAACACCGATATTACCTATAAGGCAGGTGTTAAGTCCCCCTGCTTTAAGCATTTCATAAATAAGAGTTGATGTTGTTGTTTTACCCTTTGAGCCTGTAATACCTACAACAGTGGGCTTACAAAAACGCAGAAACATATCTGTCTGGCAGGTTATTTCTGTTGTTTCAGGGTAAACTACATCATCTAAAAATGCGATTCCCGGGCTTTTAAAAACAATATCAAAATCGCCTAAAGAACTCAGATAGTTTTCACCGGAAATTACGGTAATATTGGAGTCATCGCTTTGAAACCCGTTTTTGTCGGCAATTGTTAAATATTTTTCCGGCAGATGCTTTCTTATATACGAAAGAGTAGATTTCCCTTCTCTGCCCATACCGAGTATCAGGACTTTTTTGTCCCTTATATATTCAATTATTTGCGACATAACTAAATATCTCCTATTCAACAAAGGCGAAATTGTTTTTTCCGTTTTTCTTTACGGAATACATTGCTTCATCAGCTTTTTCATAAAGCTCTGTATAGGTTTTTCCGTCATCGGGAAATCTTGCAACACCTATACTGCAGGAAAACGTTCTTTCAGGAGCAACATCAATATGAATACTGTTGCAGATATTTAATATCTGCTGTGCCTTTTCTTCAATATAATGCCTCTTGTCGCCCACACCGTCTAAATACAAAACAAATTCCTCGCCACCGACTCTTCCCAATATATCAGAGGTACGGAAAGAGAGGGAAAGCTTGTTGGTAAATTCTTTAAGGAACATATCGCCCACGTGATGTCCGTATGTATCGTTAAGCTTTTTGAAATCATCAATATCAAAAAGGAATAACGTGCCCTTTTCCTCATCATCTCTTATAAGCTCATTTATTTTCATTGCAGTTGAAATTTTATTAAGGAAGCCTGTTAACTGATCGGTTTCCGCTTGAACAATAAGTCTTGATTTTTCTTTTTTCTCTTTGTCTATGTCTGAAAGAGTTCCTATGAACTGTGCAGCATTGCCGTTATCATCATAAATAACAGTAAACTTAATTCTGTGCCACACACCATCACCGCGATTATTTATTATTCTCGCATCAAAACTGTTTTTTCTCTGACCCGAAAGAGCGTTGCTCAGAGCACCGATAAATGCAGGAACATCTCTGTGATCAAGCATATCTCCGTAAGTTATATTTTCTATAGCGTTATCAAATTTTGTTTTTGTGCCCAAAGAACGCAAAATCTTTGCAGAAGCTTCAAAAACATCATTGGCAACATCATAGCTGAATAAAATGTTATCCGAAAGCTCTTCAACAATTTCATAACGTGTTTTTTCTTTCTGAAGCTGCATCTGCAAGTTTTTGGTATCGCTGATATCAACAATATTGCAAACGAAATCTCTCTCTCCCTCTTTTGCATTGCTGGGCTTACGTGTAGATATAAGAACCCATGCCTGCTTTCCGCCTTTTTTATTAATTCTGCACTCGAAATTTACAACCTCGCCGGGAGCATAGTCGCTGTTAATTTTGGTAATGATATTCATAAAATCTTCTTGGTTAAAAAGATTAAGACGAACCTCATCGCCTACCTCTTCATACTCGTCCCTTGTATAACCGAATATCTCAAAAAAACCATTGTTTGTATAATTAAGCTTAACTCCGTCAGGATGGGGTGAAACAATTGCCACGCCTGTTACAGATTCTCTAAGTACGGTTTCAAGCTCCTCTCTTGATAAAGCCTCTTCATATTCGCCGCCAAATCGTTGCATACACAGACCTCCAAATAATCACATCATTGATTTTAATATAACACAACCCGTAACATTTAACAAGGATTTTTCAAAAACACTTGAATAAACATATAAAATTGTATATAATTCATAATTGATAAAATATGTTATTAAAATACTACATTTTTCGGAGAAAACTATGCTCGAATTAAAAAATATTTCTTTTAATGTTTCAGATGATTTGGGAGAAAAAGAAATCCTTTCCGATGTTTCCCTTACTCTTGAAGACGGTAAATTCCTTGTTATAACGGGACCTAACGGCGGAGGCAAATCCACTCTTGCGAAGATTATTATGGGTATCCAAAAGCCTACCGGCGGACAAATACTTTGGAATGGCATTGATATTACAGATATGTCCATAACCGAACGGGCAAAGCTTGGTATCGGTTACGCTTTCCAGCAGCCCCCTCGTTTCAAAGGTCTTTCCGTGCGTGACCTTTTAAGCCTTGCTCACGGTGAAGATTTGCCCGAGGACCAATGCTGTGCATACCTTACAAATGTTGGACTTTGTTCAAAGGATTATCTTAACCGCGAGGTTGACTCTTCTCTTTCCGGCGGTGAAATAAAACGAATAGAAATTGCAACTCTTATGGCAAGAGATTTGCGGCTTGCGATTTATGACGAGCCTGAAGCAGGCATTGACCTTTGGAGCTTTAATATGCTTGTTGAAAGCTTTAAAGGAATTTCAAAAAAACGCAAGGAAAGTATGATAATCATTTCCCATCAGGAAAGAATTATGAAAATTGCCGATGAAATTGCAGTTGTGGCAAACGGCGTTGTTTCTAAAAAAGGTCCTGCCGAGGAAATATTTCCTCAGCTTATGTCCCAATTTGATAACAATTGCACATTCAGATAAAAGGAACTAATAAAGATATGAACAATACAGATAAACGTATGCTTGAAGCCGTTGCTGACTTGCACGAAATTCCTCAGGGTGCATTCAGTTTAAGAAAAAACGGCGAAAGTGCTGAAAGACGTTCAAGCGCAAATATTATAATTGAACCTAAAAAAGACAAGCCCGGTATTGATATAACCGTAAAGGCAGGAACAAAAAACGAAAGTGTTCACATTCCTGTTATTATTACGCAAGCCGGTGTTAATGACCTTGTTTACAACGATTTTTACATTGAAGAGGACGCAGATGTGTTAATCGTTGCAGGTTGTGGCATTCATAATTCCGGTGACGAAAACAGCGAGCACGACGGTATTCACCGTTTCCATATCGGCAAAAACGCACGTATCAAATACGTTGAAAAGCACTACGGTGAGGGTGACGGAAAAGGTGAACGAATTCTTAATCCCACTACGGAAGTTTTTATGGACGAAAATTCCTTCTGCGAAATGGAAACTGTTCAAATCAAAGGTGTTGACTCTACAAAACGCGATACAGTTGCAAAATTACAATCAGGCGCACGTCTTGTAATTCTCGAAAAGCTTATGACCCACGGTAACCAAATCGCCCATTCAAATATGGTTATCGAGCTTAACGGCGAGGGTGCATCTTCCCAGATTATTTCTCGTTCCGTTGCAAAGGACAATTCAGAACAGGTTTTCTATCCCCGTGCAGTAGGTAACGCAGAATGTAAAGCTCATGTTCAGTGCGACTCCATTATTATGGGCAATGCTCATATTCGTTCAATACCCGAAATTGCGGCAAACCACTGTGAAGCAAATATTGTTCACGAAGCCGCTATCGGCAGAATAAATAACGACCAGCTCTTAAAGCTTCAGACTCTCGGCAAAACAGAGGAAGAAGCGGAAGAAATTATTATTAACTGTTTCTTAAGGTGATATGTATGAAAAGAGTTCTTGCATTTGACTTCGGCGCATCAAGCGGCAGAGCAATCCTCGGTATTTTTGACGGTGAAGAAATCGAACTTCAAGAGGTTCACCGCTTTTCAAACGACCCGGTTAAAATTAACGGCACTGTTTATTGGGATGTTCAAAGACTTTTTTATGAAATAAAGCAGGGCATACTCAAGGCAAAAGAGGCAGGCGGTTTTGACTCCATCGGTATTGATACCTGGGGTGTTGACTTCGGACTTCTCCGTAAAGACGGAACTTTGGTAGAAAACCCTGTTCATTACCGCGATGCCCGTAACGACGGTATGGTTGAAAAAGCGCAAAAATATATGTCTAAAGAAAGAATGTACGATATTACAGGAATTCAGTTTATGGATTTCAATACAATTTTCCAGCTTCTTTCTCTTAAAGAAAACCGTCCTTACATATTAGAGGAAGCGGACACTCTCCTCTTTATGCCCGACCTTCTTAACTATATGCTTTCAGGTGTTAAATCCACCGAATATTCAATTGCTACCACTTCTCAGATGGTAGATTTAAAAACTAATGATTGGTCGGAAGAAATTCTTGATACATTCGGCATCAACAAAAATCTTCTTACAGATATCGCCCCCACAGGTGCGGTTATCGGTCAGCTTTCCGATGAAATCTGCGAGGAATTGGGTGTAACAAAAGCCGATATTGTCAGCGTTGCTGCTCACGATACTCAAAGCGCAATTACTGCAACACCTTGCGAATATGACGATTTTGCTTTTATCAGTTGCGGAACCTGGTCTTTATTTGGAACAGAAGTTAAAGAGCCCATTATAAACGAAGCTTCAAAGAAACTTAATGTTACAAATGAGGGCGGTTACGATTACACAACCGCTTTCCTTAAAAATATTTGCGGTCTTTGGCTTATTCAGGAAAGTCGCCGTCAATGGATCAGAGAAGGAAAAGAATATTCTTATGCAGAGCTTGAAAAGCTTGCATTGGAATGCGAACCCTTTAAATGCTTCATTGATCCTGATGCTCCCGAATTTGCACCTATGGGTAATCTTCCCCGTCGAGTTAAGGAATACTGTGAAAAAACAGGTCAGTATATTCCTCAAACTGTTGGTGAAATTATACGTTGCATATACGAAAGTCTTGCGCTTAAATATCGCTACACCTTTGACGGTATCAAAGAATGCACCGGCAAGGACTATGACAGAATTCACGTTATGGGCGGCGGAACAAAGGATAAATTACTTCTTCAAATGACTGCTCAGAGCTGTAATGTGAAGGTTTACGGCGGTCCTATTGAAGCAACCGCTTTAGGAAATGTTGCAATTCAGCTTATGTCAACAGGTGCTATTAAGGATATTAAGGAAGCCAGAAAAATCATTGCAAAGGGCGAAAACCTTAAGCTTTATGAACCCCAAGACAATGCGGATTGGGAAAAAGCATACGAAGATTTCAAAAATATTATCAACAAATAATTTGGGAGTCTTATTTTATGACTGCTACACCAAATTTAGAGTCAAAAAATGTTGAATATGTTCTTGATACGGCAGAGCTTGTTCTGAACTCTTCAAGAGAGCGACGCGCAGGTTCTTCCGGTGAAGAACAAGTCCAACACATTTTTATGAATGAACTCAAAAAATATTGTGATGAAACCCATCAGGAACAATTTAAAACTCATCCCGGAGCGGGTACATTAGCAGAAAAGCTACTGTGCGCGCTTTTGGTTATTTGTGTAATTCTTTTCTGCGGTGCAGTTAGCACAGGTTCTGTGGCGGAAGCCTCTGTTTCTCTTCTGATGAGCTTGGTTATATTTTGTATTTTCTCCTACAAGTTTATTTTTGACGGAAAGAAGTTAGACTTCATCACACCTACAAAAATGAGTAAAAATCTTCTCGGCGTGAGATACAGTCGCGATGAAACTCTCGGAAGAGTTGTTCTCGTTGCCCGTTCCGATGCACCGCAAAGTATGCGCGCTCATCTTTTCGGAAACAGGTCACCGTTTATTCTAAGCTTGTGCGCTCTAATCGGTAACACTATTCTTTTTTGCAGCGAACTTTTATTTTTATTCTCCGGTGCACCGCAACAATCTGCTTTTTTCTCTTTTTTATCGGTCATTGCAATCGGTTTTGTTCCTTTTTATGTTATGTCGGCTTTTCTCATTAACAACCGCAAGGTTGCTTCTGGCATCAGTTCAAGTATTATCCCCTCTTCCATACTGTTGAGCATTATGAAGCAATTGCACGACAATTCCTTCAGATATGAAAAAACAGAAATCTGCTGTCTTATAACAGGAAGCGAATATTCATCCCGTGCAGGTGCTTATCACTTTGCAAAAAAGCATAAACGACTTTATACAGATGTTCCTACGGTATTCATCCCCCTTGAAGAAATTACAACATCAAGAAAGCTTTCGGTATTTTTCAAAGACGGAAGCGGTACAAAGGGTAGTTCCGAAGTAGCATCCATTATAGGAGAAGCCGCAGAAAACTTGAATATTGATATTCAAAAAGAAACATCACTTTTGGGTACGAGCACATATACTCCATTTTCCAAAAATGATTTCCCTGCTTGTTCCTTGGGAACATCTAAAAAACACATTTCAAAAACAATTTCCGCAAATTCCGACAAATTGCATACAGTCAGCAAAAAGGCAATTGCCGATGTTGGCGGACTTGTTATAGAAACATTAAATTACTATGACGGATGAGGTATTATTATGGCAAAAATTTTAAATTCAACAGTAAAAAATATTCCTTGGCAGGACAAACCGGAGGGTTGCAAAGAACCTGTTTGGAGATATACTGAAAATCCTATCATTGACCGCACATTTGTTAAAGAGGCAAACAGCATTTTTAACTCTGCTGTTGTGCCCTATGGCAACGGCTTTGCAGGTGTTTTTCGTATGGACGATATCACCCGCGAACAGTATCTTGTAACAGGCTTCAGCGATGACGGTATTCATTGGAATTTAAACGATGAAAAAATCTTCCGTGGCTATGACCCCCGTCTTTGCAAAATTGACGGCAAATACTATCTCTCCTGGGTTTGCTATACAGACAGAGGAACTTCAATAGGTATCGCCGCAACAACAGATTTTGAAACTTGGGAAAGATATGAAAACGCTGTTCTTCCCGTTTCAAGAAACGGTGTCCTTTTCCCAAGAAAAGTTAACGGCGAATATATGATTTTCACTCGTCCCTGCGATAAGGGTCACACACCTTATGGTGATATTTTCTTAAGCCATAGCCCTGACCTTACTTATTGGGGAAAACATCGCTTTGTTATTAAGCCCGAACAAAACTGGGAAATGACAAAGGTGGGCGCAGGTCCTACACCTATTGAAACCGACGAAGGCTGGCTCTGCTTCTATCACGGTGTTATCACAAGCTGTAACGGCTTTTCATACAGTATGGGTGCAATGATTACAGATATCAACGAGCCCTGGAAGGTATTGCACAGAGCAGATTGCTATCTTCTCTCACCTCGCGAAACCTATGAATTTGTTGGCGATGTTCCTAATGTTGTTTTCCCCTGCGCAGCTCTTGCAGACAGCGAAACAGGTAAAATCGCAATTTACTACGGTGGTGCAGACACCGTTGTTGGTCTTGCGTTTACAACTGTTGACGAAACAATTAAATTTATTAAGGAACACGATTTAATTAAATGAGTCTTATTAAAAAATTTATCGGGGACAAGGCGTTTTATAAAATGACACTTGCAGTTGCTGTCCCCATTATGATTCAAAATTTCATTACAAACTTTGTCAGCATGCTTGACAATTTGATGGTTGGTTCTCTCGGCACCGAACAGATGTCGGGAGTTTCAATTGTTAACCAACTGATTTTCATATTCAGTCTGGCAGTTTTCGGAGCTTTAAGCGGTGCGGGAATTTTCACCGCTCAGTTTTACGGCAAAAATGACAATGACGGAATACGATACACACTGCGCTATAAACTTATTGTTTCAGTTTTGCTTTTTGCAGTGGCAATGGTTATTTTCATTGTTTTAGACGATACTCTGATAAATCTTTATCTTCATGAAAGTGATGATTCCGGAGACATTGCGCTCACTTTAAGTTATGCCAAAGAATATCTTAAAGTAATTCTTTGGGGACTCTTACCTTTCTGCATTGCGCAAATTTTTTCAAGCACGCTTCGTGAAACGGGCGAAACTGTTGCACCAATGGTAGCAGGATTTATTGCGGTTCTCACAAACTGTGCTTTTAACTGGGTGCTGATATTCGGTAAGCTTGGTTTCCCTGCTTTAGGTGTTGTGGGTGCGGCTACCGCCACGGTCATTTCCCGATATGTTGAATGTGCGGTAATTATAATTTTTATTGTAAAAAAGAAATACCGATTCCCATATTTCAAAGGCGCGTTCAGAAGCTTTTCAATGCCCAAAAAAGTGTTCAAGGATATCACCTTCAAAGGTATGCCTTTACTCTTTAATGAGTTCTTCTGGTCCTTGGGTATGTCACTTTTAAGTATGGCATACAGCCTTTACGGAATATCGGTTGTGGCAGGCTACAGCATCTCTTCAACTGTTATGAACCTTGCAAACATTGCTTTCATTTCTCTGGGAAGCAGTATCGGTATTATAATAGGTAAGCAGTTAGGCGCAAATAAATTTAAGGAAGCAGTCGACACAGACCGCAAGCTAATTGCCTTCTCCGCCTTTTTAAGCGCAGTTATCGGTATTGTAGTCTTCCTTATAGGTGATAAAATCCCTCTTCTTTACAACACAACAGAAGAAACAAAGGAATTGGCAGGTTATTTCATTCGGGTTTGCGCACTTTTTATTCCTGTTCACTCCTTTGCAAATGCAACCTATTTCACCATAAGAAGCGGCGGGAAAACCCTCGTCACATTCCTTATGGACAGCGTGTTTATAATGTGCGTAAGCGTTCCTATTGCATTCTCTCTTTACTATGTATTCAAACTCCCCATTTGGCACACTTTCTTTATTGTTCAGTGTATTGATATTATTAAAGTTATAATCGGAATTGTTCTTGTTAAAAAGAAGGTTTGGTTGAATAATATAGTTGAAACATAAAAAATTCCTCGAACTTTTTGGTTCGAGGAATTTTTTATGTTTTATTCTTATTTTACAGCGTCTTTGAGAGCTGCGCCTGCCTTGAAAGCGGGAACCTTAGAAGCAGCGATTGTGATCTTTTCGCCTGTTTTGGGGTTGCGGCCTTCTTTAGCTGCTCTTTCGCGAACTTCGAATGTACCGAAGCCGATAAGCTGAACTTTGTCACCTTTTGCAAGTGCACCTTCGATTGCACCGAAAACTGCTGCTACTGCTTTGTCAGCGTCTTTCTTTGTGAAGCCTGCAGCTGCAACTGCATTAATGAGATCTGTCTTATTCATTTTAAAATCCTCCAAAATGTTTTTTGTATTTTCCAAACCGTTTACACGGTTTAATATGGACTAATTAATTTTGTTTTTTCGCTTCATCCCAAAGCTCATCAAGAACCTCTATTGAAGCCTCTTTCATATCAATACCCTTAACTGTCGCAAGCTTTTCCGTAACAGTAAAGCGTTTCATAAATTTCTGTGTTGCTTTTTCGAGAGCGGTTTCTGCATCACAACCGCAGAAACGAGCAGTATTAACAACCGAGAAGAAAAGGTCTCCCAACTCGTCTTCGATTTTTTCCTTGTTACCTGTTGCAAGCGCCTCTTTAAGCTCTGCACTCTCTTCTGCTATTTTATCAAAAGCGCCTTCTGCATCTCGCCAGTCGAAGCCTGCTTTTTTGGCTTTTTCCTGAACCTTCTGGGCTTTCATAAGAGCAGGATATGTGGCAGGAATTGCCGCCATTGCTTCGCTCTGTGTTCTTTGCTTTTTGGTTTGTCGTTTTATATCGTCCCAATTCTTAAGCACGTCGCCCGTTGAGCTAACTGAAACATCGCCGAAAACGTGGGGATGTCTAACAATGAGCTTCTGGCAGATATCGTTTGCAACATCATCAATTGTAAACCAACCGTCTGTTCGAGCCATATCGGAATGCATAAGCACCTGCAAAAGCACATCGCCCAATTCTTCCTGCATAAGCTCTTTGTTGTTTGTATCAATAGCTTCAATAACCTCATAAGTTTCTTCGAGAAAATTTTCTCTTATTGACTGATGAGTTTGCTCCATATCCCAAGGACAACCACCAGGCTCACGAAGAATTCTCACTATATCAACAAGGTCGTTGAAATTGTAATTGTCTTTAAACGTAAAATTTACTGCCATAATTTACTTCCTCTATTTTAACCTATAAACTTATATTTTTCAAGTATTTTTGCCAATTTTTCCCCTTTGGGAAGCATTAAAATGTCATCTTTTACCAATGTTTTCATTAAAAGTACGCAAATTCCGTACACAAGCACCGCAACACCGATAGAAATCAAACAAGAAAGTGACTGTCCGTTAAGCCTGCTGCTCATATCACCGAATGTCAAAACATTACACAAAACAGCATAGGAGCCGTATGCCGCAACACCGCAAAGCACCGCCGCAATAAGAGGTTTAGCTATAACAGTCTTTATATCAATTCTAACGCCTGTTTCTTTTCTCAATACTGCATAGTTATAGAAAATGCAGAGGAGGTAGAAGAAAGCTGTGCCGAAAACCGCACCTTTAACATTGATTTCGGGAATGCCGATAAGAACATAGTTAAGACCGATTTTGAACACACAACCGAGGGCAAGTGCCTTTGCAGGAACATCCGCTCTGCCTATTGCCTGAAGAATGTTTGTTAAGGGTGAAGAAAGAGTAAGAATTGCCATCATAAGACCGTAAAGTCCTAAAACAGGAGCAGCAATAGCAATACCTGCTTCGTTCTCTGTACCTTTATAAAGCAAGTTCATAATGGGCTCAGAAAGGGCAAAGAAGCCTGCACCTGCAGGAAGAGCGATGAGCATTGTTATTCTGAAAACAGTATTAACTGTTCCGTTAACTGTTTTGAAATCTTTTTTTGCAACTGCCGCAGAAATAATAGGAATTGCACTTACACCCAAGGTCATCATAACAGTGGGAACAAGGTTTCTGAAGTCGAGAGTTGTATCGTAAGCGCCGTAAAGGAAGGTATGAATATTTTCCTTTGCGATATTTGCCGCAGTAACAGATTCGCCGTAAATACCCATAATTGTATCGTAATTGCCTGCAACTACACTTTCAAGGCGATCTTGAATCATAAAGGTATCAATAAAGTTTGTAATATTGAGCACAAGAGAGCTTGCCGCAGTGGGAACTGCAATAGCAATAATTTCTTTCAAGGTGGATTTTCTCGGAGAAGCAAGAGGAGAATTAACAAGCATTTCCTTGTTGATTCCGTCTTTTTTAAACTTATGCCGTAAAATTGTATAAATAGCACCAAAAACAGTACCGAGAGTAACACCTAAAATTGCACCTGCTGCCGCAAGAGCATAAACAATAGCACCATCCGCCTCAGTTTCAACCTTAAAGCCTAAAACAGAGCCGTTAAGAGCAATTTGTTGATTTGCATAATCAAGCATTGCATAAGAGAAAATAAGACCGAAAACAAGCTTACCCAAGGACTCAACAACCTGAGAAATTGCTGTTGGGTACATATTGCTCAAGCCCTCATAATAGCCACGATATGTACTCATAATGCAACAGAAAAGGATTGAGGGAGCAATAGCAAAAACGCTGTAAATAGCAAGGGGTGAGCCAACAGAATCAACATAGGGCTTTGCCGCAAGTAAAAGCGCACCCGTACCCACAATACCTAAACCAAGAAAAAGAGGAAACGTAAGCTTTAAAACTTGCTTTACATCACGGTATTTTCCCAATGCGGCATTTTTTGATACTATTGCTGAAACCGCAACGGGAAGACCCGCCATTGAAATTGCATAAACAGGAGTATAGATATTATATGCAGAAGCAAAATAACCTCTACCCAATGAACCGATTATACTTGTAATCGGTATTTTATAAACCGCACCAATAATTTTAACAAGAGCAGTTGCAACAACAAGCACCATTGCTCCGTTAAGAACATTTTGTTTTTTAACTGATTTCTCGGACATTTCTTACTCCTTTCCAATAAATTCTCTTAAAAGAGAATCTTCGGGCACAAGTGACGAATCTATTTTCGGGAATTTATACAAGGAACGAATAAGTCTTTGGGATTCCTTATAAAATTCCGAATCCTTACTGACCTGCATCAATAAATCCGCCGCTAAATCCTTTAAAATACAGGTTTCATAAAGGTGAATTGTGTTAATTTTTATATCTGCATTATCTTTAAAGGGGAAAAGATACGCATCCTCGCCGTAACGGACGGTAATCCACATTTTAAAGGTATCTTCAACGGAATTACCTCGAAATTTATAATCTCTCACTAGACGGCGAATAAATCTCATATTACGCTTATTAAGAATTATATTCTGCTTTTTATCGTAAATTCTTGAAGAAACGCTGATATATATTTTTAAAAGTCTGTCTTTTGGAAGATGCTCGGTTATCACAGGATTGAGAGCGTGAAGACCTTCAACAATAATAACATCATTCTTGCCCAATTTAAGCTCATTATATTTTTCTTTTCGAGTACCTGTAAGGAAATCAAACTCGGGCATTAAAGCACTGCCCGTTTCAATAAGGGTCGCCATTGTTTTTTCGAAACAGGGAATATCTAAAGCTTCAACAGTTTCATAATCGGGTGTGCCGTCAGGAAAACGTGGCGAATCGCAATTATTAAGATAAAAATCGTCAAGTGAAACAGTATGGCTTTTCACACCCAATTCAGCAAGTGCCTGACAAAGCTTTTTTGCCGTTGTGGTTTTTCCCGAAGAGCTGGGACCTGCAAGCATAACAATTTCCGTTCTTTGACTTTCGGCAATATCTTTGGCGATTTTTATTATTTTGTTATTATATTTCTCTTCGCATTTATATACAAAATCTTTAGGATTAACCGCATTTTCAATAATATACTCAATGGTATTATTTACATTAGCCATTATTTCACCGCCCTTTATATATTATTGGTTATAAAAACTCTTCATTCGTTCTTTTTTATCTATTATTTCATCAAACCTCGATATGTATTCAAAGGGGTATTTGAAATTAAAAATTCTTTCAATAACGTTTCCGTCCTCTGTGCGAAGCTTTGTTACTGCACCTGCACCAACAGAGAAAATGCTCTGATATTCTTCCATCATAAGAACATTGTAAAAGCATTCCTTATCTTTTTTGCACCAGCCTACATTTTCAAGATTACCTAAAGACTTGCTTTGGCGGTACATATAGTAAGGGTAATAACCATTTTCAGTAAGAGCTTTCCCTGCGAAATCCAGCATCGCCCAGATATCTTTATCTGAAACGGTGTCACTTTCATTTTCCGTAACAATGGTTGACGAACGTTTGAGAGCGAGAGTGTGAACGGTTATATTATCTGCACCGAGCTCAATTGCTCTGTTCACACTATTTTTGAAGCTTTCAACTGTATCGGTAGGAAGTCCTGCAATTAAATCCATATTTATTGCATCAAATCCAACCTCTTTAGCAAGAAGGAATTTTTCTTCTGTCTGCGCCGTTGTATGCTTTCTTCCGATAGCATTTAAAACACTGTCTGAAAAAGTTTGTGGATTTATACTTATTCTTCCCACATTATGCTTTTTAAGAACTTCCAATTTTTCTTTTGTAATGGTATCGGGACGACCTGCTTCAACAGTATATTCAAGACAGCTCGACAAATCGAACACATTTTCGATATGAGCAAGGATTTTGTCTAAATCCTCTTTTTCAAGAGTTGTGGGAGTACCGCCACCCCAATAAACGCTTGTAAGGCGCAAATCTTTTTCCTTTGCCATTTTAGCGGTAAAGGTCAATTCTTCTAAAAGCTTTTCAATATAATCGGGAATAAGATTTTTTGCTTTTTCCGAATTTATTGAATGGGAAACAAAAGAGCAGTAACTGCACCTTGTTGGGCAAAAAGGAATACTTATATATAAGCTAAAGGAGTTCGCCCCTGCTTTTTCAATAACTTTAAGTTCGGTTTTCGCAACATTAATTGCAAGCTGGGTTTTTTCGGGAGATACTTTATAGGTATTCAAAAACCAATCTCTTGCATTGTCTTCCCCATAAAGAGAAAGCCTCTTCACAATAAGCTTTGAGGGTCTTACACCTGTAAGTATGCCCCACTTTGGTGTAAAACCGCACATTTTACAGAGCAAATCGAATGCTAAAAGCAACAATTCAAGTTCAAGATCCTCGCATTCTGATTTTTTTACTGTTTTCTCTTTACTTTGAGTTTCACCATTAAGGGAAAGCACGGAAGTGAGAGTAAGAACCTCTTGACTATCTATTCGGGTTAAAAGATAATCGTCTTCTGTTTCGACAAACTCTGTATATTCAATTATTTTTTCGAGAGGAAAAAACAATCTTAAAAGCTTTTCCGCCTCGTATCTGTAATTATGATTAATATAATATAAATTCATCTTAAATATATATTAGTTCTTTTTTCGTGTCCGATTGTGGAGCTTTCGCTGTGACCCGGGTAAATAACATAGTCATCAGAGAAATCCTTTATCGTTTCAAGTGTTCTCATAAGAGCAGAAGTACTACCGCCCTTAAAGCCGGTATTTCCGACACTTCCGCAGAAGAGGGTATCTCCTGTAAATATGATTTTTTCATCCCCCAGAACATATAAAACACCGCCGGGTGTGTGACCGGGCGCGGAATGTATTTCCACATTTATATTGCCGATTGAAAATGTATCTAAGTGTGAAAATTCAATATCAGGCGGACAAGGTTCAAATACCTTTTTAAAAATCGTTGCCATGGAAAGACTGCCATCTGCGAGATAAGGTGTATCTTCCTTACCGATGCAAACCTTTGCATCAGGAAATTCTTTCTTTATTTTTGAAACACCGCAAATATGGTCAAAATGGCCGTGGGTACAAAGAATATATTTAAGCTCTGTCATACCCGAACGCTCAATGGCACTTTTGACCTCTTGTGTATATTCACCGGGGTCGATAACTGCGCCGATTTTTGTTTCTTCATCGCATATTATAAAGCAATTGGTTTCAAGCCTGCTAACAAGAACACATTCAAGAAACATTATTTTCCACTCCAAACATCCGTATCAAAGCAAATTGTCACAGGTCCGTCATTTATAAGAGAAACCTTCATATCTGCTCCGAAAATACCTTTTTCAACTTTTTTAACACCGTTCTTTTTAAGTTCCTCGCAGTATAGCTCGTAAAGACGGTTTGCATTTTTGGGTTCTTCGCTGTCCGTAAAAGAAGGTCTGTTTCCTTTTTTATAGTCTGCGCAAAGAGTGAATTGAGAAATAGCAAGAATTTCTCCGTCGATATCAAGCACGGATTTATTCATTTTTCCGTTTTCATCCTCAAAAACACGCAAAGCTGCGGTTTTTCGGGCAAGAAGCTCCGCTTCTTTTTCGGTATCGCCTTTAACAACACCCAATAAAATCATATAGCCTTTTCCCGATTGACCAACGATTTCTCCGTCAACCCTGACGGAGCTTTCAAGAACTCTTTGAATTACGGCTCTCATCAGTTTTTGCTCCTTGTAACATTTTCAACACCGCGGATACCATTTAATTTTGAAATAACAACGTTAAGGAAATCCGTACTTTTTACTGTAATTGTAAGATAAATGAATGCATTTCCGTCTTTTACATCTCTTGTGTTAATAGCGTTTATCATAACACGCATATCTGCAAGAACATTGGCAACGTCTGCCATCATAGCAACACGGGACTCACATTCAATAGCAAGACTTGCTTTGAATTCTTTCTCTTCTGTTCCGCTTTGCCAACGGGCGCTGAGCCATCTGTTAGGCTCTTCGCAATTTGTAATATCGACCGGGACATTGGTACAATCTCTCTTGTGGATTGAAACACCATGACCGCGGGTAATAAAACCGATAATTTCATCCCCTGGTATTGGAGCGCAACAACGAGAAAGTTTGATAAGACAGTTATCAATACCATCAACAATAACGCCCTCGCCTGCGGAATGTTTTGTGTTTTTATTGTCCTCGGTAATTTTTATTTTTTCAGGTTGGCGGGAAGTAACAATACGGTGATACTCATCTCTGACAAAGGGTATAACCCTGCTGATAGGAATTCCGCCGTAACCAAGAGCGGCATAAAAATCTTCAACAGTTGAACAATGCTGACGTTCAGCAAGAGTTTTTATAAGACTTTCAAATTCTTCGTCCGTAAAACGAATTTTATTTCGTCTTATTTCTCTTTCCAGCTCTGCTTTACCCTCAACAATATTCTCTTCTCTGCGCTCTTTTTTAAACCAAGCGCGGATTTTTGTTTTTGCAGAGCTTGTTTTAACAATATTGAGCCAATCTCTTGAAGGCCCTTTACCTTGTTGAGAAGAGGTCAAAACCTCAACAATTTCCCCGGTTTGAACCTTGTAATCAAGAGGAACTATTCTTCCGCCTACCTTTGCACCTACCATTTTCGTACCCACGGCAGAGTGAATGGCATAAGCGAAATCAATAACCGTTGCGCCCATAGGGAGATTTATAACGTCACCTTTTGGAGTAAACACGAAAACCTCTTCAGGAACAAGGTCACTTTTAATTGTTGTAACAATGTCTTTAACATCATCTGCTTCCTGCTGATTTTCAAGAAGCTGTCTGATCCAGGCAAGACGTTCTTCAAATTTTTGAGTACCGTTAAGCCCTAATTTATATTTCCAGTGTGCAGCAATACCGAATTCTGCAGTATGATGCATATCCCAGGTTCTGATTTGAACCTCAAAAGGAATTCCCGCTTTACCCAAAACGGTAGTATGAAGCGACTGATACATATTAGGCTTGGGAGTAGAAATATAATCTTTGAATCTGCCGGGAATAGGGGTAAACATATCGTGGATTATACCCAAACAGTCATAGCACTGAATAGTGTTATCAACGATAATTCTTACGGCATATATATCATAAATCTCGTCAAAGTTTCTGTTCTGCATATACATTTTTCTGTATATACCGTGAACACTTTTAATTCTGCCCTCAAGTCTGGCATCGGGCACAACCTCATGAACTCTGTCGGAAATTTGTTTTTTTATTGATTCAAGAAACTCCTTGTGTGATTTACCCTGACTTGAAAGAGCATCTTCAATTTCCTTATATGCAATTGGGTCAAGGAAGCTTATAGCTTTGTCTTCAAGCTCCTCTTTAATCGCCCTGATACCCAAACGGTGAGCAATGGGCGCATAGATTTCCAGGGTTTCAACCGCTTTATCTCTGCGCTTCTGAGGTGGCATAAAATTAAGCGTGCGAACATTGTGAAGTCTGTCGGCAAGTTTAATGATAATAACACGAATATCTTCCGACATAGCAAGAAGCATTTTTCTTACATTTTCTGCCTGCTGCTCTTCTTTATCTTTAATATCAAGGGGAACTTTACCTAACTTTGTAAGTCCGTCCACCAAAGCGCAAATCTCTGCACCGAACTCTTTTTTAACATCTTCAAGAGTGAGGTCGGTGTCTTCAACAGTATCGTGAAGCATTGCCGCGGCAACAGACTGACAGTCCATTCCGTAATCTAAAACTATTTTAGCAACGGCGACAGGATGGATGATATAGGGTTCACCGGAAGAACGCTTTTGTCCTTCATGGTGAGCATTTGCAATTTCAAATGCTTTGTCTATAATTTTTGCATCTTCGGGACCGAATGTTGCTATAGCCTGTTCTTTAAGCTCATCATACATAAGCTCTACGGACATATTTTCATCCATTCAAGTCACCTCCTTTGTTTCTAGTTATAAATTTATATTAGCTTTTTTAAAAATTTCGCTGTTTTCCAAGGCGGTTTTAACAGTTTCTGTCGGTAAAAGATATTTTCCGTCTTTATACAATAAAATACCCAATTCCGTTAAAATATCAAGAGAAATCTGACAAGCAGCAACTTTCTCAGCAGAAAGACCTAATCTGTAACAAAGCATTTCAGCGGAGAAATTCCAGCCATTATTTGATTTTACAAATCTGTAAATATTACCGCAAAAATCTCTGTTTATGCAAAGCTTTTGCTCTTTTTCTTTTGGAATGCTTTCAGACACGCAAAAATCTTCATAATCGTGAAGCGAAGCTATCACCTCATCATCACTGACATTGCTGAGTTTAATTGCTTTTGCCTGAATGCTTACTTGCGTTTTTCCCTGAAACTCATTTTCACTGAGCTTAACTGCCAAATCAACAGTATCTCCCACTTTATAAGGAAATTCTTCAAGAGTTACAGAGAACAAAATCACCGTAACCGAGCTGGTTTTTCTTCTTACGGTTATTCTTAAATGCTTTCCTGCGCCAACGGGCTGAACTGCAGTAATTTCCATATTATAAAGCCCGAAAAGCGGTTGAGGATTTTCCGCCCCAAAAGGTTCAAGAACCTGCAAGGAAGAAAGCATGTCAACATTTATTGAGGACGGATTAAGCTTGCAGTCAATTTTCAGCGTAGGCACTGCCGCTTCCGACATTTGAGCGTACTCGTTTATTTTATCTCTGAACAAGTCTATTTTGTCGCTTTCCACAGTCACACCCGCTGCGAGAACGTGACCGCCGTACTGAACAAGAATGTCACTACAATAAGATAGCGCGTCATAAAGACTGAACCCGTCAATACTTCTGCCGCTTCCCTTTGCAGTATCTCCGTTTTTGGAAATAACTATGCAGGGCTTTCCGTATCTCTCAACAAGACGAGATGCAACAATTCCTATCACGCCCTGATGCCAATCATCACCGTCAACCACAATAACACGCTTATGCTTAATTTGAGGGTTATTCTCTATATATTCAACTGCCGAAGCGGTTATTTCTGTTTCAATTGACTGACGTTTTGCATTAGCTTCCGAAATTTCTTCTGCAATTTCTTTTGCCTCTGCCTTATCGGCGGTCAAAAGCAGTTTTAAAGCTCTTTCAGCAGAACCCATTCGCCCTGCGGCATTTACTCTGGGAGCAATTCTGTATGCAACAGAAGAAGAATCTAATGCACCGGTCGAGCCGCCGGCATCTAAAAGTGCTTTCAAGCCTAATCTTAAAGTTCCGTCTTCTAGAGCCGCATTCATAAAAGCAATACCGCTTCTGACGATTATTCTGTTTTCACCTTTAAGAGAAACAATATCTGCAACTGTTCCTAATGCGATAATGTCGCCGTATTGCTCTAAAAGCTCATAACCCTCACTCTCATCAAGCGCGCTTACAAACTTAAAGGCAACGCCAACACCCGCCCAATCAGAAAACTCACAAAGAGAATCTTCTCTATGGGGGTCAACAACCGCAACAGCATCGGGCAAAACCTCGCCCACGCGGTGATGGTCAGTAACCACAACATCAATACCGAGAGTTTTCGCGTAAGCAATTTCCTCTATGGCACTAATACCGTTATCAACTGTTATAATTACATTTGTTCCTCTGCTTTTTAAAAGATCAATTGCTCCCAAATTCATCCCGTATCCCTCTGCAGAGCGGTCGGGAATGTAATAATCCACATTTGCACCACGGGAAGAAAGATAGGAATACAAAAGAGCCGTCGATGTAACACCGTCGCAATCATAATCTCCGAAAACAGTGATTCTTTCACCGCTTTCAAGAGCTGTATTAACTCTTTCTACTGCCTTTTCCATATCGGGCAATGTGTAGGGGTCAATTAAATCTGTATCGTATAAAAAGCTTTCAATTTCAAATTCGTCAGTCATTCCCCGAGAGCACAAGAGAAACGCCGCAAAAGGCTCAACACCGCAGTTTTCTGCAAGAGTTGCCGCCGCATCTCTGTCGCAATGGGAAACGACCCATTTCTTTCGATTCAAAAAATCACCCTATTTTATTTTTACAGCTCATTATATCATAAACCCCTTGATTTTGCAACGAAAATCAAGGGGTTTATAATCATATTACTCCAAAAAACTTTTTAACAACAGGCAAAATTAAAAAATCTGTTTTTCTGAAGGCTGTGCTGTGTCCACCGTTTAAAACCATTACTTCTTCCGCGCCTTCAACTGCTTTCGTAATTTTTCTTGAATGACTGCGCTTAATCATATCAAACTCGCCGAAAACATTGAGAAAAGGCACTTTAATTGCAGAAAGCTTTTTATAATTCAAATGAGGTTGTCCAACCATCATACCCTCAATTTCCCTTCTTCTAATCATTTCAGGGTCTTTTGTAAGAGCGGCTTTAATGGCAAAAATTCTATGGTCTTTTATAATCCCCAACTGGTCACCTGTTTTAGTACCTCTTGTGTTGAGATTTGAGCCGAATACCGCAAGGCGTTTAACATATTGAGGGTAAGTCACCGCAAAGCACATACCCAGATTCCCCCCATCAGAAAAGCCGCAGAAATTAGCATTTTCAACACCTAAATAATCAAGCAACGCTTTCAAATCATCGCAAAAAAGCTCGAATGTAAGTTTTTTATCACCAAGAGGAGTGTTTCCTGTTCCTCTTGTTGAAAAACGAATAATTTTAAAATATTCCGAAAGAGGTTTATATAAATCGCCCTCAAAGCAACGGTAATCACCGCCGTTGCCATTAAGCATAACAAGCGGTTCTCCCTCAGGATTTCCGCTAACGTGATATTCAAAATCCAAACCGTCGTGTTCAAAAAAGCCGTAATCTAAAACCTTTACCTCGTCCATAACATACCTCCGCATATTGTATGAATTAATAATACTCCATTTCTTTTAAAACTGCAATAGCCGAAAAGAGTTGAACACCGTACGGTTTATTAAGGCAAATTCCCGCACTAACTGCGTCAAAAAGCTTGAAATACGCCAGTATTCCTTCACTTTTTTCCTTGTTATTGCAAAAATTTTGTCTTAATAAACTGTTCGCACCTAAAATTCTAAAGATTTTGGTGCAGCATGGTGTTTCTTCGGCGTAGACATACTGGCGTATATCAAGACGAAAAACGCCGTGATGTGCCGAAAGGTTTGAATTTTAGGCGTACGGGGTTCAATTCTTTTCGGCTATAGTTGACGAAAAAGAAAGAATTTAGTAAAATATTTTTCATACTTATTCTTAAGAGGTCAAAAATGGATTTAAAGACGTATTTCTCTACTTTATGCAGACAGCTGGGTGTTCATTTAAGAACCGAAAGTCCCTCTATAAAAGCTTTGGTTTCGGGGAAGAACGGCAAAAACAAAAATGGTGCTGTTGCCCGATATAATTTCGGCGAATATTATATGGACCTTTATTACATAGAAAATGCCAAAAACGGCTATGTTCAGCAAACAATTTACATCTCTTTCTTTTTTGACAGGGAGCCGTCTATAACATTTTCTCTTTATGATATTTTATCTGTAACAGAACCGGATAATTTCAGGTGCTACACCTATTCTTATGTAGATTCCCCAGAGCTGATGAAAGACTGTTTCAGAGAAATAACAGCGCTTTTACAAAGAATTATACCTCTCTTTTCAAAGCTTGCTGAAAACGGTGTAGAAAAAAACAGGCTTATAGAAAAACAAAAACAAAAGATAAACCAATATTTCGGGGATAATGTTATTGAGGCAAGTAACCTTTTGAAAGAATCGGGAGATAAAATTCTTTCAATGATGTTCTATAATTTCTTTCAATATCAAATGGAAACATTCGTTTTAGGCGCTCCTGCAATTTTCTTTAAAGGCAAAAGAGAAAAAGCGTTAAAAGTATTGGAAAAAGCAAAATATCGCTCTCTTTACGAAGACAATTTGCTTTCTTATCTGAAAAACGGCGGAAATACCATAGAACTTACAGAAACCGCAAAAAAAGCTTCGGCAGAAAAGGGTGCATCCCGTCACGGAACAGATGCAAAAGGCTCTTTCAAAATTCTTTTACACTCTCTTCTTTTAGCTATTCCCCTCTCTGCTCTTATGGCAGGTTTGTTCCTTCTTTTAACATATTTAACCGCAGCAGACAGTCTTTTTATTTACGGCATAAAGGAAAATTTGATTTTTATACCCTTTTTCTCCTTGCTGCCTGCAGTAACAATCGCCTTGAATTTACATTTAAGGAAGAGAAGCAAAAACAAAGCTGTTCACACTCCCGACTTGCCACCAAAAGCAAAAACAATATTAAAATATTTCACAATTTTGGCTGAAAGTATTGCTTTGATTTGTCTTTTTACTTGTGTAAACTCCACATTGGCGCTACGTGACAATGATTTTCTTTATTCAACAGAAGAATTACCGTTATCAAGAACTGTTTGTGAATATAGTTCTGTTGACTATGTAGCAATTGTAGAGGGCTACACCTACGAAGGCAAATTCCAAGAAGACAAGCATATTGTTTTTGTAACCGAAAGCGGTACTGTAATTGATACTTACAATTCCACTTTCTTCTCCGCAGAGGATTTTCAAAAAGAAGCGGAAAACTTTTTAAAAGAAAAAGGCATTGAAATCAAGCAATTGAAAACAATGGATTAAAAAACACAAAACAACAGTAAATTTTTCTTGAATGCAGTTGTAGTTTGTTGCTTTAAATGATATAATTTCATTAGTAAACAGCAAAATTTTTTCAGGAAGTGGCAAAATGGAAAAGAAACTTTTCAGTATTAAAGGCTCCTATGTTCTCCGCCAGATTGCAGGGGAATTTTTAGCCGTGCCCATAAGCAATGAAGCGGGAGAAGATGCTAACATCGTTATTCTCAATCCCGTCAGTCAGGTTATCTGGAAAGAGCTCGAAACCGAAAAAACATTCGAAGAGCTTTTAGAAGCAGTTACAAAAGAATTTGATGTAGCAAAAGAAGAAGCTTCCGCAGATATCAAAGAATTTTTAGCCGGACTTGAACAAGCTGGATTATTGAAATAATAAAAATTAAACCGCGTAGTTAAATGACAGCATTTAATTACGCGGTTTATTCTTTACTGAAAAGCTTTAATTGGTCGAAAATTTCTGTTCTTTGCTTTGCTTCGGAAATAAAACTGTTAACTTTTATTTTCGGACGTTCACCTTTCAAAGAACGGAAAACGTATCTTCCTCCGAAGAAAATCCAACCAACAGGTAAAAGAATTTTTATTTTCTCTGCACTTTTCCAATTGTTTTTAACGGATTTATTCACATACTCAATAAATCTGCCAATTTGACTTTTTCCTTTATGTTCTTCGTCACCGTATTTGGGAAGAATCATACTTTCGTGGCTTCTGTCATTGCTTTTTTGACCTAAATTACCCCCTTTGAAAATGTCTTCTGCAAGTTTGTCAACAATTTTTTCATCAACCTGCCCCACCCAGCTCTTAACAGGACAGAAAAGATATTTTTCACAAACTTTTGTTAAAGTGCGTGCAAATTTCCAAAGACCGATTTTCTTGAATTTATCTTCGAACAAATTGCAGAACTCATCATCAGAAAAGGAATTAACAAAAACTGCCCAATCACAAAGGTGACGAAGACCTATACCCGAGCTTGTGAGATGGTGGCAGGTGTGAAGTAGTATTATCAATCCGTGATGAAAATGCGACGGAACGGAAACTTCTCCGAAAAGAGTGTTCTGAATTTCCGCTTTCTCTAGAATATCGGCTAAATAACCTTTAACTAGCTCCCCTGCCTCACCTTTGGGCATACCTGCAGGAGCGGTGTGAAGCTCATATCGACAAATGTTATCAGTATAAACAAGATGGTCGCCGTGAGATTTTTCGGAAGGTTTAAAGCCGTTTTCTTCCAACACCTTGCAAGTTTTAGATAAATTATCTTCACTTACAAGAAAATCCACATCACCCATAGAACGCAAGAGAGGGTCAGGGTAATAACGTGCAGAGGCTAAACCTTTTAATATTACGTAAGGTATGCTTTCTTTTGTTAAAAGCTTGTGGATTTTTATATGACTTTTGTTAACTACCAAATTATCAGAGATTCTGCTCTGCAAATCCTTTTTAATAGCAGAAAAATCAGTTTTTTCGGTTAACTCTGCAGGAAAATCTGAAAAAGCTACTAAAGATACTGCCTGTATATATGACTCATACCAGACCAAGCGCCAATCAACAGAAACAGCATCAATGGACTTACCTGCAGAAAACAAATTGTTTGCAAGTAAATCCAATAAGACCTGTTTACTTTTTTCAAAAACGCTTTCGGTCATTTATAAAGCATCTCCGATTTTTCTAATTAATGATTATTTTATTCATCTTGGATCTGCTCAACGCAAGGGATAACCGCATTGCCCCAATCCTTGAACCAGTGTTTAAGCTTAATTGATTCTTCACTATGTTCTATTGTAAAACGCAAAGCAGTTGTGCGGTCATAAAACATTACATTCCCCGCTTCATCGTTATCGTATAAAATCACATCAACGGTATATTTACCGGGCACAAGGTGGGATGTATCAAACACAAAATCTTTTTGATTATCTCCTTTTTTGTGCTCCAGTTCACCGCAAAAAACAACACCAACAGGAGTTGCATCGATACCATTAACAACAAGCTTCATTCTTAAGGTTTCGTTGTCATTTTCGCTTAACCATTTTGTTCTGAAAGCGAACTTCTCACCATATTCAAACTGAGGTCTTTCTTTTTTAAGTATTTCAAGGCTTTGAAGAAGGTGCCTTTGATTACATTTTCTGTGTCTCGGAGCTTTTGATGTATCAAAAAATGTGGTATCATCAAGGGCTTCATTTTTCATATAAATTGCAATTGCTTCTTCGGTGTTACCCTCAAAAATAACCTGACCTTTAGAAAGCACAATACAACGGTTACACAGGCTTTTAACAGTTGCCATATTGTGACTAACATATAGAATTGTTCTGCCCTCCTCGGTGGCAACCTTTTTCATTCTATCAATGCACTTATTCTGGAAGTTAACATCACCAACCGCAAGAACCTCATCCATAATCATAATTTCTGAATCAAGGTGAGAAGCAACTGCGAAAGCAAGCTTAACCTTCATACCGCTGGAATATCTTTTAATAGGAGTATCAATAAATTGCCCTATTTCAGAAAACTCAACGATTTCGTCAAATTTTTTGTCAATTTCCGATTTACTCATACCAAGAATTGCACCGTTAAGATATACATTTTCACGACCTGTAAGCTCGGGGTGGAAGCCTGTTCCAACCTCAAGCATAGAAGTAATTCTACCGTTTAAATATATATTTCCCTTTGTTGGGGTTGTAACCCTGCAAATAAGCTTTAAAATTGTGGATTTTCCTGCACCATTGTGACCGATTATGCCAATTGCCTCGCCCTTTTCAACCTCAAAGGACATACCGTTAATCGCCATAAAACGCTCATTTTTTTCGTGAGCTTTTTGGCCGATTTTAAGGTTAGGGTCTTCCTTTTTGCGAAGTTTTGCAAGCTTTGACTGTATTTCACCCTTTAAGGTTGCACCGCCGATAGCACCAAGACGGTATTCTTTATAGACATTTTCAACTTTTATTGCTAATTCTTCCATACCGCACCTCACACTGTATCCATAAAGGTTTTTTCGGACTTACTGAACATCAAAGCTCCGATAACCGCAACAATTACTGTTGTTACCCAGCTTATTGCATAGAAAAGCCAATCGATTTCTCCTATGCCTAAAAATGCATATCGAAACACATTAATTGCGGGTGTTACGGGGTTGAGCATATAAATATTGTAAATAAGATTATTATCCACAAGTTGTGAACGGCTAAACATATCATAAGCAACGGGTGAACAATAACTCCAAAGGCTTACACCGAAGCCAACAACCATTGCTAAATCCCTGTACTTTGTTGTAAGCGAAGAAATAATCATACCAAAGCCCATACCAAGAGTAGCTAACTGAATGAGAACCACCGGAGTTAAAAGTATGTAAGTATTAGGCGCAACGCCCGAATCTGTTACACAATAATAAACAAGGAAGCAAAGCATAAAGGCAAACTGAATAAAGAAACCTATAAACTGGGAAATTGCAGTGGAAATTGGCATAACAAGGCGAGGGAAATAAACCTTACCCAAAATTGCAGAGTTTCCTGTGAATGTATGGGAGGTTTCTGTCAGACAGCTTGAAAAAAGAGTCCAGACTATTGTACCTGATAGATAGAATATGAAATTTGGCACACCTGATGCACCAAGTCCGGCAATATTACCAAAGAAAACGGAATAAACAACCGTTGTGAAAAAAGGCTGAATAACTGCCCAGGCAGGACCCAAAACAGTCTGCTTATATTTTGCCACAAAGGTACGGCGGACAAAAAGGAGAATCAAATCCTTACAGTTTCTGAGACCCTTTATATCCATATCCCATGGTTTATTATCGGCTTTAACAACCGTAGTCCATTTTTGTTCTGTCATAAAATTTCTCCAATTATCTCAATCCGTTTACCGGATATTTT
Organism: Acutalibacteraceae bacterium; assembly: GCA_045536495.1. GTDB lineage: Bacteria > Bacillota > Clostridia > Oscillospirales > Acutalibacteraceae > DTU089. Next base: position 46,359 of record JAZSNR010000075.1, read on the forward strand.
TCTGTCGGTTTATTTAATAACTTTCGCAAACTAACATTATTCGGAAATGGTTGTGTGTCAGTTATCATTCCCTGTTCATTTACTTGTCCATTATAATATACGCCATTTTTATAAATTGACTTTCGTGAATCATCAACGATTAAAATTTTGTTTTTGAAAGGTAATGCATCAAATTCTTCCAAATGCTTTTCTTCGCACAAATTCATCCAAGAAAATTTAAGAATTATATTATCAAAATTAACTCTTTCTTTTCTTCTGTTCCATTTTTCAAGGGCCTCTTCTTGAGATTTATAATGAAGAAAAACTATTTCAACATCATCAAGTATACCAATTGGCTTATCCGTTTGATTTCTTGTTTTAAGTTCCTCAAAATATTTTGAATCCTCAGGCTTAATAAATTTTAACGGAGTATCAAGATAACGCTTTAAATCTGAAATAAATTTAATATAATCCGGAGCAAAGAAATATAAACCTGCAGTAGGAGAAAGATACGGCATATCAAGATATTGATAAACCCTTCCCGCCCAGCAGTTATTTGAAATAATCGTAAAATCTCTGCTTTTGATTGAACGTTTCACGAAAAAATGCTTAAAATCATAAGAAAAAGAAGATGATTTTTCTTTGCAGTTTTTCCAAAGCTTATTCAATTTTCGTTTTGTATAAGCACCTTTCATAAAATCCTCTTTCAAATAATACTTTCAATGTAATCAAGCCATTTACCTGCTATTACCGGTAAAGAAAGCTCTTCTCTCTTGTTTTCTGCATTTACAGAGCATTTTTCTGCCAAATCGGGTTCTTCAATAAATCTTTTCATTGCAAGATACAAAGCCTCTGGGTCATTCATTGGTACAAGAAGACCATTCTCACCATCGGTAATCATTTCCCTTGCACCACCGCCTAAGCAATCGGTGCAAACGCAAGGAAGGCCCATAGCCATTGCCTCTATCATTGAATTTGAAAGTCCTTCAAAATCTGACGAAGAAACAAACATTGCATAATCTCTTATAAGCTTATGAACATCCCTTGATGGTGGAAGAAGCTTTATGTAGCTTTCAGCTCCCATATCATGAAGCGCCTGCTTATATTCTTCTAAAAGCTCTTCTTCGTGTTTTTCTACGGTGTTTCCGTAAATCTCTAAAACATATTCGGGATAATCTCTGTGAAGCATCTGCATTGCTTCAAACAGAAGCGGAAGATTTTTCTGCTTGGAAACTCTGCAAAAATTAACAATTATTTTTCTTCTTTCGCCTTCAAATCTTTCAGGCAAACCGACTTTAACAGGATTATTAATAACCCTTGCATTTTTCAGCTTATCCCCATAAAAGCTGAACTCATCCTCGGTTTGCAAAACAACACCATCTGCTTTTTCAACGAGTTCAACCAGTCTATTTCTTTCAAGAATATCCTTAGGGAATTCCACTTCTGAAGCATTTCTTTCAGCATATATTATTTTACTTTTGGAAGACTTGATTGCAAAAAAAGTTTTTTCGTAACAACCAATACCAAATGGAATAAAAATACATTCCTGATGATTTATCGCAAAAGCACTTAATTTATCACTTAGCTTTATGGTTTTTACTTTTTTTGCTAAAACCACATCCAATTTACTAAAAAAACGGGTTATATATCGTAATCGCTTTATGTAACGAATTGTGTTTCGTTGTTTTTTTTGATATCTGAGTACATTTTTATCTTTTTTATGTTCCTCAATATAACTTGAAAGGGAAACAATCTGAACATTTTCGTGATGTTCAAAAAACACGTCTTCTGATATTGACCTACCTACAAGAATAGTTACTTTATAACCCTTTTCTGCAAAAGCATTGGCAAGATTAGTTGAACGCATGGCAACACCGCCGTTTTTATAATTACCTATAACAAAAACTATGTGTTTCATACACTCACCTCACTATTACTTTATATCAATGTCGTATAGCCTTATACACTTTTCCCACGACCTTGCTTTCTGTGAGAAAATGCATAATTTGCCTTTTAAATCTATTTCTTCTCTCTAATTTTTCCTTATACTTGGGAATATACTCAAAAAGTTGCTTTGCCTTTTTCTTATAGATTAACTCATAATATTTTCTATATAATGGATGGAACTTTTCTAACGGAATCTGATTATAAAATCTCTCGCATAACGGGTCATTCACTATTTCTTTTATAATCTCTATGCTGTCTTCTTTACTATTTGGACAAAGAGATTTTCTTTCATTATCTATACAATTAATGACAAAAAAAAATGCTCTTAAGTGCATATTGCTCATCAAGTCAACTTGATTGAATTCTTCGGTATCTTTATAAAGTCTTTCTATAAGGGGAACATATAAAGACCACATGTTTTTTGTATAGCCTCTTGCCAAAGAATCGCTAACCGTTCTAGCATGATAAAAATAATCATCACCCATATTATAAAAACGATTTGAATGAAGCATAGCTTCATAAGTTAATTGTAAATCCTGACTTCTTCTAAACCTTTTATCGAAACTAAAATTAAAACTTTCAAGCGTTTGCTTTTTATAAATTCTTCTACAATTACTCCAACTGATAACCTTTCCTAAACCTTTTTTACTAATATATCCAAGCGATTTAGGTAAAACATCTGTTAATATCTGTTCTCTGTCATAAAAACCTGTAGGAATATCTTTAGGCGGACGATAATCTTCATTGTTATACATTCTATTGCAAAAAACAACATCGGCGTCATATTCTTTGGCTTTCTGATACATTTTTTCAAACATATCAAGTTCAATCCAGTCGTCAGCATCAATAAATCCTAAATACTCACCTTTAGCATAATTTATTCCTGTTTGCCTTGCAGATGCAAGACCTTCATTTTCTTGATAATAGTAACTAACGCGTTTATCTTTTAAATATTTTTTACATAGTATTTTACTATTATCTGTTGAACCATCATCCACTAAAATTATTTCGATTGTTTTTAATGTTTGGTTTATAATACTATCTAAACACTCTTCCAAATACTTTTCTTTATTAAAGATAGGAACAATAACGCTTACTGTTACATTGCTCATTATTTTCGCCCCCAAAATTTCCTTTTAGGTAAAACCAACAAATCACCCATAATGTTATCTCCGTCACCAACAAACTGCTCTACGCCACTTGATGGATAAAATGTTAATTCACCAAAATAGATGCGATTATTCACAGAATACAAATCAACCCTAAGAAAAGGAATACCTTTAGATAACTTTTCTGTTATCTCAACCATCTCTTTGAAATTATCCGGAAGTTCTAATTTTATTGTAGGGTCCGGAATACTGTTAACTTTACCAATATTAAGCAACTCGCACTTTTTATTGTAATAATTCGCGGCTCTTTTTGTAAATCGATTATAATCAATTTTGAAAATTTCCATTACACCATTGAAACAAAAAAACTTATAATCAACAGGGCAATTCCCACTTTCATCAGAAATAAACTCCTCAATAATCACTCGTGGTTTTACATCTTTATACACCCATTCACCACTACAGTAGGAAAACGGTGTTTTTAAATTTTTTGTTAATTGAGTTTTTATTTTTTCAATGTCAATACCCTTTGTTTTATCACAAACAAAAACACTTCCGCTATCATGTGTACATTTAATAACAAACTTTTCTGGCAAATCATTAAAAGGAATTTTATCTACAGATTCATAAATCCCAATTGTAGGTATGATAAACTCCTCACCAAGCTTTTCGGAAATATATTTCTTTACTTCTGCTTTGTCAACCATTGTAGTATACTCTGGTTTTCTGTCATACAACTTCAACCACTGTAACTTTTCACTAAAGGTTTTGGGATTCTTCAAATCCAATTTTAAATTCATACGATTTTTAAATAAAACTTTTAAATAGAGTTTTTCAGGAAATAAATAAGCAAAGCGATAATTATCATAATTATAAATTTTGAAAAATAGTTTTTCTGGCTTTTTTATATACTTCCAAATATTATATATTTTCTCTCGTATCAAACAAAACAACTTATTCATAAAAGCTTCACCTTACCAAACGACACACATAAAAAGCATACAATTTTTAGTTATTCACTATCCTTTTTGTTCTGCTTTTTTTTATATTTAAAAGTTCAGGCCAATAATTTAATGGAATATTAAATAGTATTTTTATAATATTAAATAAATTTCTCTCTTTTGCCAATGCAAAATATGAGGTTTCAACCCATTTTCCCCATAAAGTTTTTTCTAACTTTTGCGGATTATATATTTTATATTTTTTATTGTTTGAAATGATGTTTTCAATCCACTTTTTATATTCAATATTATATTTTTTTCTGCCAATTAGAAAGCCAAAATGTATTTCTTCCCAATTTCCAGGCAATGTCAGGTCCAACCAACTTAACTGCTCTGCCATAATATTTCTTGCACATTCATTTTGAATATCTTTTTTATGGGTTGAAACTGCTTTTTTATGTACACGATATTTCAAAAGCACCTGAGGAACATTAGCACATTCACCGACACTACTGCAACTGACCCACATTCTGTAATCTTGGGCATACATATATCTTTCATCGTATTCAATGTTGTTTGAAACCAATATTTCGCGATTGAACATTGCGGTGGGGTGAATAATATTTGTATGATTCCCAAAAAGCAAGTTTATTTGAAAATCATCCTTTTGTGGTATTGTTTTGCAGACTATCTTCTCATTATGAACATCTGCACCATCACCAAAAAGCTCAACACCCGTACCACAAACTACAACTTCAGGGTTACATTTCAAATATTCAACCTGCTTTTCAAAGCGCTCGGGTAAACAAATATCATCAGCATCCATTCGGGCTATATATTCGCCTTTGGCAATTTTCAATCCTCTATTCAAGGATTTTGTTATACCTAAATTCTCATCATTTTCTAACACAACAATTCTTTCATCTTTATAAGTTTTTATAATTTCAAGAGAATTATCTGTAGAACAATCATCTATAATTATAAATTCAAAATCAATATAGGTTTGGTTTAAAACGCTTTCAATTGCTTCTCGCAAATATTCTTCAGGTGTATTGAAATTGCTCATTATAACCGATATTAAGCCCGAAACCAACTGCATTTTTTCACCACCCAATAATTTTCCTGAATTTTTCTTGTATTAAAATTTCAAAATATGCCTTTTTAGCAAAGGCTTTCCATACTTTAATGTAAGCCTGGCTTACATATTTATTGCCTTCAATATAATTTAAAGTTTCATTTAATAAAAAACTATTCCAATCATACTCAACAACTTGTTTTTTACGGTCTTTGTTTTTAGCACTGCGATAAAATTTCAATATATAATAAACGGTTTCATTAAAATTTCTTGCATATAACTGTTTCAGAAGCTCTTCATCATCAGAATATTTTTCTAATAAGAACCTTTCAAGCAACTCAAAAACATATTTTGTATTAAAATATTCAAAAGCTTTTTCTTCAAAACCTTGCGAAAACCCTTCGGGATTATTTCGATAGTAATAAAGGGTATCACCCAAAAATGAAACTTTATTGGCTTTTAACATTATCGCAAAGCTTTGGAAAGCATCTTCTCCATATTTTTTTTGAGAAACTACTTGCTTGTTTATATCAACCGATTTAATCAGTTCACTTTTAAATACTTTTGAGCACATTGAGCCCGTTAATTTACCATTAACTATTTGAAGATGTAAATCTTTTAACTCTTCTTCAATTTCAAACTCAGATTTTTTAAGTTGTTTATTCTCTGTAAAAACATCATTTTTAAACTCTAAAAAATTAAAACAAATCACATCTTTAGAACCATTTTTCTCGATAAATTCAACAATGGTTTTAACGTAATCTTTGTTCAATAAATCATCCGCATCTAAAAAAACAATATATTCTCCAGAGCATTTTTCTATTCCGTATTGGCGGGTTAAAAATTGACCTTCATTCTTTTTATGAAAAGAAAAGATTTTATCAGGATATCTGCTTGTAAAACTATCGCAAATTTCTGCACTTTTATCAGTTGAACCATCATCAACTAAAACCAGCTCCCAATTATCGTTAGTTTGCTTTATGACTGATTCAACACATTCTTTTAAGTATTTCTCGGCGTTATAAACAGGTACAACAATGCTAATCTTCATTTTTTCAACCCTGCTTTTAGTTTTTTATATTTTTTATACATTGATTTTTTGAGAAAATACAATCGTAAAGAAATATATCTTTTGTCTTTCACCATTTTATATAAATGAGTATATATTTCATTTCCGTTTTGAATTTCCTCAAGTGAAAAATCCTCAGGTAAAAAAGATTCCCAATTATAATTAACTATTGCTTTTCGCTCTTCATTCGTTTTTGCATTTTCATAAAACTTTGAAAAAGTGTACATAGTTTCTCCAAACCAACGCTTTTTCAATTTCGCCCTATGTTCATCGTCATCCAGATCCCATTTTGGAAGATATTTTAAAAATTGCTCATATACATGAAGTGTATTTTGCTTATCTATAGTTTTATAGCTAAAGGTTTTTGAGATACTATTTTGGTTAGTTCTGTAATTATACAAGACAACATTTTTGCAAACGAGGTTATCTGCAACCGTGAAAATATGTATAGACCTGAGCCAATCCTCACCCATATTTTTTCCGTAGTATTGCTCGTAGTTGTTAGGATCATTCTTTAAAATCCCTGTTTTAACAGCTTTGACACACAAAGATGTGAAAGTTGGTGAAGACATTAACATCTCGTAAAAATACTGCATTTCTTCTTTTAAAAATGTTCTATCAGGAATTTCAACTTTTCTTTTTGAATATTCGCCGTTGTTATAATACTGAAATGAATATATAACCATATCAGGTTCATTATTCTCCTCAATGGCGTAATTGACAACCTGCAATAGATCATTTTCAGCAAAATCATCTGAATCAACAAAAAGGCTATACTCTCCCTTTGCCTCTTTTATACCTGCATCCCTTGCGGAAATAAGACCTTGATTTTTCTTGTGAATAACCTTAATTTTATCTGGGAACTTTTCCGCATAACTGTCACAAATATCAGAAGAAATGTCCGTTGAACCATCGTCTACAAGAATTATTTCATAGTCACCCTCATAGGTCTGAGAAAGCAAAGAATCAACACATTGCTCGAGATATTTTTCAACGTTATATACCGGAACAAGTATGCTGAACTTCATTTGTTTCACTCCTCTAAAAGATTTTGCCATCGGGTTTTATATTTTATTAATTCATCTGAATAATCACTGTTTTTCAAATTGCTTTCTATTTCGTTGTAAAGCTCTTTATCTGCAACCAAATTTTTAACAGTGTTAGCAATTGCTTGAGCATTTATATCGCACAAAATACCATTAGCGTTATCCTGAATGGTTTTAAATCCACCCATTGTTTTGGTTGCTATAACGGGCTTATTAAGTCTGTGTGCTTCTAAAATTGTAAGGCCTAAAGATTCCTCACAAGACGGTTGAATGTATATATCGCAGGCATTCATATAAGGATACGGATTTTTCTGCATACCTGTTATTATAACATCTTCCTGAAGGTTATATTCTTTTATTGATTTTTCTATATTTTCTCTTTCAGGTCCATCGCCAACAAAGTACCAAACAAAAGGTATTTTCTTATCTTTTAAAAGCTTCGCCGCTGCAAGTGCCAAATCAAAACCTTTAACTTTAGAAAATCTGCCACAAGAGCATAAAACTGTTTTATCAGTTGGTTTTGTAACAGAATATTCTTTTCTTTGCTCTTCAATCAAAACCTTGTCGCAATAGTTTTCCACAACGGATATTCTATCTTTAATTGCAGGATACCATTGTTTTATCAAAGCTTTTTGTTCTTCGTGTATTGCAACTATCTTATCATATTTATTTATAATCTTTTCGTGAACATCGTGAATCTCATCGACGCTTGTATGAAAAACGATAATTTTTTTCTCAGCATTAACGCAACTTGATACAAAAAGCGCCGTATAACCTTGAACATAAGCTATTGCAATGTCATATTTTTCAGAACTGAAAAATCTTTTCTGTTCATAGTCCATTGAATATTTGACAATGGCTGCAGAAAGCTTTTGTTTAAACTTTTCTGACTTTTCTTTTTTACCTAAAAGGTTAAAAATTGCAATTAAAATTTGAAGAATAATCGCATAGGGCTTTCTGTAGTAATGGTGCTTATCGTCATTGATTATTACATTTACTCTTTCGTCTACAAAAGACAATAAATCTATCCTGTTTTTACGAAGATAAAGTGTAACATCAAATTTTTCGTAGTCAATTACCTTTAAAGCGGAAATCAAAGATTTTTGAACTCCGCCGATTGTAAGGTGCGGTATTACAAAAACTATTTTTTTCTTCATAGTTTGCCTCTGTTATTTAATAAGCTTTGCTGGTACACCCGCAATAATGGAACCCGGTGTAGTAAAAGATTTAGTTACTACTGCACCAGCGCCAATAACACAATCGTCAGCAATTTCAACATCGCCTATAATCATTGCGCCTATGCCCACATCAACATTCGAACCAATGCGAGGAATTTTATTTTTCTCTCCGGTTGCTTTGTTTCCAAGCACATTGTTTCCATGGAACGTACAATTATCTCCAACAAAGCCGTTTATAATTACATTGGGATGGCATATTCTTATCCCTTGTCCAACACAATTGGGTGTAATCTCTATATTAAGCTTTAAACCTAGTTTCTTGATTCTGATATCAAGAATTTTTATTTTTAACGAACATACTCTTGATAGAAGCACATTAGAAGCATTATCTCGTTTTAAGCACAAATACTCGTATTTTCTCAAAAATTTCAAATACTTACAGGTTTTATTTTTAAAAGGATTTCTTAATCTATACTCAAATGAGTTTTTCTCTTTTGGCAAGTATATATTTTTTTCTGTTTTAATTGTATTTTGGAGTTTCTCTTTGCTATTCAAAATATAATCTGTCATATTAAAACAGCTCCATCCATTTCCTTGCAATATTTGAGAGAGAAAGGTCATCCTTTATTTTTACAGCATTTTCTGAAAGTTGTTCTGATAACCCTACTTCAGAAATAACTTTTTCAATTGCTTCTGCTAAGCCTTCGGCATCTCCAACATCAACAAGAAGACCATTCTCGCCGTCTTTTATAACTGCCTTTGCACCGCCTATAGGACAATCGGTACAAACAACCGGCATACCAATTGCCATTGCTTCAAGCATGGCATTTGACATTCCTTCATAATCGGAAGAATTCACATATACCGCATCCTTGATGATTTCTTTGTGAACATCTAACAAAAACGGTTCAAAATCAACAAAATCAGAAATATTTAATTTTTTAATTAAATCTGTTGTTTCTTTTAGTGCTTTTTCATCGTCCTCATTTTGGGTATTACCGATGATTCTCAATCTATAATCCCCATACTCTTTATGGACTTTTGAAAATGCTTCAACAAGTAGAGGTAAATTCTTTTGGTAAGATACACGGCAAAATGTTGTTATATTCTTATTCCTTTCACCGAAATAGTTTTCAGGAAGATTATTTTTTATAGGGTTAAAAATAACGGTTCCTTTTGAAGCAATATTTTTTGGATAGGTATTTTTTGCATCTTCTGTTTGGAAAACAACCACATCTGCTCTTTGATAATATTTCTTTATAAAGTTGTATCCGTAGCGATGTTTCATTAATCTTTTAGGGTCACAGCGCTCGGAAATCACAATACGATTGGGAAGCTTTCTTGTCGCCAAAAGAACTATTGGGATAGACGGCTGCAAAAAGGTCACAACAGTAGCTTCGGGTCTGTTTTTTAACACTTCTTTAAGTGTTTTTACTTCTTTATGGTAATTTGCTATAAATGAAAGATATGAAAAGAATGTGGGAACGCTGAATCCCAATTTTTCAAAAGGTTTACAAATTACAGATGTGAAAATCTGCAATAATTTATATAAATTATCAGCGAAAGACTTTTTGAAAAATTCTCGTAATATTATTACGGGTATTTTTTCATCCAAATCTCTACTTATAACCTCATCTCTGTTGCAAGATGTCAGAAGGAATTCGCAAGTGTATCCGTTTTTATGAAATTCATTTGTAAGAATGGAAGCAACTCTTTCAGCTCCTCCACCCTTTAAAACCGGCATAACCATTAAAACATTTTTATTCATACAAATAATCTTCCTACTGTTTTTTCAAATACCTTATAAATGAACCAAAAAATTTTGCCGTAGCAACGCATTTTTAACGCTTTGTTGCCGTAGGCATTGTCTTTTAAAATTGATTTTTTTAAAAGTGAATAATCTTTTTGGTGTTCCCTTTTTTCTTCCTTTGGAACTTTAGTAAATGTCTCTAGAGCATTAAATGCACATCTCACAATGAAAGCTTTTGCCGTTTCATCAGCATCTTTTCCGATTTTTTCGGAAAACTTTTTAACTTCTTCATAAACTGCTTTGCAACTTAAATAATGCCTGATTGTCTTTTTTGATGTTACTATTGAACTTTTTCTGTATCTTCTGTGATACAAAATTTCGTGGCATTGTGCAATCCTCTGTGCTACACAATAAATCTGATATGTAAATAACATATCTTCAGAGCAATATGCTCTTTCCAGGAAATTAATATCATTTTTTAACAGAACTTCTTTTCTTATTAACATCAGATAAATCGCACAATGAAAATCCTTGTTTTTATTAAGTTCGGTTAAAACATTGTAACCTATATCGGTTTCATATTCATTTTTCCTTAAGTAACCTTGCTTAATATCAAAAGCATCCTCGGGATCAGCGAAAGAGTGTCCATCAAAAAAGACCATATCTGCATTTTCCTTTTCTGCGACATTCACAAGCTTTTCAAATGCATTTGAACCAAGATAATCGTCACTGTCAAGGAAGTAAATATATTCCCCTTTTGCTACAGCTAAACCCATATTCCGTGTTTTTGAAGGTCCGCTGTTTTCCTTATGTATAACAGTAATTTTTTCGTATTCCCCTGCATATTCATCGCAGATTTTTCCCGAATTATCCATTGACCCGTCATCAACAAGAATTATTTCGTAATTCTTGTATGACTGGGAAAGAACGCTGTCAATACATTCCCTAAGGTATTTTTCAACATTGTAGACAGGTATAATAACGCTGATTAAACCGCTGTTTTCCATATACTCAACCTTTTAACGTGCATTTTATAACAATAATAATTGTAGCCACAAATTTTTTGAAGTCAGAAACTAATCCGTATGAATAATGCTTTTTCATTGCCTTTTGGATTTTTTTGTTTAATTCTATATCTGAAATTTCAGGGACTGCGATAGCTTTAGTCAAATCTACCGCCATTTTCTCCGCATCTTCACTCTTGCTATGAACTCCGGATTCATCGCAACCGATATTTTTTATGTAAGAATATCTTGGATAAATGGTTAACCAGTCATTTTTAACTAAATGCGCTCCAAAACGAACCGACCAGGAACTGCCGTTACCTTTAGTTTGACGATAAAGCCTCATAAATCTATCGTTACCGTTGGAATTAAGTTTTTTTATGAGTTTAGGATTTTTGCAGAATTCTGCAAAATCTTTTAGTTCCCAATCCACATCGTTCCAACGGTCCGCCCAAGTTCCCCAAGACCAACTGCAAGAGCGATAAGCAGTAAAAATATCACTTTTATAATTTTCAGGAAATGAAATTGCAGGTGCATAACCCGAAATAGCACCGATCTTTTTATTGCTCTCATAATAATCCAAGCACTTATTCATATAGCTTAAAAAATACGGCGAACAAACACAGTCATCTTCTAAAACTATAATCTTACCGTATTCATTAAGAACTTCAGTAACACCAGCAATAATTGATTTTGCAAGACCTTTGTTTACGGGACTTTCAATAATTTTAACAGAATTAAATTCATTTTTATTTTGAATTTCATGTGCAAAGGAACGAACTTTCTCTACATCTTCTTGAATTTTCTCATTTTTACCACCGTCGGAGAAAATGATTAAATCTGTATATTTTGCTTCTTCACATTTTGCCAAAGCTTCATAAGTTTCTTCAAAATGATCCGCTCTGTTATATACAAACATTGCAACAGGAGAATAGCTCATACCTTCACCACCAATCAGTTAATTTTTAAAATATCTTTGTAAGCAGAAACAAGCTGTTCTGCATTTTTTTGAGGATTATGAGTATCTGCCGCTTTCTTCTGAGCATTTCGGGAAAGTTCAAGGGCTAACTCATCGTTATCAAAAATCTTCTTGATATTCCAAGCAAGAAGTGCAGAGTCATCATTTCTGTAAAAGAGCGCGTCTTTTCCATCCTCTGCCATATCAGGAACACCGCCTACATAAGCACTGACACAGGGAGTTCCCACGAGCATAGCCTCACCTAAAGTATTCGGACTGTTTTCAACCGCCGAACAAAGCACATACGCATTCACTTTCGAAAGTTTTTCAGCAACCTCTCGTGCTTTTAAAGGACCGGTGAAAACAATATGGTCTTTTACGTCCAAATCTTCAATCAATTTTTTCAAATACGCTCCGTAGCCTTTTTTAATAAACGAACGGCTATCGTTATCTGTATAGGGCTTGTGTCCTGCTACGTAAACCTTGATATCGGGATATTCTTTTATTAATTGCGGCAAAGCCTCTACTACAAAATGAAAACCTTTTAAAGCGTAATAACTGTTTCCAACATACAATGAATGTCTTTCGATTTCATCAATGTTCCATTTTTCTGTATAAAAAGGCGAACGCAAATTTCTGTTACATGAGTAATACTTTGCGGTGGGATTTATTGCATAAGAATGAGCTCTGTCCCAAGTTGTTCTTCCCAAAATATATTTTGAATTTTCAATAACTTCTTTTTCGTGATTTAATCTTTTCTTATACCATCTTGTTTTTCTGAAATGCAACAAAAGACCCGCGAACATATTGGTAAAAGATTTCGAAAAAATCAAATCATCAACCTGAAGCTGACCGCACTGGTAGTTATATTGTCCGTTTAATATTCCCTGCATTGATGTAACTGTGGGAATATTATGTTCTTTACCAACGCAAACAGCTGCTTTGGCATGCAAAAACTCTGTTCCTTCTATGTGAATTAAATCCGGCTTGAAGTTATTTACAATTTCAACAAATCTTTTTTCTATGTCTTGGCAAGGTGTTGAAGGCGTATATGCTACACTGTAATATTTAACACCATCAACAATAGTTTCAAAGTTTTCGCCATTTTCGCATTTACAGGCAACTGCTAACTCAAGACCCGGAAATTGCACAAGTTCTTTTGCCATTGACTCTACCCAACCGCCTAAAACATCCGAAGAAACACCGATTTTAGAGGTGAGATTCGCCGGTATTAAATTAACTGTCCAAAGAATTTTCATTTTTAATTCCGTCCCACCTTATAACGTCTTCAAAAAACAAGGGTAAAATAAGTAAAACCATACAGTACATTGAATATGTAACTGAGTCCAAAATCGATACTATCAGCAAAGAAACTAATACGGCATTACTTAAACGCTTTATTTGGGGAGAATCGTACTTTTCTTTGTAGTAATCAGGTACAGAATATACTGATTTAATAAAAAACCAGCCACCCCACAAGCCATACTTTGCAAATGTATCAAGCAGACCGGAATGACCGCCGCCACCATCTCGCCATAATGCACCGACGATCGGATATTTCACAATAACCTCTAAGCTTGCCCTATATCTAATCATACGCGATTCAATTGATCCCTCTGCTGCTCCGCTTTCACTTGTTGCCACAAGGTCATTTATCTTTTTAGCAACAGCGGTTCCGTCGAAAATTTCCAAGAGCCAATTTCTGAATTCATCAATATAAAGGATTGAAAACATAATAGCAGCGAACAATACGCCGGCAACCAAAAAAGCTTTCATTCCACTCTTACCGTTATAGAAAAACAACAATATTACCCCTATAACGCTTGTAAAAATAGCAATAGAGTAACCTGCTTTTGATACCAACTGAATAAAACTGATAACCCAAACAGCACCTACAAAAAAATAAATTTTATTACTTTTAAAGGCTTTTATTGTCCAGAGTAATATAGCAGAAGCCACGCAAACTTGGGGATAAACAAGTCCGTAACCGCCAATTCCCTGTCTTAAATATTCGTATGTTGCTTCGTCATCTCGAACAATCTGACGAGCAATGGTGGGGTCAGCAATCAGCGCTTGTACAGTTTTATAATTCCATATTATAAACAAAACCAAAACTACCGGCACAAGCCATCGAAGTTCCTCCCAATGCTCCTTATAAAAGCTATTGAGAATAAAGCAGACAACCAACATAAAAAATGCAATTTGCTTTAAAATCCCTCTGAAATCGCCGTTACCTATGAAGGTTACGCCTATTACGGTAAAAAGGAAAAATATTGAAACCAACTGATTTTTATCTAGAACAATAGGATTTTCTCTTATTAACCAAACCCCTGCCCAAACAACAAGCGCACCCACAGCGATGATTCTGTAAATTAAATCGATTTCTAAAGGTGGCGATATAGACCATACAACAAGGTATGCTACGGCAATTGATTGAATTGTTCCGTAATTGAAACCTTTTTTTACCATAGCAACCTCCTTAAATTCTATTTATTGCAACCAAGTTTTTGTATTATTGCGATACTCACCATAATGAAACATCGTTTTTAAATCGGGAACCTTTATTCTTCTCCTGTTTTCTAAAATGCTCTTCATTGCAAGGTGTATACTTTCCTGCGATGTGTTTTCAAGCAGTACACTCTCAGAAGTGTTTTTAATATAATCTTTTATATCACTTACATCCGTGGTTATTATAGGAACACCACAGGTGTAACTTTCCGCAAATTTAGTGGGAAATCCCGCATTGTTTCTTCTGTCGGACGGACGTATAAATATATAACAATCGCAATTTAGAACTTCTTTTATCGTTTCTTTGTGTGTTCTTTTTCCGAGAAAACAAATCTGGCTTTTCTGCGCTTCTTTAATTTTTACTTGCGGATACAACGAGACAAACTCATCTCGGGTAATTCCGGCTATATTCAGTTTTATGTCCTCACGATCAAGAAGTTGAAAAGCTTCTACTACCTTGTCTAACCGCTCTTTGTTTCCACCGGGAAAGCCGGCAAAACAAAAGGTAAACTCGCTTTCATTTTTTTTGTTTTCCTGATGCCAGATTTCATCATCTATATCAATAAGTGGTGGCAAACGCAAAAGCTTTTTATTCCTCTTATATGCCTCTTCCATCATTTTGCTGATAACAATCATCTTATCTGCAACAAGATGAGCAAAATTCCTGACAAAAAACTCGTCAATATATTTAAACACCTTTTTTAAAAATGAACCTTCTGTGTATTGAGTCCATTCCGTACAATCGTAAGCGACTGTAATACCTTTTTTCGAGAAAAATCTTTTTGCAATGCACAAAGTAACAAAAGGAACATTGTAAAGCAGGATTAATTTAACATCATTATATTTGCTTACTGTGTTTTTCAGATTTCCGATACTGAAAAGCTGTTTTAACCATTCTTTTGATGTTGAAGGATGGGCTTCCTCATACATATTTTCGTTATCGGGATGTTGCTTAATTCCGTCAAAATGTTCTACATCATAGGAAGCACCTAAAAATATTGTTTTATAACCTAAAGAATCGAACAACTTACCGTTAGAAACAACACGGTTTGCCGCAGCATTCTTATCAGGAAGAGCAAAACCGCCGTAATAAATTATAGTGCCCTTCAAGATAAATTCTCCTTATACCACTGAATAGCTTCTTTAATTCCTTTTTCGAAGCTCCAGTCGGGATCATAACCCAGAAGTTCTTTCGCTTTTGAAATATCTGCGTTACTGTGTTTTATATCACCGGCTCTGTCAGGACCAAAATTCGGCTCAATATCTAACCCCAAAGCCTCTGTCAAACCATAGTAAATATCAATAAGATACTCTCTTCCGCCATAGGCTATGTTATAAGCCTTACCGGCTGCTTCATGAGAGGCAAGGCAAGCTTTAAGATTTGCTTCAATAACATTTTCGATATATGTAAAATCTCTGCTCTGTTTACCGTCGCCGTTAATAGTAGGTGTTTCGCCTTTTAAAAGCATTTTTATGAATTTCGGTATAACTGCCGCGTAAGCACCATCGGGATCCTGTCTTCTGCCGAAAACATTAAAATATCTCAAACCGTAGGTATCTAAACCATAGTGTTTTGTGTATTGCTTAGCCCATTCTTCATCACACATTTTAGAAACGGCGTATGGTGAAAGAAGATTACCTTCTCTTCCCTCTTTTTTGGGAAGATTGGGTTCATCACCGTAAACCGATGAGCTTGAAGCATAAACAAATTTTTTTACCTTGTTCTGTCTTGCCGCCTCAAGCATATTAAGAGTACCCTCAATATTATTCTTACAATAGAAAAGAGGCATTTCTATGCTTCTCGGTACACTTCCCCAAGCAGCTTGGTTAAGAACATAATCCACACCTTCACAAGCTTTCATACAAGTTTCAAGGTCTTTTATATCCCCTTTGATAAATTCATAATTGGAATTATCAAGAAACATATCAACATTTTTCTGTTTCCCTGTTGATAAATCATCCAAGCCTCGAACTTTGTAACCCATATTGAGTATTGCCTCGCAAAGATTTGAGCCGATAAAACCGGCACAACCAGTAACCAAGAACAATGCATTTTCAGGAAATTTTAAATTTTTATAACTCATAACCGCACCTGCAATTTTCTATACTTTTAAATAAGCTCTTTAATTTTTTTCATATAGGCATCGATAACAATCTCTCTTGAAAAGTTTTCCTTTATATATTCTCTGCCTTTTTCGCCCATTTCTCGTCTTTTTTCATTAGGCGTTGCAAGGAATTCCTCTATTTTTTCATACAAATCATCAACATCTCCGCCATGATACATAAACCCGGTTTCTCCGTCAATAAAAGTTTCCATACAACCCGGGTTGTCAGTTGAAATTATCGGTCTTCCAGAAGATGCGCTTTCAAGAAGAACATTACTCATACCTTCTCCGTAAGTTGAAGGGTGAATAATTGCATGGGATTCTTTGATAAATGGTTTTGTGTCTTTTTGGCTTCCGTGAAACTTAACTATATCTTTATTTTGAAGATTTTTTAAATCCTCTTCATAATGAATTTCTGTTTCTTCAATGAATCCCAACATATTGAATTCGGTTTTAGGGTAATTTTGTTTGATTTTTTTTGCAACAGCAATATAATCCTCTACACCTTTATCTTCAAGAATTCTGCCGACATAATTGAAAACAATTTTTTCTCCGTCAATACCGTTACCTCCGTCCGGATAGTCCTGCAAGGGAAAGCGCTCTGTATTAACGCCTGAACCTGGGATAAGTTTAATTTTTCCTTTAACCATACCGTTTTCTAATGCTATTTTCATATTGGTTTCATTCTGAAACATAACACATTCAGCACGTCTGAAAGAGAATTTAAACAGCATCATTACCAATTTTTGAACCAAACTGCCTTTTTTCAAAACACTTCCAAAACCGGTAACATTGCTGATATACGGTATTTTCAACAAGTATGAAGCGAAGCCGCAATAAATATTAGGCTTTGCAGTGTATGTCAAAACAACATCCGGTTTTTGTTTCCTCAAAACATTAAAATAATGAAGAAAAAGCTTTGCATCTGCAACAATATTTGTACCTCGTCTGTCAATATCGGGATTATCATATATGTACTCTATGTCCTGCATTAATTCGAATTTTTCGCCATAAGGGCAGGAAATTAAAACATCGTAGCCCGCTTCAATAATCGCCTCTACAAGTTCTTTTCTGAAGCAATATATATCATCATCGTTATTTGTAAATATAGCAACAAGTTTTCTGTTTTCCTTTTTCATATAGACTCCGTCATTTCTTTTTCAGAAGCTCTATCTTCCGAAAAGTCTTTTCCTAAAACAGCAAAAATTGTCATAAACAATAATCTTGCCTCGTTAGTTATGCCGAATTTGGATATGCCCTCCAGATTATATTTCATTTTCTCCGGTAGAATTGTTTTTAAATATATTTCTCTTGGATTTTGGGCATTTTGTAAAAGCTCGCTTTCGTTTTTGTAAATAATACTTGCTTTTGATGTGATTCCTGCCGGTAACAAAAGAGTTGCTAACATTTCTTCCGTATATTCATCTACATATTCCTGAACCTCAGGTCGTGTTCCCACCAAAGTCATATTACCTATCAAAACATCAATAAGCTGGCATAATTCATCAATTTTAAACTTTCTTATTATTCTTCCTGTCCTTGTAATACGAGAATCATTTTTCGTTGTCAGATTTGCACCGGTTGAAGAATTGTTAACCATAGAGCGAAACTTGAAAATTCTGAAAACTCTTCCGTATTGGGTGACTCTCTCTTGTCTGTAAAAAACAGGACCGGGGGTATCAATTTTTATTGCAATTGCAGTTATAAGAAATATCGGTGCAAGCACCACAAGACCTACAAATGAAACAATAACATCAAAAAGCCTTTTAATAGCTAATTGCTTTCTGTGAGAATCAAGCCTGTCATAATATGGTCTTACTGCTTGTGTTTGCAATTCAACAGGTAGTTCTTCCCATCTGCAAAGCATTAACACCCCTCCATTTTACATTCTTATATATACTTACTTACTATCTCCTCAAAGCATTTGCAAATATATTCAACATCTTCATCTGACAATCTTGTGTAAAGAGGAAGAGTTACTTCATTAGCAAAATAATTGTAAGCATTCGGAAAATCTTTTATGTCAAATCCCAAGTTTTTATATGCTGTCATCATCGGAAGCGGCTTGTAGTGAACATTACACGCAACGCCTTTTTGCGCCATAGCATCAATAATTTCGTTGCGCTCTTCCGATGAAATGCCGGGAATTCTCGTAATATATAAATGTCCCGATCCTGCACCGTTTTTTGAAATATGATTTAAATACTTTACGCCCAAAGAGGAACACATTTTATTATATCGCTCTATGATGCTCAAACGTCTTTCGCGCAACTCCGGATAGCGTTCAAGCTGTTTCAAGCCAATGGATGCCGTTATATCTGTCATATTGCATTTGTACCAGGGTCCTACAATATCATACTCCCAAGAAGCTCCCTGCTCTTTTGAGAAGGCATCCTTTGACTGCCCGTGCAAGCTAAACAACTGATATTGTTCATATAGCTCATCATTGCTTATACCGTCAATATTTCTCCAAGTTGCCGCACCGCCTTCGGCAGTAGTCAGATTTTTAACCGCATGGAAAGAAAATGATGAAAAATCTGCAATCGAACCGGACTTTTGACAGTTTCTTATACCGCCCAAAGAATGAGCACAATCGGCAACAACCGCAACTCTGCCTATCGCCTCTTGAAGCTTGTTGCTTGGCTTAAAGAGATATCTTTTATTTTCACAAGCCTCAAAAACCTTATCGTAATGGCATATCACACCGCCGATATCAACGGGTATAACAGCTTTTGTTTTCTCTGTTATTGCCTCTTCAACTTTTTTGTAATCCATTTCGAAGGAATCAGGTTGAGAGTCCACAAAAACCAAAGTTGCTCCAACATGAACAACCGCAGAAGCGGAAGCGGTATATGTATAAGCGGGGACAATAACTTCATCTCCCGGACCTATACCAAGAATACGAAGATTAAGTTCAAGTGCCGCTGTAGCAGAACTGAGGCAAACTACTTTATCTGTATTGCAATATTTAGCAAGCTCTGCTTCAAACTGCTTTGTACGCGGTCCTGTTGTTATCCAGCTTGAGCGCAAGGTTTCACAAACCGCATTTATCTCTGCCTCGGTTATATCCGGCGGACTAAATGGAATTATCTTCATTTGAATCTCCTCAAAAATAATAATTTATATACAGGAAACTGATTTAGCTATGTTATTCTTCGTCTTTCATCGCTTGGTTAATTCCCTCTTGTTGAGAATTCTTCTCTGTATAAGCGGACTTTTTGTCTCCATAGCCATAACCCTTATAACTGTAGCCATAGCCATAATTCTTATAGCCATAGCCATAACCGTAGCCACTTGTGCCACCGATTGTTCCGTTAAGAACACAACCCAATATTTTTATATCGGTAGAGAACAGGTTGTTGAGAGAGCTTTTTATTTTTGAAACACCTACAACATCCTGATAAATAACATATATAGCCGCATCTGCCGCTTGAGCTATAAACATAGCATCGGAAACAAGTCCGCAAGGAGGAGTATCAACAAGTATATAGTCAAATTGATTTCTTAAATCATCAAAAATCGCTTTTGCATATGATGTGGAAACATAGCCGTCCTTTTCGGCATCAGGGAAAATAAAACGCAAAATCGAAATATTGTATTGTCCCAGATATGCAATTTCGTATTTATCTGAAATAGTCTGATATTCTATTTCCGCCATATCAATATTTAACAAGGGCGCAATACTGGGATTCCTCAAATCTGCATCTACAAGTAGCACATTCTTGTTTCGTTTAGCAAGAGAAAGAGCCAAATTGGTTATAACCGTTGTTTTACCCTCGCTTGGTGCAGTGCTTGTAACAATAACTACCTTTTCATCATCTTCAAGACGGTTCATAACAACATTTCTGAACACCCTGACAGATTCCGAAAAAGCCGAGGAAACTTTCGAGTTAGTTATAAGCAAGGATGTGTCTGTTTTTTCTCCGCGTTTTCTAAATACAGTTCGGGGAACTGTACCCAAAACAGTATTGTTAAGCTCTGTGGTAATTTCGTCCTTTGTTCTGATTGTATTTCTGAAAACAGCATACAGGAAAATCAAAACAACTCCCGCAAGCAATCCGAAGGTTGAGCCTGTAATAAAATTTTCTTTATATTCCGGGGAGTTGGATGCGTTTTGCGGAAAAACCGGTGCAGTTATCATATCCATTTTTATATTACCGATAACGTGCTTTGCAACAGCCGGGTAATTATCAATAACAGAAATCAGAGTATCGTATGTTTTTTGCGGATCTTTTCCCTCTGTGGTAAGTTTAAACATATTAGTGCCTTGAACGACCGTTGCGGAAACCGTTGCAGGCATGCTAAACTCGCCTAATTCCGTACAAACCATTTCCTGCAAAAGATTGCTGCTCAAAATGTGCGGAAAAGTAGAAGCAAGCTGTTCTGCAGTTGTTGTGTCGTAGGAGTAAGAATATTTTGAAAGGCCTGTATTAGCACCGGAAACGCTTTGCATACTTACAACAAATGTTGCCGAAACCCTGTATCTTGGTGTGTAATTCAGTCCGCCGCGAAGGGCAAGACCGCCCCCGAACAATACAGCCAAAGCAATGCAGACCCACCACAATTTTTTAACGCCCTTAATAAAGTCCGTCAAATAAATCTTGAAGTGAGGTTCAACTTTATTTAAGATTTTTTGTTCCTTTGCCATATAAATTATTCCTCTGTTGTACTACTGCGAGCTGCGTACTTGTTGTATTTTGCATATTTATCGTATTTACCATATTTTCCGTATTTTGACTTTCCGTATTTGTTGCCATAGTAATATCTGTAGCCGGCTTCATCTCCACCGGTCATTTTAGACAAAGCAAATTCCGGATAAACATCATTTAAAATACAGCCTGCCAGCTTTACACCAACATTGCTCATTGTTGTAATTGTGTCATTAATTACAGCAGAGCTTACAACATCTGTCCTTACCACGAGAATTGCTTCATCAACAATTGAGTTCATTTCAGTAACAGTTGTATCCGCGAAAACAGGAGCAGTATCAATAATAACAAAATCCATTTCTTCACGAAGATATTCCACAAGCTTTTTGCATTTTTCGCTGTCAATCCATTCATGGAAATTGCCGTAAGCACGTGTATTAAGCGCTAAATAAAGAGAGCTTTTTTTGAAGCGCTTGAATTTGTATTCTCCCACAAAATCGTCGCTGAAATAAAGACCCAGCTCGGTTTGCTTAGAGAATTTTTTACCGAAAATTTTATAGAGAGCAGGTTTTTTGCCGTCAAAATCAACGAGTGCAACCTTGTGACCTCTGTCTGCGAGGGAAACAGCAATATTGGATGCTACCGTGGACTTCCCTTCATTTTCTGCAACACTTGTAATCGCAAAAACCTTTGCATCTTCTTTAAATTTTTCTCTTTCCAGCTTTGCGGCAATTGTGTGGAACTGCTCGGAGAATTTAAGATTTATAAAAGCGTTACCCACAATAAGCAAGGACTTTTTCTTCTTTTCAAGACGGTCTTTAATTGTAATTCTTTTATTTTCGTGAGGAACAACACCCAAAAGCTTGGCATCGATTCTATCTTCAAATACCGCTGTGGTTTTCACGGTATCTCTCAGAATTGACAGAACCAAAATTGCAAATATCACGACAACCGCAATACCCGAAACAATGAGGTTTGTATTAGTGCCTGAAACCGCGTTTGTGGCATTTTTGGGAACAGATGGCGGAGTAAGCACATTAATAACCGCATTATCGAAGATGGTGTCGGAAATTTCGGGATACACAACAAGCACGGATTTTAATAAATCATAAGACGCCTGAGGGTCGCTGCTTGTAACGCTGATTCTTAAAAAGTTTGTTGATTCAAGAACACTTGCAGAAATTCTTCCGTTAAAATAATCGTAGCCTGCGTGTTCTGCGGCACGCTCCTCCATGGCGGGTTCAACAAACACATTTGTAAAAACATCAGCCATTTCGGAAGAAGTTGAAAAATATGAAAAAGCGCTGTTACCCGCACCCTTTGTGCTGACAACCAAGGTTGCGCTTGAAGTATATTCAGGCTTGTAAACAATTGTGTCTACAATGTATATGCCCATATACCCTATAAGCACACTAAGCACAACAACCCAAAGGTTTTTTATAAGGTCTTTTAAAATGCTGTGCCATTCAATTATAATTTTGTTTCTGTTCATAATTAATTACCCAACAACCACAGTAAGCACGGTGTGACCTCGGTTATCATCGCTATCAGTAGCATAGTAATGAACCAGATATGTGCCTGCTTTTTTAGTATTGATTTTAGTTTCTATTTCAACATCGGATGTTATATCCTCGTCATCTTTATCGGTAGCTTTTACCAGATAATCTTCGAAATCAATTTTTTCGCCTTTATCAACATAAATGAGATATTCTTTCAGCTCGATTTCCGGTGCTGCCTCACTTCTGTCTTCAACAATAAGCGGAATATCCAATATTGCTGTGTCACCCTTTGCAGTGGTGACTCTTGCGTTAATAGTGAAAACGCCGGTAACTGATTTTGTATAGTCATCGCTGGTTAAAATCAAGTCGGAGGTGATATCCCCTGCAAGACTGTCCGTCACTCTTACAGCCTTTTTTAAATTCGGAGTTTGGTATACCGAATAGCAGAGGGCTTCATTAAGAGAAAACCTGGGAGATTCATAGCCCTTGTATCTTATCTTTCGGGTAGCGGTTGCGATATTGTTGTCGTTATCGCAAACAGCATAAGTAACCCTGCTGACACCGGGCTCAATAAATCTTGAAACAGATTCAATAATAATTTCACTTGTCAGATCTCCGTCTTTTTCGTCAAAGGCGGTTATGCCTTTGAGGAGCTCTTCATCGGTAGCCTTAAGGCTTACATCAATAATTTCACCTTCTACCGTTATTTTAGGAATAGTTTTGTCCGTTGTGAGCTTTTCTCTGACAAAAATCAGAGAAAACGCAACAAACGTAACCACAAATAGTGCAAGAACAACACCACGTAAAACTCGCATAAAATACCTCTTTATAGTAAAAAGTTATTAAATAAACTCTTAAAATCGTTTCCTTTCGGATTTAAAACCACATAAAAACAGGTCATAATTATCTTATTATCTACCATATTACATAATACTATAATATGCAAAAAAAATCAACAGAATATGACAAAATCGTTTAACAGAAATAAAGGCAAAAACCCCCGACATGAACGAATCAAGTCGGGGGTTTTTTGATTATTTAAAATATTTCAGGAACTGAATGCTCCTGCGCCGAGACCTGCACCATCGGGCTCGCCGGAAGTAAATTTACACATACCTTCTACGGGATTACCGTTGCAAACAGCATCAACGAAGAAAGCACCTTCACCGTAAATCGTTTCAAGCATTTCTTTTTCATCTTTGTCAATTATATAAGAACAACTACCGGCTGCTAAAGCATTTACTCCTAAAGAGGCTAACATAAATGTGGGTTTTGTATACTTATTCATTATTAAATCCTCCTTTAAGAAATTCCTACTGCATTAAATAGTTTTCCGATAACTTCAAACAATTTTTCGAGGAATCCGAAGAATGTTCCGAAACCGTCGGGAACGCTAAAGATTGGTGTTTCAACCTTATCTTCGTTCGTATTGTCTTCGTTTGTAACATCTTCGTTCATATTATCGTCATCCACATCGGGAGCAATTGGCGCCTGCTCTGTCTCATTATCCTCGGGCAATGCCTCTCTGTTAGCAAACATAAGCTCTGCAATTCCTGAAAGAGATTTATTAGTTGAAGTAACAAGAAGAGCTCCATTCGTAAGCTTAAGATTGTTTATAGCGAGCATATTGCTGCCAGAGCCAGCATTTGTAATAGTAATTGTTACTTCGGAAGAATACGGATTACTTCCCAAAGCCTCACGAACAATGTCGGAAATATCGTAATACATTTCTGTAAAACTGTTGAGGGCTATTGTCCGGCTCACAGGCGCTGCACCACCAACGCTGGCATCAATACGAATTGTGGTTGCACCGTTTACTGCACGAGTACCAAGCATAACCTTTGAGTCGGCATCTTCCAACATAACTTTGAATACAATAGTATCATTTTTCAAGCCATTGCCTAACACTCCGGTGGGACGAAGATAAACCTCACCCTTAGGTGCACCCTTTGATGAATACTGTGTAACAGTGACACCTTCTCCGTCCACATACTCTGCGTATGCAACGAAATTACTTTCCTTAAGACCTTGTTCAAAGCTATTTACGATATTGTAATAATCTGCGCCTTGCTCTGATGCAATATAATACGAATCAGTGTTCAAAGGATTATAAACACGGAAGCCGTCGATGTAGTTGGTAAGCTCTGTAAGTGCCATAGTAGTAGCACCTGCAGAACGAGCTTTTCTGACTACAGTTGCACCTGTTCCGCCATTGAGAACAGAATTATCATCAATCCAAACCATCTCAAGGTTATCGCACATATCGCCTAAACCAAGAGCTTCCAGCTCATTCAGAATGCTCTCGTAAGCGGTAGCGGATGTTGTTTTAAGCTTTGTTCCGTCTGCTGATGTAACAGATGCGTATGCTTTTGCGCTTTGAGCGCTGAGAGCACCGGCGCTCTTCAAATATACTGCTGTGGTTTCAACTGTATATGTGCCGTAATCACCACGGAAGGTTATAATCGGAACCTGATAGAGTAACGGAGCAATAGATGTATATGTATCGATAAGATAGTTTTTAACACTATTGGTTTTAGTATTTGTAATCTTAACAGTATATATACCCGTTGCATTACCGCAAGCGGTAATAAGATCTATACCTGTTCCGGTAAAGGTAAATGTTGCAGTATTACTCTTCTTATCAGTCGAATTAACAACTGCTTGATAATATGTTCCGTTGGAGAATTCGGTAGAGTTTGCGTAATGGCTGTCTTTACCGTAAATATCAGAAGCAGTTGAAGAATCCTGTGCATTGCTAACAGTTGTTCCGTCTGATTCCTTCGTCCAACCAACATTGTTGGAAACCGTTGATTCTACATAGCCTTCTTCATAAAGCATATTTGAAGCAGGAGCGACAGTGATAGCTTTTTTCTCTAATTCTTTTGTGGTTCCGTCTTCATATGTTATGGTACCTTTGTAATAAACTGTTTCCGTACCGTTCATTATGCTTGTGGGAGTATAGGAAATTGTGTAATCGCTCTCGTTTACTTCAAAAGCACCATATTTACCGGTAACAATTTTTTCGAAAGTAACACCGTCTGCGCTTAAACCATAGTCGAATGTTGAATTAAAACTTTCACCTGTTTCCTCGTTTTTACCTGTAACATGGTAAATCAACATCGGCGAGTCATTGTCAAACAAACCAATGTTTGCAGAAAGACCAAAATCTAAAACAGCTTTGTCTTCTACCAGGCTATCCTTTTCGTTTATGCTCCAGACTGCGTGAAGAATTAATGAGTTGTTTTCGTCTACATGCTTAGCAAGTTCACTTACATTTACTTCTTCGCCGGGCTCATAAGCAGCTTCAATTGCGAATTGTTCGGTTGACCAACCGAGGAATGTGGCACCCGGGCAGGTGAGCTGTTTGGTTGCTCCGCTGATTGTAATGTTATCTCCGGCGTAAAGTTCGACTGTTTTATCATCATAGGAAGTGACTTTGTTGTCTATTCCTTCAATATTAGGAGCACCGTTCGCAGAGAAGTCTATTGTATAGATTTCTGCTTCCCACTTCGAGTAGAGTGTGGTTGTTTGACTATATGTAACAGTATCGTCTTCAGTTACCTTGCCGTAAGCATCATACCAACCCAAGAAAGTATAGCCCTCTCTGGTAGGTTCGGGAAGCGTTACAAACGTATTTCCGTAAGTTGCGTTCATGCTGGAATAGGGAACATAAACATTCGGAGCACAGGTATTATTAGTATTAGCCTCGTAAACTCTTATATCGCTGAAGGTTACGGAGTTTGAAGCGCCATTAGCATCGCAACGGATTACAGCTCTTGTAGCACCTTCAGGTGCAGTGAACACAGGATTATTTATATCTGCACCTGTTCCATTAGAGGAAACTCTGTTCTTGGGACCGTCTGAAAATTCAATACCCAATCCACTACTTGTATTATCATCATAGAAGAAGATATAAACATCCCAGGCATCGCCGGTAATATCTATGTCAATTTTATATTGTTTACCCGCTTCTACAGGGAAAAGCGGTGATGTTGAAGTACCTTCCCCTACACCTGCATTAGATGTAAGCGTGAAACCGTTAAGAGTTACATCACTAATGGTTGCATTGCTTGCAGATGAAGTATTCCACTTGCTGAAATCAAGGATAGTGTCAAACAACACGGGGAATTCGCTGAGAGCCCATTGTGCGGTAAGTGTTACATTACCGTGCATTCCTGCGGGAGCCGTGCCGGAAGCTATTCCATCAACTGTCCAGCTACCGTCTGCTTCGGTTACTTTCCAACCCGTAAATGTATAGCCGTTACGGGTGGGTGTAGCAAGGGTTACAGGCTCCTTGATTGTGTAGTTCTGACTTGAGGGAGTAACACTGCCGCCGTTGGCATTGTAAGTAATTGTGTAATTAATAATCTCCCACTTTGAATAAATTGATTTATGCTCGGTGGCTATATTTGCTCCCGTAACAGTATTTCCGTCTGCATCCTCCCAGCCTGCAAAGGTATAGCCGGGTCTGACGGGAGTTACCATAGTACCATAAGATGCATACTCTTTATAAACATCTTCAGTTTTGCTGTAAGTAACATCTGCATAATATCTTTCTGCATCAATAAGCTTGATGTTGGAGAAGGAAGATTCATTATTAACAGTATCAATATTACCAAAACGGAAGCCTATTCTGTCAATATTTGCATTAGTTGTAAACTTAATAACAACATGACCATCTTCTCTAACATAAGCTGCAAAATGAGGCGTGCTTGTAATATTTGATGGGTTACCGGAACCTACCTGCAATGTCTGATTTGTTGAAGCAACCTGATTTCCGGATTCATCATAGAAGAACAGAAGCATCTGAGAACCGTTAACTGTTGTAACATCATATTCAAATACATAATCTGTTGATGGTTTTACATTAACATTATAATGATCTGTTGTGCTGCCTTCTTTAGCGTAAATATCAGATTTTTCTGCATTGTCGCTGATAACTGTAAGCGTGCCAGCATTGTAGCTGATTGAAGCATTAGAAGTAACATTCATCTTCATACTGCTAGGTTTCTGTGAATACTCATAAGCACTGAAGAGGTTATCGTATTTCAATGCATAGAATTTCTCAACGTATTCTTCCATAGCATTATTAAGTTCTTTTTTTGCTGTGTCAATTTCATTCTGGCTTGCAGAGGGGTCACCGAGAACGGTACCTGCATTTTTAAGTGCCTCAACAAACTCGGGATCATCCGTAGTCTGAGTGTAACCGTTGAGCACTGCATCACGAAGCTCGCTCTTATCAGTAACATCAATACGAACTGAGGCAACGGAGGTGCCGTAAGTTCGGTCACCGAGATAGTTTGCCAAACCTTGTGATAATGCGTGGATATATTTGCCGTCCATGTCGCTTGAAACAGCGTAGTTAGGAATTACGGTCTGCCTGAAAGGAGTTGAATACGGTGTGTCATTCCAGTTTTCAATTCTGCCGAGTGTGCCTGCGGAGGACCAGCCACTGGGCAATGCCTGAATATTTGAGTCGCCGCTACCTGTAGGGTTGAATGACTCTGCTGTGCCTAAGGTATACAAAGTATCGTAACGTTTGAGCGAGTCATTTCTGCCGTCTGTAACCAGAAGAACATCATATCCTATTTTGAGGTTAGGAATCTGGTTTGTATTTGAATAACGAGACTTATCAATTGTAAGCAAACCAAGATAGCTTCTTGCTCTGGAGTGGTTATTACTTTGAACGGCAGTCTGCATAACATAGTATTCTGATGAGTTCGAACCCTCGTTGATATGATCATTTGCAGTTTGCGCAGTAGCAGATGTGTTCATTTTTTCAGGATAAACCAACGGATCTTGCTTGAAATAACCTGATTTAATAGGGTCACCTGTTTCATAGCCGCCTATAGGTGTCAGCTGATGATTACCGTTGGAATCGGTTGCAATTGATGTTGCACCTGTAATCCATGTAGCAGTTTCGTTGTTATCTACCGATCTCCTACGGGCTTCCGCAACGGCACCGACGGTGCGTCCCGGTGCATATAAAACGGTATATGCCGTATAAGTTTCCGATGTTCCGTCATTAAGGTAGACGGTTATCTCCCATTTAGCGGTAGCTTTCTCGCCCGGCTGAAGACCTGCACCTGAAAAACGCAAGCCGTATTCACGGTCGTTTTCATACGTTCCTGCGGCGCCGAACTGTATTCTTGTGCTTTCGTTAATTTCAGAACCGTTTGTATTACATAAATAAATATCGCCACCTTTATCTGGTGTAACATTTGTGATTTTAACGCTGAATTCCTTGGCATCCTTTATTTGAAGACCTAGATACATTCCTGCATCACGCACAGCTTCAGTTACAACGTTATAGTTGTTGTTTTCGTCCATTACGTTGTTTACATAATACTGACCAACCTTTGAAGCACCGTCTGCGGGGGTCATGTAAACAGTTTCGGGAACAGCAATCTTGCTCTTGTCAAGCTCAGCCTGGTTATCTTTATTGGCAACTTCCTTAAAGTCGTCATAAATTTCGTCTGCAGTACCTGTTGTAACATAGAATGAATAGGTGGTGGGCTTGTAGCTTTCGAATGTCATACTATCAACAGGAGAAATATATGATGTGGGAGACTCTATAGCAGGATCAAGAGAAGCTGCATGTCTATAGTTTTCAACAAGCTTTCCTTGTTTCGCCTGGTCTTCGTTATATATTGCAGGGAAGCAACCGTAATGGAAGTCTGTTACATCTGCAGAATAAATACCGATACCGAAGCTATCTGCATCATTGCTTGCTGTAAATGCAGCCCAGTTTTCGTTACAATCTACGTTAACATCGACCTCGGGCTTGCCATTTGCCTTAAGCAAAGCATTATATTCAGGCAATACGCCCCAGAAGTCAGGCTCTTCGATTTTTTTCAGGTTTTTTTCTGACCATGCTGTAGTCACATCGTTATAAACAAAGTGATTAAGAGGTTCAATTGTATAAAGAGCAGGCATTTCCTGATCACGGGTGTGTGAGGGATAACCCGAGAAGTCAACAAAGCGGCAGTATGTTTTAATCATTCCGTCTTCAAAAACGTACCAGGCTTCCATGTAAGAATCTGTTACATAGCTATCGGGGTAATCAACGGAGTTTTTACCCCAATCAAGAGGACGGGTTTTAACATAAATCTGGTCATCTGTTATTCTGTAGTCAATAACCTTACTGGATTCGTTACCTTTAATAACCTGACCGGTGGTTTTATCCTGAATCTGAAGGTTACCACCCTGAACAGGGTTATAGGGCCAGGGATTTCCGTTATAATCACCCATCTCAAAGGGTTTCTGGCTTGTTCCGTAGTATGACTGCTGAAGATAACGACCACGGTCATTTGTGTTAATAAGGTTAACGCTGTTGCTTGTAGCTTTTGCACCAGAAGGTAATTTATTTGCATAGTCAACCCTTGTGATATCTTTACCATTCTCGGTATAAACAGCGGCAGTAACATCATCATCAAGGTCTTCAATGTAAGATACAACACCACCGTAGGCAAGGTCGATACCAACCTTATATTCTTCATTTTGATAGAACTGCAACGAACCATTAGGATCAGGCGCATCAATTGTTGTCAATGAAAGTAATTCAAATTTACCATGCTCTTTATCAAGGCAGGTAAATTTAATTGATGCAACGCCGTAATGCTTTATACCTCTGAGGAAGCTGTCAATATAAGAAGCAAAGCTTCCGTTATCGGAGGGCTCGAGGAAGAATTCTTCAGTAATTCCATCCATAGTTATTTCGCCCTTAACATAAGAGTCGGAAACATAGGTCATCTCATAACGGTTAAAGGGAGTGGTCGCCTGGTAATTCAGAATATATTCGTTGTTTGCTACCGTAGCCGATTGAGTAGCACCATTAACAAGGATATTCTTTTGTACACCTGCGCTGACATTAACGGTGAATGTAGCAGTCTTGCCGCCGTAATGAGCGGTGATAGTCTGTGTACCGGTTGAGGTTAAATATTCGGGTGTGCAATAATAACCGGAGGTAATATTGAAGGTCGAGTTAGCACCTTCTTCCCCGCTTGTATTATTAATAGTAGCCTGAAGAACAAGACCTGCTGTGTTCAGCTTTTCGCCTTTTGTATATTCTGTTTTAGAAGGCATTGTAGCAACTGCAAGGCTATCTACCGCAGGTTCAAACTTGGGATAAACGGTAAAGCTCTGAGGCTGAATAGGTGTATCGGAGGCAATACGGGTACCTGTACCATCTTTACCTGTATACCAACCTGCGAAAATGTAACCGTCGGGGTAGGTTTCGGCAGGGGGAGTGGGGAGCGTGCCGTAAGTAGCGGTGTTGCTTGAATTATAGGTATAGGTTTTGCGGACAGGATCAACTGTGTAGTCAGTAATGGATGTTTCGTAAACACCGATATCCTGAACAGTTAAGTTCCAATTCTGATTTTGGTGCTCAATGCTGAATACAACTGCAATATACTCGGTTTCAGCGGTTGTGGTGAATGAAAAGTTGCTGACTCCGTATGCGAGAGCTTTCTCACCGATAAAATCTATGTATGAACCGTCTGCCCTGTAACGAACAATGTAGGGAGAAAAATGCAATGCATTACCGCCGGAAATGTTATAAGATAAAGTGTAGTCCGTACTGGGTTTAACATCCATTGAATAATAGCCGGCGTTTGAAACATAATCAAAATTGGTGAAAAGATTACCTGAGGTTGCAGCAGGATTTACATTGGTTTCAAAATAGAGCTTGTCATAAGAACCATCACTGTTGCTGTCCTGAGGGGTTACTCGACCATCATCATAGGCTGCCCACGATGCAAGTTGGTCTGATTTTTCGCTTCCTACCCACGAATCAAGGCTGAAGAGATTTGTGGAATCCATTTCAAAGTTATATCTGCTGACGCAAATATCCTTGACAATAGCATAAGCGTTTTTTGCTTCGTTGCCGGCAATGGCAAGTCGGAGCTGAATATATTTTGCACCTGCGGGAACGGTGAAATTGAAAGCATGGTCGCCCTCGCCGCTGAATGAACCGTTGATTAAAGTTCCTGTAAATTCGTTTGATTCGGTATAATAGAAAACATGAGGATAGAATGCCGGCGAAGTGCCAGTAAAATTACACGAAAAAGTGTAGGTGGCGCCTTCTTCAACAGGCATTCTGTAATAGTCAAAGTTTTCCTGGGTTTTTTCGCCCGATCCTGCTGCAGCTCGGGTGTAAATGTTATGATTGGTATTGTTGGTAAACCTGAAACTGCCGTTCTCTAAATTTATATCGGTTATAGTGCCGGCGTTTACTGAACCAAAATCGTTGTCAATGATCATTGAATTACCGTTGGTCACCCAATGGTCAAAAACGAAAAGGTTGTCGAATGCAAGTTCAACATCAAACTCAGCCGCTGCTTTTGCAGTTATGCCCAATATTTCTGAAAATGCAGGGCTAGCAACAGAAAGCACCATTACCACTGCCAAGAGCAATGATAATACCTTTTTTCCTTTCTTTGATATGTTATGTTTTTTCATTTTTATCAACCTCCGTGTGATAAAATTCGAAATTCGAAATTCGAAATTCGGAATGAATTATTTATAAATTTATCTATATAAAAAGCTTTCGCTTATTGTTTTCGAATATGTTGCAACGTTGGGTACCTCTCTTGTGAAGAGAGGGGGACCGACACGAAGCAAAGCGGAGTGTTGGTGGAGAGTTATAGTGCCGAAAGGCACGTATAATCAAATTCTTTACCTATTCCCTATATTCAGGAGCAACCTTAACTCCATTTTCGAGTGCATTACACACATTGTCTATAATATACCGAACCTCTTCAATATCTTTATTAACCTCAGTATTTTCAAATCTCAAAACATAAAACCCAAGCTTTTCAAGATATTCTGTTCGTTTATTATCATATTCTTTGTTTTCTTCGTAAAAATGCTGATAACCATCAATTTCTATTATCAGTTTTAATTTAGGGCAAAAGAAATCTACAATATAATTTCCGATAACTCGTTGTCTGTGAAATTTAGGAACACGACCTTTTAAAATCTGAAACCAAACCTTCTTTTCTTCGGAAGTCTGGTTCTTCCGCATTTTAACGGCATGTTTTTTTAAATCGGGATTTATGGGTAACGGCTTCCGTTTATCCATTTCTTCTCCTTTAGTTTGTTGGTTAAGAAAGTCCATTACCGTTGAAGCTTTCGCTTCAAAGACGCTCAAGAGTTCGCGTCAAGAACTCTCCACCATCGCAAGCGATGGTCCCCCTCTCTTCGAAGAGAGGTACCCACAAATATTAAGTTTTTTATCCTAATTTTACATTTTGCAAAGCTTAATTCCGAATTCCGCATTACAAAATTTGCTTCGCAAGCTTTGCATAGGCTTGTGCTTTTTTGCAGGCATATTCGGGAGCTTCTGAGAAGCTGCCTGTTTCCGCAAAGGCTACTGCAGCGCAATTATCGCAAACCTTTTTGAAGTTGCAATCCTTACATTTAGCAGGAAGAATTATTTTTTCTCTTTCCTCACGAATGAATTTAAAAGAGTCCGTAAAGGAATTGATTTGGCTTTTGGGTTCGGGCATCATTCCGCAGGGGAGCATTACTCCGTCATAGGTAACCCAATAGGAGCTAAGACCCGCACGACAATTAATCCTTTCGCCGTTAGGGTCACGGCATTCGCCGAAATCCTCAATATCAGGCGGTAAATCCTTACTTTTAACAAATTTGCCCATATCATCGCCTAAATGCCTTTTCTGCCACAAATATTGTTCCTTTGCGGCATCCTCGGGACTAAGGCGAACCTTTTCACCGCATACCCTGACGGGCGGAACAATATAGCTGACGGGCTGAACGGGAAATCCCCATTCCTTGCCCCAAGCCTGCACCGTTGCGGCGTCCTTGAAATTCAAGGGTGTGATACTGTAATTCAGCTTGATTTTCACTCCGGCTTCCTTTAACTGCTTTATTGCCCTGATAACCTTTTCATAAGCTTTGCCGTTTCCGCAAAGCTTTTCATAGGTTTCTTCACTTGCGCCGTAAAGAGTTATATTAAGCCGTTGTGGCGGATTCTCCTTAAAGAATCTGACTTTTTCGTCGTCAATAAGGGTTGCATTGGTATTTATGCTCACAAGCAAGCCCATTTCACGACATTTTAAATATATATCTTCAAAATCCGGATGGAGCATAGGCTCACCACCGGTGAGAAGCAAAAGTAATGTGCCCGCATCGCGAGCTTCTTTGGCTAAATTCACCCACCATTCGCCGTTTTTCTCCGCTGAGGGACAATTACCGCCGTTCTGGTGAATATAGCACATTTTACAATTGAGAGTGCATCTTGAGGTAAGCTCAAAAGCACCTGAAAGAGGAATTGAGTTTTGGTCGGCTTTAGCAAAGAGGTGGGAAATGAAACTTTCGTATGTTATTTCCATTTTCATTTCCTTTCTGTAAGGCTATCCCTCTTTTTTGCCTTAGCAAAAAGGAGGGGGGACCGCCCTTGAATTAACCTTATTTTATCGGTAAGTATATTTCGTGCTTGTTGGTAGTTTGTGAAATTAACTTAATCGGGGTGGTGGGTGGTACAATTGTGAAGAGTGAAGCTTCGCTTCTGTACCCTCCACCGCTAACGCGGTCCCCCTCCCTAAATTTCCCTTACGGGAAGATTTAAGGAGGATAGGCTTCGCGTTACTTTTTCAATGCTTTTTCCAATACCTCTACAGCTCTTTCATCGGGTGTGCATTCCAATGAAATTACGGGCACTTTTTCCAAAAGCTCGATAACAAAATCTATACACATTTGTTTCTCCAAGGGAGCTGACAAATCAAGATATATGTTGTTTATAACTCCTTGCAGAGCTTCAAAGCCCGTAAGGCGTTTAACGCGGTTTTCCTTCCCCTGACTTAAAAGCACAATCGCCTTTAAAGGAAGGTTTCGATTTTTGCAGATTTTACTTGTTCCGCAGAACGGAAGCCCGCCTGCAAAAGCTTTGCCGTCTTTGAGAAAAACTCCTGCTTTATCGCCGTTTATAATTTCGGCATTTCTGTGCACTCTCCAGAGCTCAGCTTGGGTGCTTTTTCCTGTTCCGCAGGGGGCGGAAAAGAGAACCGCCGAACCGCCGATATCAACAAAGGATGCGTGCATAAGAACGGCTTTTTTCGGCAACAGAAGCTGTGCCAAAGGAACAGAAGTCCAAAAATAGCGTTCATCCATAAAAACGGGAAAGCTGCGGGGTGTAAAATAAACTTCACAATCAGAAGCATTTATGTAATTGTATTTTGCAAGGATGCCCTCGAGATTTCCCATTGGTCTTTCGCGGAAAACTGTTTCACCCTGACAATGCACAATAAACTCGCCCTTACTGCCGCAAGGCTTTCCATCAACCGCAGGAAGCTCGTCAACCACCTTGCAGGTAACGGAAATATCGGGTGCATCGTGGGAGGCCTCAAACAAGCGCCAATCCTCGCAATCCGTAGGAAAATTCGGTGCTTCCACACAAATTTTCTGTTGGCAAATCAAATAACTTTTAAACATAATTATACACTTTACCATTTTAAAGATACACTATTATATATTAAAGCAAAAATCTTGGTTTGTCAAGAGAAAAAACAGATAAAAACACAATTAAATTGTAGGGGAGGGTCTTGACCCTCCCGTGAGTTTACAGGGTGTTTTGGCGGTACGGTCAAGACCGTACCCTACAATAAAAAAAAGAAAGAGCGCAACTCTATGCCCTTTCTTTCATTTTCAGCGTTCCGTCTTCCTGGAGCTCATAAATTCTGTGGCAATATTTGAGCATACTGGGACGGTGGGTTGTTATAACGCAGGTTCTCTTTGGGTTTGAATTCATAAGCTTTTTCAGAACTCGCTCTTCTGTGTCCTTATCAAGTGCGGAAGTCGCTTCATCCATAATAAGAAGCGGTGCGTTGCAAAGAACTGCTCTCGCTATTGAAAGCCTTTGCACCTGGCCCTCGGAGAAATTTACTCCCCTTTCGCCCACAACCGTTTCCAAGCCTTTCGGCAATTTTTCTATAAAATCCAAGGCATCTGCAATATCTAATGCAGATTTTAATTCTTCATCAGTGGCATCGGGATTAACTATTCTTAAATTCTCCGCAACTGTTCCCGAGAACACGGCGTTCTCCTGAGGTACATAAGAGCAAAAATGCCTTGTGCTTGCGGAAATATTCAGTTCTTCGCCCTCCTGAACTCGCAATTTGAGGCTACCCCCGGACTGATTCACAAGACCCAGAATAAGCCTTAAAATTGTTGTTTTACCCTCACCCGAGGGACCCACAAAGGCAATTGTTTCTCCTGGGAAAGCACAAAAACCGATGTTATTTAGCACGGTTTTGTCGCTGTCGGTATAAGCATAGCTTACATTTTCTGCAACAAGGCTCACGCCCTTTTCCCTTGCTTTTATAAGCATTTCTTCCGCTTTTTCTTCGTCCTCAAGGCTCTCTTTGGGAAGCTCTGTTATTTCCTTAACCCGTCCTGCCGCAGTTGCAACGGAAATAACACCGGGAACCATTGATACGATTGAGGAAAATGAAGAGGTCAAGCCACCGGAAAGCTGCAAAAACAAGGTCATTGTACCATAGGTTATTGCACCCTCCCAAAGTCTGTAAACACCCCAACCATAGCAGGAATAGGACACCAAAAGCCCTATTGCCGAAAGGCAAAGAGTTGTGAGAATTGTAAACTTATCGTGAGCTAAACGCATATGGCGATAGCTTTTTAACAAGCTTCCGAATTTTTCGGAATAGCTTTTTGTTAAGCCGAATGCTTTTATAGTCTGCAAATTCTGAACAGATTCCTCGCTGAAAGACAAAATCTTACCGTTCATTTCGCGGCTCTCCAGATTATATTTTCTCATCATTTTCGTCATAAATCTTGAAGAGAAAAACAGCACCGGTGCGCTCATAAGGGCGAGCAACGCCATTGTTGCATCATAATAAAGAACAATGGCAAGGCAACCGAAAAACTGCATCAGCTTTGTGAAAAGTCCCGGTAAAAATGATATCACATTGCCGGAAACAGAGCTGACATCACCTTCAAGGCGGTTTATAAGGTCGCCGGAATGATATATATTGATATCTTCCCAACGGGCAGTTGCCATACTGCTGTAAATTCCCGAGCGGATTTCATTGCTGACGCGAGTTCCAACCCGAGAGGAAATGAAAGACGACACCGCATTAATTACAATTTGAAAAACGCCCAGACCAACAACCAGTGCCGCCGCTGAAACGATTGTTTCGTTATTGTGGGTGATAACTGCATCAATAAGGAACTTTGAAGCAACGCTTGCACCCAAACCCATAGCAATGCCAACCACACCAATGATGGTGTAGATAACAATTTCCAAGCGGTAACGGCTCATTAACCTTAAAAGCCATTTCCACTCTGATTTAAGGCTTCCGAAAAGCGTTTTGTACTCGCTGACTTTCTTCATTTAATCTATCATTTCTCCAAAATTTGATGTTTTTGTGTATAAAATTATTTTAGCATTTTTTAACCTGCTTTGCAATAAAAACTCTGCGTTTGTTCCGTTTTAAATTTAATCTTCACCGGAAAATCTTTTCCAGAAATTCACTCCCCAAGGGTGCTTCTGTTCTTCCCATTCGTCCCGATATCTGAGGATTTTCTCCCGCATTTGTTTAACTTTTTCTTTATATTCCTCATTATCTGCAAGGTTCACTGTTTCCCAAGGGTCAGATTTAACATCATAAAGAAAGGTCCATTTATCTTCTTTTTCGTCACCGTTGCGATACTCAATAAGCTTGTAATTA
>JAZSNR010000028.1:0-2448 GCA_045536495.1 Acutalibacteraceae bacterium
GACTGCGAACCTGCGCACACGGCAGACCGGATGGTACAGTGTGACAAAACCACTTGTGCACAGTGGGCAAAAGAAGCGAAGTGCAATATACAGATCTGCTTTCACTTATGGCACTCTGTGAACGAAAATAAGTGCGTAGCCTGCATAGACGAGACGGACATCAGCTTCGATTGCAGACAATGCTTGTATCAGTAAAGACGGATTTCTGACAATAATCCGTTTTAGATCCGAATGTTTTAGGTAGCTTTTAATCGTATGAAAAGCCCTGCCGGACAATCTGTGGTTGAGGGATTGCATATTGACCGTTCGATGAATGGGACTATATTCGGCATTGTGCAGTAATTTATTTACACTCTTGTTTCAAGAGAACGCACATAAGGAACCTCATTATTTTTTATATTTATTTTCATGTGTTGGGTACGAGGTTCCGTTGTACTCACCCTTATGGGAACAATTTAATATGATACTAATTTTGATATGATTCACATTTGAAATGACTGTCTCTAATGAATGATGATGACTCTCTTTTATGGGAGTGCAACAGTTTCTTTAGGACTGAAGGTCATAAAGAAACTGTTGCACTCGGATTCGAGTGGAGCCTGTTGTCAAGGCGCTAAGACAAAACAGTATAAAAGAATCAAAAAGAAACATGACCTGAATACCAATGGCATAACTATATCCTTACGCCTTGACAACATCATTTTTCGATGATAAATGCTTTACATTTTGAAATTATTTTGCAGAGTAATTAAAGAATGTTTTTAGATTTTTCACGCCTGCGGCTAACCCCTAAACGTATAATTACTTTCGTTTTTTAATGACAACGGAAAAGATGTCTATCATTTTTAGAGCCGGCTCACATAGGCTGTGAATCGGCCTATGTGAGCCGAAAAATTTTCAGCAAAGATTTTCGTCAATAAATTTTGCGACGAAGAAGATACATAAAGAATAAAATTTTCGTACACAACTTTTATCCCCCTAAAAAAGCTGTGAACGAAATTTTAGATACAGGTGCAAGGTTTTGGGAGAGCAAACTTGTGTACCAAAATTATTGAAGAAAGGAGGAAGGACATGGCTGATAAAAAAAGAACAAACGAAGATCAGATATTCGATCAACTGAATAAGGCGTACAAGCGTAATAACACCAAGAGTTTTGTAACTCAGAACGATTATTACAAGTATGCCAAGATGATGGGAAGCTTTTATGCTAAAAACTTCAACGGTCAGAAATTCGTTAATATCTCGGGTAAGCACCTTCGTGCATACGTTGAAGAGATGAAACAAAAAGGTCTTGCACCCACAACTATGAGAGCAAGACTATCGGGTATTCGCTTTTATTACGAGATTATGGGCGGTAAGAACCGTCTGCCTGATAATGAGTCGTTAGGCTTAGATAAGCGCAGACTCGGTAAAGAAGACAGAGCGTGGCTCAAGGAAGAAATTGCAGGCGGATTGGTACTCTCCCAAAAGCACGGCAGAATAGATGTATATTTCAGTATTAAGCTTGGTGCAACCTTTGGGCTTAGACGTATTGAGTGTTGCCGTATTCGTCTTGACTGCATCGAACGAGCTTTGCACTACGATGAGCTTACAGTTAAAGGCAAAGGCGGTCAACGGCGAGCAATACCCGTTGTGACAAGAGAACAGAAAGAGCTTTTAATAGAGCTATACAACTTCGCAAAGAAAAACAAGCTGCAATCGATGGAGTATATCATTAGTCCTAACGGTAAAGGCGGCGTTAAGCACGAAAAGGAATCGTTGGAAAATTGGATGACTGCCCACAGAGATAAGTTTACGGTGCGAAACCGCACCGAACAGACAAAGCCCGGTGAAAAGCCGAAAAAGGATGTTTTAACGTGGCACGGACTTCGTTATTATTACGCACAGAATGAATATAAGAGATTAAAAGACGGCGGCTTTTACAAGCCGAAGCACAAAGCAAGCGAAGCGCTTGGACATCACAGACCGGATATTACTAACACCTACCTTGCAGAGAAGCCTGTAAGAAAACGCAAACAATAACGTTGAGTATTCATAGATGAAGGAGCTATTTAATTTATATACGAAAATCTTTGATTTTCATTTGAAGTGGGAAGTATGAGTTAGGTATTGTCTCTCCACGATGCCTGACTGTTAAGATAAGAATTCTAATAAACTGCGTTTTGGTATAGAGGACAAGACGCAAATCATATTTTAATAAAAGAAAAATAGTCGCAAAAGGAAGGAGACGGACTGCATGGTAAATTATGTCGCACAGTCTTGGGAGCAGAAAATCGGCAACAAAATCGTGTCGATTACCAATTTACACCCTCAATTTTCTGTGGACGAAAAAAGAGAAGTAAAACTACAAATAGAAGCAAAATTATATGATGTTTTTTGCAAATATATGTCCTGTAAACCTTGAAGAAAAAGGGCTGTTATGGTATACTATATATGTCAGCAGCTCCG
>JAZSNR010000059.1:0-40301 GCA_045536495.1 Acutalibacteraceae bacterium
TGTACGAAAAATCGTCGGCATCGGTTTTCATACCGAGCTTTCGGACAACAGGAGCGTTGTTGCCTTTCTTTTCACGCACGTAAAAAGAAAGAGCACCCGTACTGCCCTCGCCGTCATCAACCTTATCTTCAAAGCACACCCGTGTAAGCCTCGGCGGATTGGCTATCTGCCAGAAGTGAAACTCGCCGTCAGGCAAAAGCTCTACACTGCCGGCACCAATGCCGCCCAGAGCAATCCCGCTTGCGTGTGTTTTTACTGCAGTAATCTTTGCCATAATGTCAACTCCTAATTCTGATTAATAATATTATACAGTCCGTAAGCGAATAATTCAAGCCGAAATGCTCTGTACACAAATAGATAAAGAGTGGCAAAAGCCACTCTTTATTTTTTGTTTTCATATCAATTTCATCTTATTTACTGTGATTTGCTCTTATTTCCTCAAGCTCTTCAAGAATTTTTGCGTGTTCTTTTTCTTCAAGTGAATATTTGTGAATAGGTAATGCCTGAAGAATACAACCCACTGCGGGAATAATGGTAATAAGAATAAGCATTGCAGAAGTGATTTCAGGATATGTCGCTGCAAAATCAAGCACATAGTCCTGACCATTTGCAGATGCTGCTGCAATATTTTCTGTAAGTGTGTTGATAGTGTCTGTATAATTTACTGCAGAGAAAACAAGGTTTGTAACAATTGCGGTTATTGCCGCAGTGAGCTTCGATGTAAAATTGAGACCCGAGAAGAAAACACCATCGTTTCTCTTGCCGGTTTTATGCTCCATATAGTCAACGCTGTCAGCAATCATTGTTGTATTATAAACAGTTGAGAAGCCTGTGAGGAAACCGCTGATAAAAAGCATAACCCCAAGGAAGAAAATATGCTGATATCCCACAAATAAAATGAGTATGTACGGCACTGCATTGAGGTATGAGGTTACAAGGTAAACTTTTTTCTTGCCGTATTTTTTGGCAACCGACGTGCTGATATTCATTGCAATTATCATACCCACAAGGAAAGGTCCGCCGAGCTTTATGAGCCAAAGTGTTTCGTCGCCGCCGTTACCGAGCACCCATTTGCAGAAATATATACCCGCAGTCATAATAATTGTTTTTGTGCATCCAAGTATATTTGATGCCAAAGCACGAAGGAAAAGCTTGTTTTGCCACATAAGCTTCAGGTTTTCTTTAAAACCTGTGTCCTTTTCTTTGGGAGCCTGGGTAATTCTTTCGCGAATAAACGCAAAGGGAAGTCTGAAAAGTATTCCGCCGAAAAGTGCAATAGCAATAACCGCAAGAAGATAACCCTGGGGCTCTGAAAAATATGCAAGATCGGAATTGGCTTTACCGGTGTTTTCAAATAATCCAAGGTCAATTGCACCCAAGGCATCTTTAATAGGATAGAAACCAACAACAATAATACTGCCGAAGCTTGATATTATTCTTGCTGCAGAAATAAGCTTTGAACGTTTTTCCTCATCAGGTGTCATAAGTGAGGTTACGCCCCAAAGCGGAATATCACCAAGAGTGTATAAGGTTTCCCACAAAAGGAATGTGAATACAACAAAAACAATTTTTGCACCCAAAGGAAGATTTGTAATGGGCAAAAACATCAAAATTGTTGTAATAGCAACAGGTAATGGAACGAACTTGAGGTAGGGTCTGCACTTACCCCAACGGGTGTGGGTTTTATCAACCACAGTACCCATAATGATGTCATTAATTCCGTCCCATACTCTTGAAATACCCATTATTATACTTACCGCAATGGTCGGAATAATCAGAATATCTGTGTAGAATACCTGAAGCACTGAACCGATAATAGCATAAATAATATTCTGCCCGAACATTCCGGTAAGGTAGAAGTTTCGCTCCTTGCTTGAGTAATCACCGATATCTTTCGTGGCATCGGGATAGGATTTGCATAAAAGCTCTTTCATTCTGTTTAACATAAAAAGCCTCCTCCTGCTGTTTTCTTGTGAAAATATTACCACATTTTATAGGTGTTTTCAACAAATCTATTAAATTTTAAAAGTTTTTTTTGCTAAATATAATGAAAATCTGCAACGTTTATGATAAAATATAAAAACCAAACGCAGAAAGGACAGGACGCGATGCTGCGGCATCTTGTCAAGATTATTGCTATGAGTAAGACAAAGCACGTTCACACAATTGCAACTGCACACCTTGATACCGTGTGGAACTGGGATTTTGAAACTACGGTTCGCAATTACATTCCCCAAACTCTTAACTGGAATTTTCATCTGTTTGAAAAGTATTCCAAGTATGTTTTTAATTTTGAGGGTGCGTACAGATACGAGCTTATGGAGGAGTATTATCCCGAGCAATTTAAAAAGCTTAAGGAATATGTAGCAAAGGGTAATTGGTATCCCTGCGGCTCAGGCTGGGAAAATGGCGATGTCAATGTACCTTCACCCGAAGCCCTTTTTAGAAATTTTCTTTTGGGTAATAATTATTTTGATGAAAAATTCGGAGTAAGAAGCAAGGATGTATTTTTGCCGGACTGCTTCGGTTTTGGTTATGCTTTGCCTTCAATTGCAAGGCATTCAAATCTTTACGGCTTTACAACCCAGAAGCTCTCATGGGGTAGTGCATACGGTCAACCCTTTGACATTGGTAAATGGTATGGTCCCGACGGCAATTATATTATTGCCAACATAAAAATGCAAAACTATGTTGCTGTTCTCAAAAATTTACGAAAAAGCGAAGCGATTAAAGAAAAACTTGCGGAAAACGAAGCTCATGGTATGAATTTCACTGAAATCTTCCATGGTGTTGGTGACAGAGGCGGCGGTGTTCTTCCCATGTCATTAAGAAGCCTTCGCAGAAATATGAAGAAAAACGACAATTCCGATATAAAGGTTCACTCCTCACCTTCCGATAAAGTTTTCAAGCAAATTATGACGGAAATGACCGAAGAGGAAAGAGATAAACTTCCCTCCTGGAATAATGAGTTGCTTCTGACTGACCACGGAACTGCAGGCTATACTTCAAGGACCTTAAGCAAACGTTGGAATAAGCGTGGCGAAGAGCTTGCAGATATGGCTGAAAGAGCGGCTGTAACAGCGGCGTGGCTGGGTTCTGCGGAATATCCGCAAAAACAGCTTAACACCTCATGGAAAAGAATAATCAACCACCAATTCCACGACGATTTACCCGGCACATCAATTCACCAAGCATATCTTCGTTCCTGGATTGATTACGGACTTTCCCTTAATCAGTTGGCGCACGAATACGAAAACAGCGTTTCTTCAATAGCCACTATGCTTGACACCTCTTTCTGCAAGGGTGTTCCTGTAATTGTAAACAATCCCATCGAGTGCGAAAGAAAGGGCTGTGTAACGGCAACAATTGACGGAAAATTTGAACATATTGCCGTACATAATGCAAATGGCGATGAAATTCCGTCACAGATTATCAGCACAAAGGAAGGTAAAACCACAATTGCCTTTACAGTAAACGTTCCGCCTTGCTCCTTTGAAGTTTTCGATGTTACTGAAAGCAATGAACTCTGCAAATCTGAAACGGCACTTAAGGCAACTGATAATTCTCTTGAAAACGAGAGATACGCAGTTACACTTAACGCAAATGGAGATATCGGCTCTATTTATGATAAAGAACTCGGCAAAGAGCTTCTGTCTGCTCCCGTTACTCTGGGTATTTTTGATAATTATGTAGGTGGATGGCTTTATCCTGCTTGGGAGATGAAGTACAAAAACTCAATAAGAAAGCCTGACAGAATCGCTCAGAAGGTATCTTCAAAGATAATTGAACAAGGTCCTGCAAGGTGTACTATTCAGGTTGTGCAGAAATCAGACGATTCTGTTTTCACAAACAATATTTCTCTATCTGCAGGCTCTGATATGGTTGAAATTCAAAGTGAGTTAGACTGGAACAGTCAGAACACCTTGTGCAAAAATGTGTTCAGCTTTACTTGCAGTAATAAAGAAGCGACCTTTGACCTTGGACTTGGTGCTATCAGGAGAGGAAACGCCAACGAAAAAGTGTATGAAGTCCCTGCACAGAAATGGGTTGATATTACTGATACCAGTGATGAATACGGCGTTTCGGTAATCAGCGACAGTAAATACGGCTGGGATAAATTTGACGATAACACCTTACGCCTTACAGTTGTTCATACACCTCTCAACAACTCCCGTCCCCTTTCAATGCAGAGTATGATGGATTTGGGGCTTAACAGATACGGCTATGCAATTTGCGCCCATAAGGGTACAGATGTGACAAGAGTGCAGACTGCTGCCCGTGAATTCAACTCACCTCTAACAGCATTTGTTACAGATAAGCACGACGGCATCCTTGGCAGCTCATACAGTTTTGCCGATATTTCCGATAACGGAATTATCATTCGAGCAATTAAAAAGGCTGAAAACAGCGATGAAATAGTTGTCAGAGTAAACGAAGGTAACAATGAGACTCACAGCAATGTAAGGCTTACTATGGGTAATGGTATTGTCTCTGCCCGAGAAATTTACGCCTCCGAGGAGCATATTTGCAATGGAGTTGTGGAGGATGGTTGCCTTGTTTTTGATATGAAGCCCTACGAGATAAAAAGCTTTGCTCTTATACTCGCTCCCTCAAAGAACGAGAGTTCTCATATTAAGCAAGAACCTGTGGCTCTGCCTTATAATACAAACGCCTTTTCTTCAAACAAAGCGCCATCCGGAAACGGCATTCACGGAAAGGCTTATACAATTCCTGCAGAGCTTGTGCCTGATAAAATAACCAGTGGCGGAATAGATTTCGCCATAAATAAGGGTGAGCAAAATTGCCTGCTTGCAGACGGACAAACAATCTCACTTAATCCCGAAAAAAATAAGCTTATAATTCTTTGTGC
This sequence comes from Acutalibacteraceae bacterium, assembly GCA_045536495.1. GTDB lineage: Bacteria > Bacillota > Clostridia > Oscillospirales > Acutalibacteraceae > DTU089. The sequence goes on from JAZSNR010000059.1 coordinate 4,871, forward strand.
AAGTCTTGACGGCGATAGAGAATTCACATTGAAGCTTGACGACAAACCTGTAAAAATCAAGGTAAGTGACGTTGAAGAAAGACCATTTGCCTGGGATTTATACAGTCTGAAGCGTACAGCAAAGATAAAAACCGATGTTCTCGGTTGGGAATGTACTCATACGCATTCAGCAAAGGGTGACAATTATGCACATCAGCTTTTCTTCTTTAAATATGAAATTGATACAAATGGTGCAAAAACACTCACATTGCCAAAGGATATGAAGCTTATTATTCTTGCTGCCAGTCAGGTAAAGAGTGACTTCGAATGTAAATGCGCTACCGAGCTTTATGACACGGTTAAGCCGAGAATGTTTGATTTCAAGATCAAAGGGCTTAAAGGTAAGCTTAATTACATTTACAGAAAGGTAACCAGCTACTGCTGGCTCATAGACAATCCCGGAAGAATAATTTATTTATATTACAGACCTTAACATAAAAAGGAAACCACACCGTGAGGGATTAGAATGAAAAATTATGATATTGCAGCCTTTATATGGCCTTCATATACGGGCGATGAACCACGTACGCGTATTTTCTGGCCCGAGGGTAATGGTGAATGGCAAACTGTTAAAGCAATGACTGATAAAGGCTATAAAGGTTGCCGTTGGCCTCGCACACCTACTTGGGGATATGTAAATGAAGCAGACAGCTCCGTTATGGAAATGCAGATAGATTGCGCTGTTTCTCACGGCGTAAATGTTTTTATTTATGATTGGTATTGGTATGATAACAGACCCTTTCTGGAAAACTGCCTTAACGACGGTTTTTTGAAAGCTAAAAATAATAATAAAATGAAATTCTGTCTTATGTGGGCAAATCACGACGCAACACATCTATGGGACAAACGCAATTCCGACAATGACCTTTCAACAGTAATCTGGAGCGGAGTTGTTACTCCAAAGATTTTCTCGGAAATATGCGACAGAACAATCGAAAAATACTTTTTAAAAGAAAACTATTACTGCATTGACGGTTGTCCTGTGTATATGATTTTTGATATTGATAATTTCATTCGTTCCTTTGGCACAAGTGATGAATGTAAAAAAGCTATTGAAGAATTCCGCGAAAAGACCATTGCCGCAGGCTTTAAAGGACTTCATCTGCAATTTGTTCATTGGCGTAATCGAGTTTTCAATTGGCTTGAAGAGAACGATTCGCAAAAAGGTGTTTCTTCTGCAGAGATGTATGATTTTCTCGGTGCTGATTCGGTGACAAGCTATAACTGGGGTTGCTCAACGGACTTTGACGGAGATTATACCCAGGTTACAAACAACTACATTAGTGCAATAACCGAAGAATCAAAAAAACTGAATATTCCTTTCTACCCCAATATTTCTGTAGGTTGGGATAACAATGTAAGATTCTACGATTTTGTTCCTGGTGTCGTGGTAAATAATACTCCCGAAAACTTTAAACTCACCTGCAAAAAAATTAAAGCCTTTGCAGATGCCTCAACCGAAAATGGCATTATGAAAGCACCGTTCATTACCGTTAACAGCTGGAATGAATGGACGGAAACCAGCTATCTTCAGCCCGATGACCTTTATGGCTACGGTTATCTTGAAGCAATTAAAGAAGTTTTCACAGAGGAATAATTATGGGCAATATTATTTTGAATGACATTTCATACGGAAGCCACGAAAGGCATAAAGTTGATATTTTAATTCCTGAAAATGCAAAATGCAAGTCAGGTGTGATACTTTTCATTCACGGTGGCGGTTGGCATGATGGAGACAAATCAATCCATACCTCTGACACAGAATTTTTCTGCAAACTTGGGTACATAAGTGCCACAATGAACTATCGCTTTGTTTCGGAAGATATAAATGTTTTTGATGAGCTTGACGATATAACATCCGCACTGAAAGCCATAAAAAACATCTCTGCAAAATATGGCTTTGATCTGAAAAATTTACTTCTTTCAGGTGGCTCTGCCGGTGGACATTTATCCCTTCTTTATGCTTACACAAGAATGGAAGAGGCACCCATAACACCCGTTGCAGTTTGCCCCTACTGCCCACCTGTTAACCTTTCAAAATCTGATTTTTTAATGGGTATTTCAGGTGAATTTGAGGACTGGAAATATGAGCTTCTTTCAAAATGTTGCGGATTTAAAATTACCAAATCTGATTTTTCTGAAGCCCAACAGCAAGAGGCTTTGAAAAAGATTTCACCACAGGAATATATTTCGAAAAATTGCGTTCCCACAGCCATTTTTCACGGACGACTTGATGAGCTTATCCCCTTTTCTCATATAGATAAATTTATAAATACATTAAATGAAAAAGGCTTAAAAAACGATTTATTAATCTATGAAAACTCGGATCACGCCTTAGACAAAGATCCGAAAACCGCATTGCAGGCAAAAAACATCATTAAAGATTATGCCCAAATGTATTTTTGAGATTAAAGCTTCGAGTATTTGACCAAAAACCGACAAAGTTCTATCTTTTTTTGCAAAAAATTTCAAAAAACACTCGCAGAATATAAGAATATATGGTAAACTGCTCTCATAGGTCAGAAATCAAGTCAAAAATTCTTTTAGCGGATGGGTTTGGGTATTATGATAACAAAAGAGCGAGCTGAAGAGATCTCAAAAGAAATGTATCAAGAGATTTTTAAGCTTGTATATGCGAAAGACGGTATCCCTTGGCACGATGCAGAAGAAATTACCCAGGACACCTTTTTGGCTTTTTATAATAAACTTGATATGCTAAAAGATGATATAATCAGCAGTTGGTTGAAATCCACAGCTACCAAGAAATGTATGGAGTATTACAGGAAGAAAAAGAAATGGCAGTTACTGCTTTCTTTGGAAGATGCAATAATTTCTTGGGAAGATATGCTGATTACAGTTGACAATTACTACACCGTAACAGAAGCAGATGTGGAAAAAGCTAAGGAAATAATCCTGAAAACCTTAAAGAAGGATGATTACACCCTTTACTATAAAAAGATTATTGAAGGAAAAGACTATAAACAGATTGCCGAAGAAATGGGAATAACCGTTTCAAATGTAGGAACAAGGTTCTCAAGATTAAGAAAAAAGGTTGAACTATTGGCAAAAATCGCCTTCTCAGGCCCCGGTCAATTCATCATCAAACTGTTCTTTTGATACTAAATTCAAAAAATTTCGAAAAATTTTAAAATTTTTCGAAATTTTTTTGTGACATTTTCAACTTTATGTCATATATAGTTGAAAGGAGAAAAAATTTTTTTCGGGAAAGGAGCTGTTTTTTACGGAAATGACACAGCAAAATAAACTTAAATTAATTCGTTATTTGAATTTCATTTGCATTTTCGAGGCAAGCAAGCCTCTTGAGGAAATGAATGAAGAATTAATTGACGCCTGCGTTACCGTCCTTCTTGATTTGCAGGACAAGCACGTTGAACTCAGCCCCGAATATGTTAATGAAAAGGTCAGAAAAATCTTCCATACGGAAGAGAAGGAAGCAACCGAACCCGAAACGGTAAAAGTTCCTAAAAAAGTTGTTAACAAAAAGAAAATATGGCTTGTTGCTGCGTGTATCGCTATATTGGTTGCGTTGTTTAGTATTATTTCATTTAGTTCCGAAAGAAGTGTTGTTGACATTCTCGAGGATTTCCTCGGAACATACGAGTTCATACCTTTTGGTAAGGAAGTTAATGTCGGTGAGGAGTCGTATATAAAGGAAGAAAAAGCAAAACAGTATAACACCATAAGTGAAGCGGCTAAAAAGGAAAAAACAATTTTGTTGTTTCCTAAAAACAGAATGTATACTGATACTCTAAAACGAATTTCTGCCTCTAGTTATGAAAACAAAAGAAACTTAATCATAACTTTTGACGATCCAACATTTTCAATAAACATTATTCTTAACGCAAATTTAAGCAAAGACATAACAAGTATTTGTGACGAAAAAATAACCTATAACGATATAGATTTTTATCTTTGTTCGATGAACGATATAGCTCAAGTACAAGCATATTTTACATATAATGATAATCTATATACAGTCACATACTCTGATAGAGATTCACTTATAGATATTTTGGAAAATATGGAGGAAATAAAATATGAAGATTAAAAAAATACTGGCACTTACACTTACTGTTGCAATGCTCATTTGCGCATTTGTAATGCCCACAAACGCTGCAGAAACTGCAATTGACGAAAACACTGTTATTATTATTGAAAACGAAAACATTTCCGAAGAAACAAAAGCAAAAATTATTGCTTACTATACAAACGAAGAAGAACACAACAACGATTCAACAACCTACGGTCTTACATGCACATTATTTGGACATAAATTAGAAACCACAAGAGTTTCTAAAATAACACACAAAGTTAGAACAACATCTCCAAGATGCTTAAAGAAAAGTTATGACTACGAAACTTGTACTCGCTGTGACTATGAAGAATCAATTCTTTTGTCAAGCGTTTATATCGTTTGCTGCTAATAATATAATTCTCACATAAAAAAGCTGCCTGTTTTTCAGGCAGCTTTTTTATGTCACTTGTCGCAAATTCTTATCATCCCGTTATTTTATTCCAACAACGCAAAAGAATAAACTAACCCGGAACGATAGTAGGGGGCGGTCTTGCCCGTCCCGTCGCAACCCTCCCAAAACCGCAACTTTCGGAAGGGTCAAGACCCTCCCCTACAATTGTATTTTAGCGCATTTTCAAGCCCCGACATTCTGCATTTCGAATTCCGAATTTACTTCCTCATATTCTCCGCAAGGCTGATAAGCAAATCAAGTTGCTCTTTTGTCAAACCCTCACAAATCTCTGCTAATTTACTTATGGTCTCGGGATTCTTTTTGTCATAAGAGAAAAACTCACTTGGTGCAACCCCAAAATAATCGCAAATTTCGAAAAAAACTGCCATAGACGGAAAGGCTTTGCCGTTTTCGATATGGTTAATATAATTCTCGCTTTGCCCGAGAGACAAGCTCATATCTCTTGCGGAAACGCCTTTATTCTGTCTTAGCTTTGCAACTCTTTTTGCAAATTCTTGTTTTTTCATTTTATCACCTTTTAATTTTATATTTTTCAAATTTGACTTACACTATACAATTGTGTATTATCATAATTACAAGCATTTGAAATGTGTGGTGTTTTTATGAATAATACCTGTTGCTTTTTCGGTCACCGTGATGTTTTCGAACCTGTCAGTAACCTTGTTTATGAAAAAATCTGCAATTTAATTGAAAACAAAAATGTCACAACTTTTATAGTTGGAGATCACGGCGATTTTGATAAACTTTGCTCCGCAATGGTAAGAAAGGCAAAGAAAAATTACAAAGATATCAAGTTAATTCTGATTCGTCCTTATTTTTCAAATGAACTTAATACTAACAAGGAATATTATTCCGATTTATATGACGATATTATAATCCCTGATGAATTAGCTGATGCTCATTACAAAACAGCCATACCCTTGAGAAATGAATGGATGATAGAAAACAGTCAATATGGAATATTCTATGTAAAGCGCGAATACGGCGGAGCATATAATGCTTTAAAATACGCCCGAAAGCTTAATAAAGAAATTTTCAATTTATATCAAACGGAATAAATCGATAGTTTGATTACTTTAGCTTTCATAATATATATGTCTGAAATCTCAAAAAGTCACAATTTTTTTTGCTTTTAAACTAAACAAAATATATCTGTCAATAAATTTTCAAACCCTTGTAACCTATAAATGTGTGTGATATAATTTTTGATAGTTTCAAACTGAAAGGTGATTCCTATGCAAGATATATTTTGTGAACTCAAGCTTACAAGTGTTGCAGCTTCTGTTTGCTCCGCTTTGGGCGCTGAGAAACCCAAAGAAGCAAATGAGCCTTTAGAAGCAATTGTAAAGCTTTGCGAAGGCAAAAATGTTGACAGAGTTTTAATGTATAATCCCGATGCAATTGCTCTTTGGATTTTTGAAAAATACGCGCCCCTCTTCACTCCTGTTATGCTTAACACAAGCATAACTCTCCCTTTGGAAAGTGTTATGCCATCTGTTACCCCCGTTTGCTTCGGCACAATGTACACCGGTGCATCTCCCGAGGTTCACGGAATCCAAAAATACGAAAAGCCCGTTATAAAAACGGACTCGGTTTTTGATGCTCTTATTCGCGCAGGCAAAAAGCCCTGCATTGTTTCAACGGGTAACGACAGTATGTCAAAAATCTTTCTGGAAAGAGGAATGGACTATTTCATTGTTGAAACTCCCGACGAAGCAAATGAAAAGGCTATTGAACTTATAAAAGAAGACAAATATGATTTTATCGCGGTTTACAACGGCAACTATGACGGCACAATGCACCGCTACGGTCCCGAAAGCGAAGAAGCAATTAATGCTTTAAAGCATAATATAAAAGCCTTTGAAGCTCTCGCCAATGCAGTAAAAGAAAATTGGAAGAACCACAAGACCCTCATGGGCTTTGCCCCCGACCACGGTTGCCACGAAATTGACGGCGGTTGCGGAAGTCACGGGCTTTATATGCCCGAGGATATGAATATTGTACATTTTTATGGGATAATATGAAATATGCGTTCCGAAAGGTCAAAACGACTTTTCGGAACGCAATTTTTATCAAACAACATTATCAGTATATCATATCAAAAACCGCTTGTCAATAATTTAACAAAAGTTTTGTTGTCCGAATTGCCAAAATCTGCGTTTTAAACAAAGAAAAACTGTGAACTTTATACAAAATTGCATATTGCAAAACCTGAATTTCCGTGCTATTATATAGACAAAGAAAGGGTGAGTCCAATGTACAAGTAAAAACCTAATTTCAAAAGAAAGTGTGGTTCCGATGTACAAATAAAAACCTAATCTTAAATTTCAAGAAAGGAAAGGTAAAGTCCAATGTTCCGGTGAAAGACCTACGGTTCGGGGAAAGAAAAGTACACAGGGAAAGAACCGAAAGACTGAAAACTTCATAGAATGAAAATTATTTCAAAACAAAAGGGTTTCTCACTTACGAGAATGAATATAGATACGTATATAAAAGAGTGTGTTTCGAAATAGAGTTCGTAGAAAGTGAAGAAGGAAGTCTTACTTAATGAAAGAGAGGTAAATAAAAAGATGTTAGATATTAAAATAGAACAGAAATAACCCTTGGCGGGGACGTGACGAGAAAGCGTCGGTCAAGGGTTATTTCATTTTTTATATCTGTTTTTGTTTTCACCGCACAGGCGGTGTTTTTTTATTGCTCTTTTTTAATATTTATGATATATTTAACTTAATAACAAGGCAAAAGGAGTGCATAGCATGAAAGCCAAAATTACCCTTGCAAAAGAATTTCGTATAGGAGAAATTGATAAAAGAATTTACGGCTCTTTTATAGAGCATTTAGGAAGAGCGGTTTACGGCGGTATTTATGAGCCCGACCACCCTACTGCCGATGAAAACGGCTTCCGTCAGGACGTTATTGATTTAGTAAAAAAACTCAATGTTCCCGTTGTCCGTTACCCGGGCGGCAACTTTGTTTCCGGCTATAATTGGGAAGACGGTGTAGGCCCTATTGAAAATCGCCCCAAAAGGCTTGATTTGGCTTGGGGAACAACTGAACCCAACCTTTTCGGCACTAACGAATTTCTTGCTTGGTGCAAAAAAGCAAATGCGGAATGTATGATGGCAGTAAACCTGGGCACTCGCGGACCCGAAGAGGCACGAAACATTGTTGAATACTGCAACCATAAAGAAGGCTCATATTGGTCAGACCTGAGAATTTCTCACGGAGTTAAAGAGCCACATAATATCAAGCTTTGGTGCTTGGGTAACGAAATGGACGGCGGTTGGCAGATGGGTGCAAAAACCGCAACCGAATACGGCAGAGTTGCCCTTGAAGCCTCAAAAATGATGAAATGGACGGATAATTCCATTGAAACCGTCCTTTGCGGTTCTTCAAGCATCTATTCCCCCACCTTTGGTAAGTGGGAGGTTGAAAGCCTTGATATTGCTTATGACAGTATTGACTATGTTTCTCTTCATCAATATTACGGAAACCAGGCAGACGACACCCCCAGCTTCCTTGCAAAAAGCTTACAGCTTGATGATTTCATCTATTCCGTTATTTGCGCTTGTGACTATGTTAAAGCAAAAAGACGTTCAAAGAAAAAAATCAACCTTTCCTTTGACGAATGGAATGTGTGGTACCATTCCCACAACCAGCCCTTTGACAAATGGAGCATTGCTCCCCCGCTTCTTGAAGATATTTATAATTTCGAGGATGCGCTTCTTGTGGGCTCAATGCTTATAACTCTTCTTCGCCATTGCGACAGAGTTAAAATTGCTTGTCTTGCACAGCTTGTAAATGTTATTGCCCCCATTTTTACAAAAACCGGTGGCGGTATTTTCGAGCAGACAATTTTCTTCCCCTTTATGCATCTTTCAAACTACGGCAGAGGTTCTGCTCTTCTTCCTCTTATCGACTGCCCGAAATACGATTGCAAAGAGTTTACAGATGTACCCTACATTGAATCCATTGCAACCTTTGACGAGGAAAAGGAAGAAATGACAATTTTCTGTGTCAACAAAAGCCTTGACGAAAATGTCATATTAGATGTTAATCTTATGGATTTTGAGGGCTACAAGCCTTTCGAGTTCATTTCAATGGACGGCCACGATAAAAAGGCTGAAAACACATTTGACAATGTGAGTGTTAAACCTCATAACAATCCTCTGCCCGAAATTGACGATTCCATACTTACAGCAGAACTCAAACCTTTCAGCTGGAATGTTGTCAGATTGAAGAAAGGATGAGATATTAATGAAAGTTAAAGAACTCACTCCCGAAAAAATTCAGAAAAGAAACTTAAAAAAGCAAAAAGAAATTGCTAAATGGGAAAGAGAAAAAGCAAGACCTAAACGCAGTTATTATTTTGCATACCTTGTTTTTATCATCACGCTCATTTATGCCACCGATGAAATTGCATCTCAAATCGGCACTTTAATGAAAACGGAAATTGCCAACGATCTTTTCGCAAAATTCGGTCAAAGCTCTGTTGCACTTCTTGATATTCTTTCTATTCTTGTTGTACCTTTTCAGGCGGTAGGTCTTTTATACAGACCCTTTGCAGACCGCTTGGGCAGAAAGAAATTTCTTATTATAAACACCTTCGGAATGAGCTTTGCTATGCTCGTTATATTCCTTTCGAACAATATTATTCTCTACTTTATTGGCGCAGTTCTTGTTCAATTCTTTATTCCCCACGATATGCACGTTGTTTATATTATGGAGTCCTCCCCCTCAAAACACAGAGCAAGAATTTACTCCACAATTAAATTCTTCGCCAATATGAGCGTTATGCTCGTTCCCGTTTTGAGAAGGCTTCTTATGGCAGAAGCATCACAATGGCGAAATGTTTATATGATTCCCGCTATCGTTGGTCTTGTAACAAGCTTTATTGCAATTATGCTCGCAAGAGAAACCGATGCTTTTATTGATTCCCGACTTAAACATCTTCGCAAAACCGATGAAGAATTACTTCAGGAAAAGCTCCGGAAGAAAACCAACGATGCCCAAGGTGGTCTTATTCCTGCTTTTAAATTTGCAATGAGTCATAAACAGCTCCGTTGGCTTTTCATCACCGCAACCCTTGCAAACTTCGGCTTTATCGGTTCTATTAACTATCAGGTTATTATGTCATACGGCTATGCGGAAAGTATGTATAACTCGTTTACGGAAGAGATTATGAACCTTGTCAGCGTTGGGCCTGTTACAACTGCACTTTTCCTTTTCCCTGTGGGTTGCTCTCTCGCTCAGGTTATTATGGGCTTCATTTCCGATTCAAAGGGCAGAAAAACTGCCGCACTTGTTACCGCCTTTGATTGTTTAGCTTGCTTTATCGGCTTCTGGTTAGGTGCAAAATACAACTGGAGTCCTTCAATTGTTGGTCTTCTCTGCGGTGGATTTGTCGGAAGCTTCTATTCCACAAACGATGTTCTTATTATGATGATTGGTGAATCCTCTCCAACAAACCTTCGTTCCTCAACAATGTCTGCAGAATTTCTCCCCGTTGGCGCAGGTGTTGGACTTTCATATATGATAAGCCTTCCTCTTGCAGCAGTTTTGGGAAATCAATATATGGGCATTATTTCAATCTGCCTTTTAGTCCCCGGCTTTATTGCCGCCCTCATCACCCTTGCCAAGAAAACCCACGATACAAAAGGAATTGACCTTGATACAGTGACTGGGTTAGAGTGGGACTGATATGAATGCGAAGTTCGGAATGCGGAATGCGGAATGACTATAAAAACACTCTTTGTAAATTTTGATTTACAAAGAGTGTATTTTATTTTTATTGGGTAATTATATTTTTGAGGTGAAATATTTAATGGCTAAAAAAGGAATGAATCGTCCTCAATGGACGCATACAAAAGAAAGAAACACAGTTCCCCCTGTACCCGAAATTCAAGGCAAAGCAAAGACAACAAAAGTAAAAGCAAACCCTGTTATTTCAGATACAGAAGCACCCTCTCAAAAAGTTTTTCATACCAAACCCTTTAAAGAGGAGAAACCTATTTCTGAAGCTTACCCCACTATTGATAATGATCTTGGCAGAGATAATATAGAAAACGATATTACTGCCGCGGATTTGCAGGATACTTGATATGGAATCTACATGGCAAAAAACGGCAGAGCTACCCACTTTCCCTACACTCGAAAAAGACATTAAAACCGATGTTCTTATTGTTGGTGGCGGACTTGCAGGTATTCTTACTGCCTATAAATTAAAAGAAAAGGGCGTAAACTGTATTGTTGTTGAAAAAGACAGAATCTGCCAGAAGGTTACGGGAAACACTACTGCAAAAATCACAAGTCAACACGGCTTTTGTTACAGCAAAATCTTAAAAAGCAACGGCTTTGAAAACGCAAAAGTCTATCTTCACGCAAACCAAAAAGCTCTTTACGAATACCAGAAGCTTTGCGAAAAAATCGACTGCGATTTTGAGAAAAAAGATAATTTCGTATATTCTATGGAGGATATGAATTTAATCGATGAGGAACTGAAAGCCCTGTGGAAAATCGGATTTGATGCTGAATTTCAAGATAAGCTCCCCCTACCAATAAAGCCTGTGGGCGCAATTAAATTCAAAAACCAAGGGCAGTTTAATCCCCTTAAATTTGTGAAAGAGATTGTCAAAAATTTGAAAATTTACGAAAGCACCTTTGTTAAAAAAATTGACGGAAATTCTGCAATTACCGAAAAATCAAAAATCACTTTTAAAAAGGCTGTTATTGCAACTCATTTTCCTATTATAAATAATCACGGGCTTTTCTTTATGAAAATGTATCAGCACCGTTCCTATGTTATAGCGTTAGAAAATGCACCTGATGTTAAGGGAATGTATGTTGACGAAAACAAAAAAGGTTTGTCTTTCAGAAATTACCAGAACCTTTTGCTTCTTGGTGGCGGTAGTCATAAAACAGGCAAAGACGGCGGTAATTGGCAAGAGTTACGAGATTTTGCAAGAATCAATTATCCGAACAGTAAAGAGGTTGCTCATTGGGCAACGCAAGACTGTATGACTCTTGATAATATCCCCTACATCGGACCGTATTTCAAAGGTGCAGATAATCTGTTTGTTGCAACGGGCTTTAATAAATGGGGTATGACAGGTGCAATGGTAAGCGCAATGATTTTGGGCGACCTCATAACCGAACAAGAAAACCCTTATGCGAAAACATTTGATCCGTCACGATGTATTTTAAAACCACAGTTATTTGTAAACGGCTTTGAATCTGCAAAAAATCTTTTAACTCTCACACCTAAACGCTGTCCTCATTTAGGTTGCGCTTTAAAATGGAACAAGGCTGAGCACACCTGGGACTGCCCCTGCCACGGTTCAAGATTCACAAAAAACGGAAAACTTTTAGAAAACCCGGCAAATGGGGATTTAAAATAATGTTGTCTTAAAAGGCAACATTATTTTTGTTTATATTCAGTTAATCATCTGTTTAATAAAAAGTTTTATAATTTTTGTGACCATTCCACTGTTTTATTTGTATTCTAAGTGAAAGGAGAACGATATGAGTACTAATATTGACTTTCAAACCAAATACAAAGAATACGGCGAAATGCTTTACAGAATTGCTTTTGTATATCTGGGAAATCCCGATGATACGCAAGATATTTTGCAAGAGGTTTTCATTACTCTTCTTTATAACTCTCCCGATTTCAAAACAAAAGAACACGAAAAGGCTTGGCTTATCAGAATAACCCAAAACAAATGCATCAATTTTTTAAAAAGCTCGTCACGAAAAACCGTTCCCATAGATGATTTGCAGCTTCCTACATATTCCGAAAACAATGAAGAGAAAATTGATGTTGTCAAAAAAATTCTTGCCTTGCCCATAAAATACAAATCCGCCGTAATTCTTTACTATTACAACGATTACTCTGTCCCTGAAATCGCCAAAGCACTGAAAACCAGCAAATCGGCAGTCAAAATGCGATTGAAACGAAGCAGAGAAATTTTAAAAATTGAATTGGAGGATTACAATTATGAAGAAAAATGACATTAAAAACAGTTTAAAAGAAATTAAGCCCGACCCATATTTACAAACACGGCTTGAAGCAAAAGTAAAGGCATTTGAACCTACACCCAGAAGAAGCAGAAAGCTTGCAGTTTCAACCTTTGCAATGTGCGCCTTGGTGCTTTCTGTCGGATTGCTTGCAGGAACAAAACTGATAAAACCTGAAACACTCGGTACCGAAAAAACAAGTGCAACTATCGAAACCCATCAGGCACAGGTAAATACAAAACCGTCAAAAGAGCTTGTTACACAAAACAACCCTGTTTATGAAAGCTACCCAGCAGAACACTTTAACTATACCGAAGAAATCAACACCGAAGGAATCACTCTTATAGTATTAGGCGAAGATATTACCGAAGGCAATTATGTTAAATTCTATCCCGAGGATAAGTACGTTGACTTGCCCTTAGAAGCAATTTTTGAAAAGCTTGGCGGTAAATTCACCTGGATTAACAATGTTACAGGGTCTTTGAAAATAGATAATAAAATCTATAATTACAGTGCTGAATTTGCAAATATGCACCTTAGAGGTGATGACAAGTACATCGATTTCCGTTCAGATAAATATGTTAAAACCGAACACAGAAAAATCAACGGCAAATATATCATTGATAATGTGTCCCTTGAAATGCTTTTAGAGCATTTCGGCTATGAAATTACCGTAGATTTTGATGCAAAAACAGTTGAAATTAAATAAAGTCAATTTTTACTCTGCCTGAATAATCGGGCAGAGTTTTTTGTTTTAAAAAATATAAATATTTTCTTTACATATTGCAATAATTTAGTTATAATATTTATTTGTAAAAATATGTAATTAAATACTTTATGAAAATGTATTTGAAAGGAAAATATATATGCTTCAGTTTGAAGAATTAAGACTCGAGCTCCTCTCTTATGAGGACAAATTAAAAGACCTTGCAGAAGCTCTCGGTCTTCAGAAAATGAAGGACGAAGTTACAGAGCTTGAAGCAGAAAGTGCAAAGGACGGCTTCTGGGACGATATTCAGCGTTCGCAGAAAATCACTCAGCATATGGCTGCTCTCAAAAACAAAATCAAGGCTTACGATGACCTTTGCGGTGTTTTTGATGATACTTTAACTCTCATTGAGCTTGCAAATGAAGAAGAGGATGAAAGCCTTTTCGACGAATGTCGTGAGGGTGTTGACGGTTTTATTTCTGCTCTTGATGCTATGACTCTTTCAACTCTTCTTACAGGTGAATACGATAAAAATAATGCTATTCTCACCTTCCACGCAGGCGCAGGCGGAACAGAGGCTCAGGACTGGGCACAGATGCTTTTCCGTATGTATAACCGTTGGGGTGAGCGTCACGGCTTCAAGGTTTCAACTCTTGACTACCTTGACGGTGATGAAGCCGGTCTTAAATCTGCAGTTATTCTTATTGAGGGTGAAAATGCTTACGGCTATATGAAGAGCGAAAGCGGTATTCACAGACTTGTTCGTGTTTCTCCCTTTGATGCATCCGGAAGAAGACACACTTCTTTTGCTTCTCTCGAAGTTATGCCCGAAATTGACGACAGCATTGACGTTGAAATTGCACCCGAAGACATCAAAATGGACGTTTACCGTTCATCAGGTGCAGGCGGTCAGAAGGTTAACAAAACCTCTTCCGCAGTTCGTCTTACTCATATTCCAACAGGTATTGTTTGCTCCTGTCAGGTTGAAAGAAGCCAGCATCAGAACCGTGAGGTTGCTATGCGTATGCTTAAATCAAAGCTTATTGAAATCAAAGAGCGTGAGCATCTTGATAAAATCAGTGATATTAAAGGTGTTCAAAAGGAAATTGCTTGGGGTAGCCAGATTCGTTCTTATGTATTTATGCCCTATACCCTTGCAAAAGACCACAGAACAAGCTTTGAAAACGGTAACATCAATGCAGTTATGGATGGCGACCTTGACGGCTTCATTAACGCATACCTTAAAATGCAAGCAAATAAAGAGTAATTATGAATATTAAAGAACAGTCCTTAAAAAAGCATTACGAGTGGAACGGAAAAATCGAAGTGATTGCCCGTTGTCCCGTTGAAACCAGAGAAGATATGGCTTTGGCATACACCCCCGGTGTTGCCGAGGCTTGTCTTGTTATAAAGGATGATGTTAATAAATCCTTTGAGCTGACAAGAAGAAATAATCTTGTGGCAGTTATAACAGACGGAACTGCAGTTTTAGGTCTTGGTGATATCGGTCCTGAGGCAGGAATGCCCGTTATGGAAGGCAAATGCGCGCTTTTCAAAAAATTTGCAGATGTTGATGCCTTCCCTCTTTGCATTAAGTCAAAGGATGTTGACGAAATTGTAAGAACAATTTATCTCCTTTCGGGTAGCTTCGGTGGAATTAACCTTGAAGATATTGCCGCTCCCCGCTGCTTTGAAATTGAAAAGAAGCTTAAAGAAATTTGCGATATACCGATTTTCCACGATGACCAACACGGCACCGCAGTTGTTGTTCTCGCAGGTGTTCTCAATGCTCTTAAAGTGGTAAAAAAAGATATTAAAAATGTAAAAATCGTTGTTAACGGTCTTGGTGCTGCAGGTACTGCAATTTCTAAAATGCTTATTGCTGCAGGGGCACAGAATATGGTACTTGTTGACAGACGAGGTATCATTGACGAAAACGATGAACTTTTAGGCGAAGAACGTCAAAACCTTGCAAAAATCACAAATCCCGAAAATTTAAACGGTGGTTTAGATATCGCAATTAAAAATGCAGATGTTTTTGTTGGTGTTTCCGCACCGAATATTCTTTCCGAAGAAATGGTCAAATCAATGAACAGCGATGCAATTGTTTTTGCAATGGCAAACCCCACCCCCGAAATTATGCCCGATAAAGCAAAAGAGGCGGGAGCAAGAGTTGTTGGAACAGGTCGCTCAGATTTCCCCAATCAGATTAACAATGTTCTTGTTTTTCCCGGTATTTTCAGAGGCGCTCTTGATTGCGGAGCAACGGCAATAACCGAAGAAATGAAGCTTGCCACGGCTTTCGCCCTTGCAAATCACATTCCTGAAAACGAGTTAAACGAAGAAAATATAATCCCCTCTGCCCTCGACAGAAGCGTTGCTTTTGAAATAGCAGAAGCAGTAAAAAAATCCGCTATTTCTACGTGTAAAATAAGATAACCCACTCTGAACTTCTTGATAAAGCCTACCCTTTGTGGTATATTAAATAAAAACGAGGTGATTTATATGTCTATTGATAAAGCAATAGATAATGCTGCTGCTTCCGTGGAAATGGAGGGCTTTTACATTGATGAACAATGTAAAGAATGGTGTAGAAAACTTTTAAATAATGAAATATCAATGGAACAGTATATTTCGCTAATTAAACAATCGGCAGGTGTTATAGCATAGTGAGTTACAGTATCACTGCATTGACTGACGATTATTATGAAGGTACAAATTGTTTAATCAATAAATTCAATATACAGAGCGAAGAACAACTCGCCAAGGTCGAAGCAAGCATCACTTTTGCAAAAACCTCAGAATTAGAAAGAAATCCTATAAATTATAATTTTGATTTTGAACACTACAAACAAATTCATAAATATTTGTTTGAGGATTTATACGATTGGGCGGGGAAAATACGAACTGTTGATATTTCTAAAAAAGGTACAAATTTTACATCTGTTGAAAATATCGAATCCGTTGCGGAGGCTTGTTTTTTTAGATTGAAAGAACATAATTATTTTAAGAAGCTTTCATTTAATGATTTTGTAAACAACATAGTAGATTTTTATTGCACAACCAATATGCTCCACCCGTTTCGTGAGGGCAACGGAAGGACGCAAAGAATTTTCATCTCTCAATTAATTCGATTTTGCGGATATGATATCAACTTTTCAGAAATTGATGCTGATGAATTAATGATTGCAACAATTCATTCAGCTAATGGAATAACTGATTATCTAAAAGACATTTTTACAAAACATATAATAAATAAAAAGTAAATCCTACGGAGTTCCATAGGATTTACTTTTTTATATTTCATTAAAATGTTTCACCAAATATTCTACAACCGCACCAAACATTGGGTGAGAGTGGGAGTGTGCGCCATCCCAGTTTTCCCAAAGGGTTGTTGCGCCGTGTTTTTTCATATTATAGAATGTATTTTCTTTCTCGCTTGTAAGAAGCTTGAATGCTAAATCCTTATGACCGTTTTCGCAAAGAGTTCTGATTAGAATATCTGTTCCGAAAATGCCTGAATCAAACTCACTCAGCTTTTCGTATTTATCTACGATTGCTTTGAGAGTTTTTTCGTTACCCAAGCCTAAATCAAAACCATAAGCATCTGCCGCTTCTGTTGATTTATAGAAAGTGCAGGTTTTCTTATCGTAGTATTTATCAAGAAATGCCTTTTTAACTTTCTCATAACGGGCTTTAAGCTCTTTATTGGGTTTGCCGAGAACATCTGCAATTTCCATAGTCATTTTAATGGTCTTGAGATAGAAATAGGTGTTTACAAAGGGCTCGGGAATAAGGTTTCTGTCCTTGGGTGAGCACCAGTCACCCAAGCACCAACCGCCTAATTCCTCACGAACTACCAAGCCTTTTTCGCTGTGGTTTTCGAGATAGTCAAGATACCTGAGCATATTGGGATAGTATGTTTCAAGCAACTCCTTGTCACCATAATGCTTATAGAAAGCGTAGGGCACAATTACCATTGCACCGCCCCAACCACCGGGACCGCCACCACCACCGTAAAATGGTGCGGTGTGCTGAACATGACCATTGAAAATATCCTGACAGTCTGCAATATCTCTGATCCATTTGCGATACATACTCTCAGCATCAAAACAAGTCATAACCGCATTAACTGTTAACTGACCGTCACCTGTATAGCCAAGTCTTTCTCTGTGAGGACAGTCCGAGGGAACACAGCCGTGAATATTTGAATTCTGAGTTCTTATATAAGCATCAAAAATCCATTGTAAAGTTTCATTTGAGGATTTGAATTTAACAATGGGTTTTAAAGCTGTATGCACAACTCTGTATTCTTTAACATTCACTCTGCCTAAAACATCAAAATATCTTGCTCCGTGCCAGGTGAATTGGGGATGGAAAATTTTGCATTTATTATCATAAATATATGTATCCTTCTGCATACGGAATTCTCCGCCTGCGGAATGGAACTCAAGTCCACCCTCTTCATTTAATTCCTCTGCGAAGCGCATAGTACAGCTTTCGCCGATATAGGCATCCTCAATAAATTCTATAACAGGATAACCCGATACATTTTCGCCTACATCATAAATTGCATAATCGCCATTTTTATAGATGCACTTAGGTTTAAGTTTTCTGACAATTCTGTCGGGAGTGAAGTCTGCTTCGTTAAGAACGGAAACAGGTGCAGAAATTATTTGAGGCGTTTTCCAATTTTCAGTTGAATAGGAAATATCGGAAAAATCATAGTACCCGATTCTTGCATCCTGGTCCTCGCCATAGTAAACACTTGCCCTCTGAACATAGGATTTAATATATTTAAGATTACTATCACTTTTTGCAATAATTTTATCGCCTTGAGTGAGCTTGAAGCATAGTTTAAGTTTGCCGTTTCCGTAGCATTTAACACCTTCGTTGGGGCATTCGTGCTGAGCATACCAACCGCCACCGATATGGAAAACAATTGTGTTTTTGCCTTTTTTCAAGAACCTTGAAACATCAATTCTCTCATAAAGAATTCTGTATGTCATTTTATCAAATATGGGGTAAGCCATACTTGCAGTATCCATAAATTCAAAGTTGGTCCAGGCAGGCGAAAGCACCTTATCACTTATGCTTTTGCCGTTAATATAAGCATTACAGTAGCCAAGACCTGTAACAAAAAGCTCTGCAGGGATTTTCTTATCCAAATCAAAGTCGCAACGGACAATAACCGCTTCGGTATCTTGGAATTCAACCCACTCTGCACCTACAAAAACAAGATTAAGATTATATTTAATATATCTTTTACCATCTTTTTCGAATGCAATATTTTCATAGGGGAAGCCATTTTTAGTGAAGAAGTCCAAAACTTCTACTCGGCTTTCACCAACAATACTTTTAGCACCCTGCTCAATGGCAAGACTTTTTAATTCCTTTAAAATATTGCTACCTATTTTGAATTTTCTGTAATCCTTTTTAACGGCAATTTTAGAAATTTCAAATTCGCCGTTGCCATTGTCATAAAGGCTACCGCAGCCTAAAAGCTCGTCACCTATTGCGCAAACAATATGGAATCCTTTCTCATCACGGCTATCTTTAATAAACGCAGGTTTTTCACCCTCTTCGCCGCAAAAAACCTCACGGCGAAGAGAGATAATATTTTTAAAAAGCTTATTAGAAAAATCTATTTTTTCGTATCTTTGTTCCATAGTGCACCTTATTTCTCTGCTTTTTGAGGAGCGATTACAAAATTAAATGCAAGCTCTTTTGATGCATCAATGCTGTACTGGGGAAGAGTTGCAGGACCGCAGCTGCCTGTACCCGTACCCTTTGTATAACCGTTAAGAGTTACAAAGGTTGTTTTCTGGTCATAAACATCTTCTCTGTGGTCTGCTTTCTGGAGAAGCTCCTGAGTATAGTTATGAACATTGAAATCAAATCTCTTATCGGAATAAATGAGGATTTCTTCGCCCTTTTCATTCTTAAGCTTCAAGTAAGAAACATCGGAGTGGTTGGAGTTGTCCTGAGGACGAATATAAGGCTCGTGCTCATCTGCTACCTTTGCGGTATAAAGACCGATAGGTGCGTGAGCATTAAAGTCATTGTAATTCTCTTTTTCGCCTCTGCCGAAGTATTCAATTTCGTTGAATTTCTTATCAGCCTCAAATGTAAGACCGAGAGCAGCAACATCATAGAACTGTTCTTTACTGTCTTTATCGGGAGCAATTGCAACCTCAATATCAACAACGCCGTTTGCACCGATAATATAGAGAATGTTTGCATTAAAGAGAATATCTTCTTTACCGTGAACAGTAATATATTGGCTGACAGATGCCACACCTGACTTAACCTCTGCGCTCATATCTTCAAGGGTAATTTTGGGGTCAATGAGATTGTGTTCCTTCCAATCATCAATAATCCAACGGTCGTTATCAACATAAGCTCTTGAAAGGTTGAGAAGGAAGCCTCTATGAGAAGCAGGTTCTTTATTAAGCACCTGAACTCCGTTTGCCTTGTAGGAAACCATTTCTCCTGTTTCCTCGGAAAATTCAATTGAGCCGTTTTCATATTTAACAGTAAGCTTTTCACCATCGGAAGCGATTGATACTTTACCCATTTCAAGAGAAGGTTGGATGAAAGGAGCTTCGGAAAGCGTTAGCTGCTCGCTTGCAATTTCAAAATCACCGTTAAGATATGTAAGGTTGAGATATGTATTTTTACTGTAATTGACTTTGGGTAAATCAAGCTTATATGTTGCATCTTTTTCGGGAGCAATATCTGTGCTGAAACTACCGCATTTAAGAGTAACACCATTTTCCTGAACCTCCCAATAAACTTCGATATCAGAAGAGGAAAGGAAGCGGTTTGTGTTCACAAGAGTGAGCTTATTGCCTGAAAGTCTACGAACTCTCAAAGGTCTGTAGCAGTTTTTCATTTCGTATGCACCTGTGTGAGGTGTGCGGTCTGGGTAGAAAAGACCGTCAACACAGAAGCAACCGTCGTGAAGAAGCTCGCCGTGGTCACCGCCGTAGGTGTATTGATATTTATATTTATCACTGCCATCGTGAAGCACGGAATGGTCTGCCCATTCCCAGATACAACCGCCCATAAAAATATCATCGGAATAGAAAAGCTGCATATATTCTTCCAATGCACCGGGGCCAACACCCATAGCATGACAATATTCGCAAAGGTAGAAAGGTACTTCCTGATACTGCTTACCGCGTTTTCTGTCACGGATTTTTTTGAGGTCATCCTGATGGGTATACATTTCGGAGAAAACATCATAGTGATAACGTTTTGTTCTGCAAACGCCCTCATAATGAACCGGAATATCTGTTAACTCTTTGAGCATTTCGTAACATTTATCGTGGCATTTATAACCCCAGGATTCGTTACCCAAGCTCCACATAATAATTGAACAATGAGTACGGTCACGGAAATACATTCTTCTTACTCTATCCATATATCTGGGTGCCCATTTTAACTTATGGCTGATTTCGCCGCCTTCGCAACCTAAATCCCAGATACCGTGAGTTTCAATATCTGCTTCATCGACGCAATAAAGTCCGTAATGGTCGCAAAGCTCAAGGAAGAATGGGTCGGGAGGATAGTGAGAGGTACGAACGCAGTTAACGTTAAACTCTTTCATAAGCTCAACATCTTTTATAAGGTCCTCGAAGCTCATTGCATAACCCTTAGTTTCGTGGGTATCGTGGTGGTTAACACCTTTAAGCTTAATCTTTTTGCCGTTGAAATAGAAAACCGCATCTTTGATTTCAATATTCTTGAAACCAACATACTGACGGATTGTCATAACCTCTTTTTTGCCGTTATAAAGAGTTATGAAAAGCTCATAAAGACGGGGGATTTCTGCACTCCATTCCTCAACATTAAGACCTTTAAAAGAAATTGCGTTTTTCTTTTCACCCTCTACGGTGCTTTCGGCTATGAGAGTTTTACCATCATAAAGTTCTGCTTTAATGACAGCACCCTTAAGAGAACCTTTAAGCTCTGTTTCAATATTGAGATTATATTTTTTGCCCTTTTTCTGAGGAATTGCCTGAAAATCGTTAATATAAGTTTTCTCGTAAGAATAAAGAAGAACATCACGGAAAATACCGTTTTCTCTGAACATATCCTGTGCTTCAAGATATGAGCCGGTGCACCATTTATAAACAACAACAATAATTTCGTTGTCACCTTCTTTAAGGAAATCAGTAACATCAAATTCATAGGAGTTGTGAGCAGCCTCGCCATAACCTACGAAAACGCCGTTAATATATAAATCAACGCAAGGAGTAACACCTAAAAATGTGAGTATATAATTTTTTGTTTTATCGGAAATATTTACAAACTTACGATAAATACCGCAAGAGAAATCCTCGGGAAGCTCCGGAGGTTTTACACCCTCGCCTTTAGGAAGTCCGAATGCTCTCGGGTCAAAGCTATAGGGGCAATTAATATATGCCGGCTCTTCGTAACCTGTTCTCTGCCAGGTTGACGGCACATTCACCTTATCAAACTTCACTTTATTTGTATCAAGGGTTGCGGGAAGCTTTGATTTTTTCTTATAATACTTAAACTCCCATTCCCCTGAAAGAACACTCACAATGTCGCTATTGTAGCGTTCTGTTTTATAATCTGCTTTCAAAGCATCTTTTTTCTTTGAATGTGGGATTGCATAAGCGCGGGGTGCTAATCTGCCCAATTCAACTGTTTTAAAATTGCAATGGTTAATTTTGTCTAGAATATACTTCATTTTTTATTCCTCCGTTGGAAAAAATGTACAAGATAATATTACCATACCTCCACATTCTTTTCAATTATTTTGAAAAATATATTCTAAAAATTCTTATAATATGTTAAGATAGGAGAGCGAACCCTTACCTCTCTGGCGAAGAGAGGGGGACCGCGCCGAAGCTTGTCTTTGGCGTGGTGGAGAGTTCTAGCGTCAGCGTATAATAAAATCCTTTACCTTATTCGCAATTCGGAGATACAAATGAATTTTCAAGAAGAAAAAATAACCGCCGCAGTTGAAGAGGTCACATTCCAAAACGATACAAACGGATTTACCGTTATGGACGTTTCCGTCCAAGATGACTATTTCACCGCTGTGGGAGTTATGCCCGGTGTAACCGCCGGAGAAACTGTTACCCTTACGGGTAATTTCATAATACATCAATCTTTCGGCAGGCAGTTTAAGGTAACTGCCTTTTCTCGCTGTATGCCCGAAACAACAGAACAGATTTATAAATATCTCGCATCGGGTGTAATCCGCGGAATAGGTCCTAAAAAGGCTATGGCAATTGTTGAAAAATTCGGTACAGAAACTCTTGATATTCTCGACACCGCTCCCGAAAGGCTCTCCATCCTGAAAGGTATCTCCGAAGAACAAGCGAGAAATATAGGCGAAGAATTCAAAAAACAGTACGCTATGCGAACTGTTATGTTAGGCCTTGAAAAATACGGTTTTTCTCCAACTGAATGTATCAAGCTTTTCAGAAAGTTAGGCATAAACGCCGTTAAAAAGGTTGAAGAAAACCCCTACATACTCTGCGGTTTAGGTATCGGCATTACCTTTGAAAGGGCGGAAATGATTGAAAGCAAGCTTCCCGAAAAGCCTTTACCCGATTACAGAATAAGCGAGGGTATTGTGCACGTTGTAAGGCACAATTCAACCTCTCGCGGTCACACTTGTATACCGAGAGAAAAGCTTTTAAAGCCTTGCTCCGATTTACTTTCTGTAACGCAGGACGAAATTGACATTGCAATAGACAAGCTCATTTCCACCGCACAGCTAAAAATGCATACTATTGAGGGAAAAGAATTTGTTTTTCTCCCATCTTCATATAATGCAGAGAAGAAAATTGCAGACAGAGTTGATATAATCGCCAATTTCCCACCTGCAGGCGCACCGCGACTTGCAGACTGGATTGACGAAATAGAAAATATTAACCAAATTAAGTACGAAGAGCAACAGCGACTTGCTATTGCCACCGCCGCTAAAAAAGGTCTTCTCGTTTTAACAGGTGGTCCCGGTACAGGTAAAACAACCACGATTAAAGGAATTATCAGTATATTCGAGCATCAAAATCTCGATATCGCTCTCGCCGCCCCAACGGGCAGAGCCGCCAAAAGAATGAGTGAGGTTACCGGTATGGAAGCCAAAACCATTCACCGACTTTTAGAGGTGGAATGGGACGAGGACGATAAACCCTATTTCCGCAGAAATATTGAAAATCCGCTTGATTGCAACGCTCTTATTCTCGATGAGCTTTCAATGATTGACATTCATCTTTTTGCAAATCTTCTTGATGCGCTTCCCCTTGGTTGCCGTCTTATCCTTGTTGGTGACAGCGACCAATTACCCCCTGTGGGCTCGGGAAATGTTCTCCACGACCTGATACTTTCAGAAAAGCTTCCCGTTGTTTGTCTTACTCAGGTTTTCCGTCAGGCAATGGAAAGCAAAATCATAACAAATGCCCATAAAATAGTCAGCGGTGAAACGCCTGATTTATCTAATGACGGCAAGGATTTTTTCCACATGGAAAGACCCAATCCGTTTTTGTCTGCACAAACTGTTGTAAGCCTTTGCAGCGAGCGTCTTCCTAAGGCTTACGGTTGGGATGCTTTCTCCGATATTCAAGTCATTTGCCCCTCAAAAAAAGGCGAAACGGGAACGCAGAACCTTAACAGACTTCTACAACAAGCCTTAAACCCTGCCCACAAAGACAAGGGGGAATTAACCGTTGCAGGTCAGATTTTCCGAACCGGCGACAAGGTTATGCAGGTTAAAAACAATTACAATATTGAATGGGAAAGCAAGGAGGATAAGGGCAGAGGAATTTTTAACGGCGATATCGGTATTTTAAAGCATATTGATACAAAATCCGGAACTGTCGAGGTTGATTTTGACGGAAGAGAAACTGTAATCCCCGGTGAAAACCTGACTGAATTAGAACTTGCGTATGCCGTAACAGTACACAAAAGTCAAGGCAGCGAATTCAAAGCCGTTATTCTTCCCGTGATCTCTCTTGTGCCAAATCTGGCATACAGAAACCTGCTCTATACCGCAGTTACAAGAGCAAAAGACATGCTAATAACCGTGGGTTCCGCAGAACAAATTCAATATATGACCTTCAACGACAAAAAAGCAAAACGCTACTCTGCTCTGTCTCATTTTTTGAAAGAGGAAGATATATAATTAATGGTCTGCAACAAGTTTTTTAACTTGTTGCAGACCAACTTATTTTTATTTATTCGTAACCGCGACTGTCAGGCAGAAGACTTCTGCCGCGCCACCAATAAGGAGATTTTTGGCACATTCGTTAAGGGTTGAACCTGTAGTTTTAATATCGTCTATAAGAAGAATTCGCATATTATCAATGTTAACTCCGTCTTTCAGATCAATCGCTCCTAAAAGATTACCGCTTCTTTCAACGCCCGTCAGATTATGTTGGGACTCTGTTGAGAAGTTTTTTATAAGTACCTCTTCACATTTTAGTCCTGTTATTTCACAAAAATCTCTTGCCAGAAGCTCCGCTTGATTGAAGCCTCGTTTCTTCAAATCTGCTTTCGCAGACGGTACAAAGGTGCATAAATCAAAATCATAGCCTATGTAATGGCGGTTAAAGCACTCCGCCAAATCTTCCGCAAGGGGTTTTGAAAGCTTTGTCACATTACGGAATTTGAAAAACCATATAGCTCTGCTTGCCGCGCCTTCATAATAAAATGGTGCGCAAACATATTTATAAAAATGCTTTTTATGACCGCAATCGCAATCCGCAACACTTTTTCCGCAGAGCTTACAAATTTCACCCTCAATTCTTTGCAAGGTGTTTTCGCAGGTATGGCACATTTCCCGCCGTATATCAATAACATTGTTACAATACTTGCACCGTTGAGGGTAAAGCAGTTTAACTAAAAATTTCTTTTTATCCATTTTCCCACATCTTATAAATTAATAACGCAAAGGGAAACCTTTGCGTTATTTTGATCATAACATTATTTTTCTTAATTCTTCTCCGCTTTTCGCAGAAAGGTAGGCAGGAGGAATATCAAAAACAGTTTTGCAACCGCTCTGACCTTCTTTATTAAGACGGTATGCTGCTCTCACGTATGCAATAATAACGCTTGATGTAAATTCGGGGTTGGAATCCAGCTTAAGACTGTATTCAATAACGTGATTATTTTCAAGGTCTTTTCCTGTTCTTCCTGTTCTGATAACAAAACCGCCGTGAGGAATTCCCTTGTGGTCGCGGTCAAGCTCTTCTTGGGAAATGAAATTTACTGTTGTATCGTATTCGTCAAAATAGTTTTTCATTGTAACTATTTCATTTTCGATTCTTTTAAGGTCTGCGCCTTCCTCTGCCACAACAAAGCATTCTCTTGTATGCTTCTGTCTCGCAGTGAGCTGAGGTTCCGAACCGCTTCTTACAGCATCAAGTGCTTCTTCAACGGGGATTGTATACTGCCTTGCATCAACAACGCCATCAATTCTTCTTATAGCATCGCTGTGACCCTGGCTGACACCTTTACCCCAGAAAGTGTAATCGGCACCGTCAGGAAGAATACAACTACCATAAAGTCTGTTAACAGAAAACATTCCGGGGTCCCAACCAACAGATATAATACCGATTTTACCACCCTTATTCGCCGCCTCATCAACATTAGCAAAATGCTCGGGTATTCTTTTATGGGTATCAAAGCTGTCAACAACATTGAAATGCTCTGCCATTGCAGGTGTCTGCTCGGGCAAATCCGTTGCACTGCCACCACACATTACAAGAACATCCACTTCGTCTTTGTGATTTAAAACATCATCAGTTCTGTAAACTGACGCACCTGAAATTGTTTCAACAGTTTCAGGATTTCTTCTTGTGAAAACACAAGTAACTTCCATATCTTTATTCTGTTTTACGGCACATTCAACACCTTTTGCAATGTTGCCGTAGCCGTAAAGACCTACTTTTATCATTTGTATCACTCCGTTTAATGATTTAAAAGCATCTTTTATTTTATTACCATTCTTTTTTACAGTCAACACTTTTTATATTATATTAGAATGTTTTTTCAAAATTATTCTCTGAAACTCAATTTCAACGTTCTCTCATTTTTGCGTTTATAAAGATATTTATCGGCAGAGGATACAAATTCCGCAATATTTTTTATTTCGGGAGTGTGCTTAAAATAACCTATACTCATATGTAAGGTATATTCTTTTCCGTATTTTTGAGTTTCTTCATTGAGCTTCTCGTTAATCAACTCGCAAAATTCCCCCGGATTAAAATCGGTTTTAGCCTCGCCCACTATAACAAACTCATCTCCGCCGTATCTGCAAACAAAAAAGCCTGTTTTTTTCACTGCATTTCTAAGTGCATCGGCAGCCATTGTTATTGCTGTATCACCCTCAATATGACCGAATTTATCATTTATTTTCTTGAAATAATCAATGTCCATTATAAACAAATACAAATCTTTATTGGCACTTCTGTTTCTCATTTTATTATCCAGGAAGCGCACCATTTCTGCCCTGTTATTAAGCTTTGTAAGTGGGTCAACAGAAATGAGCTGTTCTCTTGTACTCACATATACCTGAAGCGCTGCAAAGGTAACACCAACGCTTAGCATAGGTGAACCAACCAAAAGCACTTGGAATACGCCGGAGATAAGCGGGAATATACAGAACGATGCCAATGTACGATATTTTGCACGATTTACATAGTTCTTTTTATAAAATGATCTTATAAAAGCCTTTAAGGAGGTCAAAAGAATGTAAAAGAAGCATATTCCGATGTGAACGATATACAAAGGTCCACGTTCGTAAACGCCTTCATCATTTATGCAGAAAACCCAATTCTCCCAATAGGAGCCGGCTATAATTGAAACGCCTATAACAAAGGGAATTATACTGATTATAAGACCTGTTTTGGTTGAAGCGGTACGTGTTTCCTGCTCGCTTTCTGCAAAAAGAAACCACATAAACGAAACAACTAAAGTAAATATGTGATAAATACTATTTACCGCAAAATCCACCGAATCGGAAAACTGCCAGGTATATGAAAAATCAATTATGCCCCAAATCAAGTCACTGGCACATAGAATCGCAGATGAAATTATAAACCAGGAATACATCATCTGTGATATACGTTTATCAGAGCTTCTTAAAATCTGCAAAACAATCATTATTAAAATCGAAAGGCAAAAAAGATTTAATGCGCAATAAAGTATCCCTTCCATATTTCATCCTCCTTCTTAATTACTTTTCCAATAAAACAACACTCTCTATATGTGCCGTAAAAGGAAACATATCTACCGGTTGAATTTTTCTGACCTTATAACCGTTTTTTATAAGATAGTATAAATCTCTCTGCTGAGTTTCCGGATTGCAGGAAATATACACAATTTTTTCAGGTGATAAAGAAACCGCACAAGAGAGGAATTTTTTATCGCTCCCTGCTCTCGGGGGATCCATAAAAAGCACATCGCACTTTTCTCCACGTTCTTTCATTTCCAACATAAATTCACCTGCATCAGCACAAATAAATTTAATATTTTCAACACCGTTAATTTTAGCATTCACTTTAGCATCGCGAACAGCATCGGGATTAACCTCGCAGCCGATTACCTCTCCTGCCTTTTTTGATGCTACCATACCGATTGTACCAATACCACAATAGGCATCAATAACCTTTTCTTTTCCGCTCAAATGGGCAAACTCTATTGCCTTGCCGTAAAGGATTTCTGTTTGAACAGGATTAATTTGATAAAATGATTTAGGGGAAATTCTAAAGGTTAAACCGCATAAAACATCTTCTATATAACCTTTACCGAAAAGAACTGTTTCCTTTTCTCCTAATACCATACTTGTAAATTTATTATTTATATTTTGAACTATGGTTGTAATTTCAGGATGACGTTTTAACAGCTCTTTTACAAAATTATTCTTCGAAGGAAATACAGATGTGCCCGTAACGAGAACCACCATTATTTCCCCGGTTGCAAAACCATGCTTCACAAGAACATGGCGGAGAAAACCGTTACCTTTACGTTCATCGTAAACAGTCAGCTTAAAATCTTTTACAAGTTTTCTTACCGTTACAATAATTTCATCTGCTTTTTCATCTTCTATAAGACAGGATTCTGTTTTAACAATATTATGAGTACTTGACTGATACACACCGGAAATTATTTCACCGCCGCGAGTTCTTCCGAAAGCCGCTTGAACCTTGTTTCTGTAATGAAACGGGTTGTCCATACCTATAATTTGATTCACCCTGTGAAAACTGCCGAGAAGCTTAACTACTTTTGACTGTTTAAACCTCAACTGCTCGGGGTATGTCATATTCATAAGCTGGCAACCACCGCATTTTCTTGAAACGGGACAAATTCTTTTTTGTTCTGCTTTTGTTTTATCGGGCATTTGAATGTTCCTTTTCTTTTTTCGCAACTGTATTTGTATTCATACTGTCCTTATAAACAAAGAAACGGCAGAATAAGAATTCGGTTACCATATTGGTCATCATAGTTACACCTAAAATCAAATATTCTGCAAATTCCCATGTTGTTCTTTGGGCAACCATTTCACCAAGAATTGTAGAAACAGGTGTAAACACACAATAAAAGCCAAAAACCTTTAACATTGCAATAGGAATATTGGTTGCAGATTTAAAAGTAAATTTACGGTTAAAAGTGAAATTCCATAAAACAGAAAGAACGAGGGCTACAAGATAACTTGCGCCATATTCAGAATTGAAAAACCACTGTAAAACCGCATTTGAACTTTGTGTTTGGGGAAGCAATTCATTAAGTAAAGTAAAGCTCACAACCTGAATAACACCTGCAGAAGCAGAAAAAGCCGCAAATTTCAGAGCTTGAAGAATATTATCTTTTTTTGTCATTTGCTCACTCATACCAATAAACTCCTTTATGATACAATTACATATTTTAATTATATCACAACACCTTTTCTATTTCAATTACAATTCCATTACAAAAAACAAAAGACGCGCTTAAAAAGCGCGCCTTTAAAAGATTTTTAGAAATCGATACCTGCAGCCATTGCAAGAATGTCTTTAGCATCTGTTGTGGTGATTTTGCCGTCTTCATCAATATCGCCGAAAACGAGCTGATCATCAGTGGGTTTCTTCTGACCTGCAGCCAATTTAAGAGCAAGTCTTGCATCGACTGTTGTAATAGCTCCGCTACCGTCAAGGTCACCAATCATACCATCAACAGTGATAGGAGTAACTTTTCTCTTATATGTGTTGTAAAGAGAGAACTGAGGATAATTTTCTTTATCTGTGAAAACAGTGTACTGCTCTGTAGAACCGAGGAGCCACATAATGATATCAGTTGTTCCGTTATCAGCACTGTAACCATTGTGCTGGAAGTTCTTTAAGAACCAAGTCTGCTCGGGGAACATACATGTTGAAGCATCAACTTTATAATCCCAAGAAACGTGATTGTGTCCGTCTTTGATTGCTTGATTATAAATATTTGTCCAGTCATCGTGAGCCTGGAGATATTTTGAACAAGTTGCACCACCGCTCATATTCTTAACGTCAATAATTGTGTCGCTCTGTTCATATTCGTCGTTAATCGGAATCATCTGGCAGTTGTAACCAAGAACGATACCGAAAGTCATACCATCAGCCATTGCATTTTCAATTACGGATTTTGCATTTGTCTGAATAGCATTATATGCATCAATCTTTGCCTGAAGAGCTGCATCAATGCTATCGCCGAAAATGAATTCTTTACCTGCTTCATAATCTTCAGCGGGAACAAGACTCCAGAAACCGGGCATACCTGCTAAATAAGGAATAATTGAATCGGTGTAAGAACGAGGAAGAATACCTTGAACAGCTTCGTTGATATCACCGAAATATTCTTTAGAAAGTCCGTCGTAAGTTGCGATATATGAAATTATGTAAGCAATGATATGAGTTGTTGCGCTAACGTTTGCAAGTTGAACGAGGAAGTTCTCAACAGTGAACATATTAACTTCGATATTGCTTGTTACAATATCGCCTGCGAGGCTTGTGCCCTGCCATGCGGGTGAAGCGAATACAAGATTGTTGATGCTGCTGCCGCCGAAAGCGGAAAGGTAAGCAAGAACAACATTTGCACCCATACTCATAGCAACAATATTTACCTTCTTAACGCCGATTTCATCCTTGATAGCGTTAATATAGTCATCCAACTGTGCAGCACAGTCAATGGGAGATTCACGCCAGTCATAACGGAAGTTGTAAACGTTTTCTGCACCGTATTCTTCAGCATAAACCTCTGCAAATACTCCGAATTCTGCCTGCTCTTCTTCAGTATAATCAGACATGGGCTTGTCATTCTGATAGAAGCCTACAGTAGAATCAATAGGAGTACCGTCAGCGTTATAGCCGATGGGTTCGATGTATTTATTAACTACGGGCAAGAATTTGTCTGCGAACTTATCGTAGTCTTTTTTGTTTACACCGTATTGAATACAGCCGCCTATAAATGCGCCCAAAACATCTTTCACCATTTCTTCAATAGCTGCATCGTCCATAGCGAAAACTTCCTTTTCGTCTTCGGCACCGATGTTCTGGTACAATTTTGTTGAGAAGATACCATCAACAATAACAAGCGGATACACTTTTGCAGCCGAAACAGGCATAACAAAAGCAAGACCCGCAAGAACAATTGCTAAGGTAACGCAAAGAACTTTCTTTGTTGCTTTCATAATAATCCTCCTAAACAGATAACGGATAGTATACACCTAACGACAATACACTACCATATATACAAATTGATTTTACCATACATTTATCTCAAATGCAATAGTATTGAGAAATTTTTACACTGATACTTTGACAATTTTGAAGGGTAGATTATTGTTGAAAATGAATAATTTTTAAACAAGTTTTACAGAAATCTCGCCTGAATAAAGATTTTTGACCGTACCATCGGGAAATTCCGCAATCAAATTGCAATTATCGTCAATATCTATAGCTTTTGCATTTTCTGTTTTTTCGCCTGAAATTATCGTTATTTCTTCACCTATAACAAAACTTTTTTCTCTATATTCCTTCAAGTGTTTTTTAAATGATAGTTCTTCATAAAACCCAAAAAATTCCTCAAGAAAAATTGCGATAAATTCATTCCGCAAATTTTCTTTTCTGTTTTTGAAAATCGCTCCTGCAATGTTTTTTATTTCTTCGGGAAAACCGCTTTCAGACTCGTATATATTGACTCCGACACCTAAAATTGCATAATTTAAGCAATTTTTTCCCGAATTAAAGCTTCCCTCGGTTAATATACCGCAAACCTTTCTGTTATCTATAAAAACATCGTTAACCCACTTGATTTTAGGGTATTCAACGCCAAGTTCTTCCAAAGCTCTGCAGACGCTAACTGCCGCAGCGGTTGTTATCTGCACAGCCTCTTCAGGTTTTATTTTCGGTTTTAAAAGCAAACTCAAATAAACGCCGGTATCGCCGGGAGAAAAAAAAGTTCTGCCCATTCGACCTCTGCCTGCAGTCTGCTCCCCTGCTATTATAACAAGACCCTCTTCTGCACCTTCATCGGCATAAGAACGCAAAAGAGTATTGGTGGACCCTGTTTTTTCAACAACTTCCACCTTTAGTTTTTCTCTTGTTTTTGAACTTAAAAATCCGGTTATTCCTTCCGAACTTAATATATCTGTCATAAAAATCCCTTGTAACTTAATAATATGTATTAAAAAACAGCGCCACAAGGACGCTGTTTTTATTATGTATTTTAATTAATAAGCAATTGAATATTCTGTAATAACCTGAATACCAACCTTTGCACCCTTAATTGAAATACCCATAGATGCATCAAGACCAAGAACACAAGGAGAATTAAGGTTAAGCGCTACAAGATTTCCTGTTGCTTTGTCAATTGTTGCTACTGTTGTAACATTTTCATAAGTAATATTGATATTCTCGAGCTTAAGAAGAGGGAAGGAACCGATAGCACCTGTGATCTGAGTGTCTTCAATAACGCCTGAAATTGAGCCAATGCCATCCTCGCCTACTTTGGGATTAACTTTATCTTTAGCAACAAGTGTGACAATATATTTGCCGTCTTTTTCTTCATAAGAAATCTTCTGAAGACCATTTACTGTAAGAGCGCTTGCATCGGGAAGCTGTTCTTTCTCCCAGGGTTCATTCTTAACTTCAATTGAAGCTTCGTCTGAAGCCATAAACATACCCATCAATGAGCTTGCAACACTTGAAAGTGCACCTGCTTCAACAACACCTTTATAGTTGATGGCGCCGTCTTTAACACGAACAACTGAAGATGATTTTGTTCTTGCTGCATTAACTGCTTTTTTGTACAAATCAACAAGTTCTTTGTCGGAAAGCTTTGCACCTGAACCCTTATCTGCTGAACCTTTGTCGTCTGCAGCAGGTTTATCGGTTGAAGCATTGTTTGATGCGCCGTTGTCATTTGATGATGCATCGTTATTTGCCGGAGCCTCTGTTGTAGCAGTATTGTCTGTAGCGGTGTTGTCTGCAACCGGTGTGTTAACCGCAGTATCGTTTGAAGAACCGCCCTGTGAATTGTCTGTGTTAGTCTGGGGATTCTGGACCGCTGAGTTATTGTTAGTCTGAACAGTTTGCTGATTTGCAGAACCTGCCTGTCTTGATGCAACAATAAGCATAACTGAAGCCATATTGTTTGCAGTAATGAGAGATAAAGCAACTGTAATTGCTGCTAAACCGATTACTATTTTTTTGATAGGTGACATTTTCATTCCAATGCACACTCCATTCCAATTTTAATCTCTCTTATTATAAATAATGAAATTGAAAAAGTCAACAGATTTCACAGAAATGATAGAATCACTTATTAAAAATTTCTCTTTCGGTATTGTTTATTTTTTACAATTATTGTAGAATACTAAAGTATTAGCTATTTGAGGGAACAATTATGAGCAAAATTTTGACAACATCAAATATAAAAACAGACATTCTTTCGGGTCTTACCGGTGCTATGCTTTTAGGGTCCTACGCTCTTTGCACAGGCGCAGCGGCAGGACTTGGTCTTTGGAATATCTTTTTTTGCATTGTAATTTGTGCTTTATTCTCTGTTAAATTAAAGAACAAAATCTATGCTCCCGACGTTTTTCTTCTTATGCCCGTTCTTTATGTTGTGGGGAAATGCGGTGTTTTTTATCTGCCTCTTTGTATAATTTTCGGTACTGCAATTTATTTTATTATGCAAAAATTTATAAAAAAAGGTACTGTCACTAATAGTTTTATTGGGTGGGTTACTTTAGTTCTCGCCCTTGTTGCAACGATTATGCTTACAAATCACTATTTCGGAATAGGCGCTTCCGGCTCAACGGCTGTTGAAATGCTTAAAAGCTACCGTTCTCTCGGTTTTCATCCTCATTTCAGAGGACTTCTTTACGGCACAATCACCCTTTTCGCAATGATTACCTACCCTTTCAAATACAAAAAACTAAACAAAATACTCCCTGCGGAGTTTATGACCTTGCTTATACCTCTTATACTTAACCTGTTCTTAAATCCCCAAAGAGAATTAACCACCGTTAATGAAATTGAAATTTTCTCAAAATCCCAATTGTTCTACTTAATTCCTTTTGATTTTTCGAGTGTAGCAGAGCCTGCAAATATATCTGCTTTAATAATAGGTTCGGTTTTCTTCGGTATCGTTCTTTTCTTGCGTTCCTCGGAAGAAAACAAACTTACAAATACATTCGCAAATTTAACAAGTGGTATTTTCTCTTTCTTACCCGCAAGGCAGTTTGATGTTATAAGCTATTCTCCCCTTTCCGCAATTGTAACAATCCTAGTAAGCGGAGTTATTATATGCCTTTGCCCCGACATTTTATCAAGAATTCCCATGCATTGTGTGGGTGCTCTTCTTATTGTTTCTGCTTGGCAACAAGTGCCGTATAAGAGTTTAGGGAGGGCACGTAAATGATTAAAGACAAAAAGAAGCTTGCGCGAGTTATTGCCACCTGGGTTGTAACAAGTGTTATGCTTTCCGTTTTCATTCTGGATATTGTAGTTGTTGCCCTGGGCAATAAATATGTTAATGAATTCACTGTAGCGAACGAAGCCTTTGATTATAAAAACGGCGACGACAGAATTCATTTTCTGAACACCGCAAATTCTGACTGTATTATAATAGAAAGCAATGGTAAATTTGCACTTGTTGATTCCGGCGAAGGCAATGAAAACCCCCGAAGGAAAACAGAATACAAAGGCTATCGTGATGAAGTTATCAGCTACATCAAAAAGGTTGCCTCTGACAAAAACAGCAATGTGAATTTTGAATTTGTTTTGGGAACTCACATACATTACGACCACGCAGGGAATTTCGAAGCAATTTTCAAGGACGAAAAAATCTCTGCCAAAAAGGCTTACTTTAAAAAATTTAATGAAAAAGTCGCCACAGAAATGGAAGCAGAAGATTGGGGCAACAAAGGAACCTATGAAAAGATACTATCCGTTTTAAAAGAACGTAACATTCCCGTTATAAGCAATTTACCGGATACTGAATTTCAATTTGGCGATTTCACGTTACGTTTTATCAATACCGTAACACCCCAGGAACTCTACAACAATGGCGAAAACGCAAGCAGTGTAGGTGTTATTATAAGAAAAGGTGAAAAAACTACTTTCCTGGCAGCAGATTTCACTAACGATTCCGGTCTCGAAAAAATTCACGCCGATGATATCGGTGATGTTGACATTTTAAAAATCGGGCATCACGGCTATTACGGTTCTTCCTCAAAAGACTTTTTGGAAGTTTTAAAACCCGAAATCACAATAGTTACAAATAACTTGGGTAAAATCTATCCCAATGTTAAATGGAATCTGACAATGGTTGCAAAAGCACCAACCTTTTCAACTGCCCACAGAAACGGAATTATCGCAACATTTACAGATAACAATAAAATTGTTCTAACTCAAAACATAATGTAATAAAATGAGCTGTAAAAAACGAACGTTTTTTACAGCTCATTTTTTAGGAGATAGGAAAAAAGATGCAGAACGGACAAACCGAGCAAAAGCAAGGCTTCAGACTTGTTTTTGTTTGCCCGAAGGCGTACAAAGGTACGTCGAGTGGCGAGGTTTGTTCGTAGCATAAAACTTAAAATTCTTAATTACTTGCGTTTTTTCATTGTTTAAGGGGTTCTTACAGGTATCAGTCC
>JAZSNR010000070.1:0-44441 GCA_045536495.1 Acutalibacteraceae bacterium
GTATCACTCGTGAGACAAAGGGTATCGGCCGCGGACAGGCTACTGCTCTTATTGAGGTTGCTGCTGCTCGTGACGAGTATTACAAGGAAACAGGCGTTTATGTTCCGATCTGTTCTGACGGCGGTATCGTACATGACTATCATATGACTCTCGCCCTTGCAATGGGTGCTGACTTTATGATGCTCGGCAGATACTTCGCAAGATTCGACGAAAGCCCCACACCCAAGCTCAACATCAACGGCACATACGTTAAGGAGTACTGGGGTGAAGGTTCCAACAGAGCTCGTAACTGGCAGAGATATGACCTCGGCGGTCAGTCAAAGCTCTCCTTCGAAGAGGGTGTTGACTCATACGTAACATATGCAGGATCTCTCCACGACAACGTTACAAAGAGCCTTTACAAAGTTAAATCAACAATGTGCAACTGCGGTGTTGTTACAATCCCCGATTTACAGAGAGATGCAAAGCTCACTCTCGTAAGTTCTACAAGTATTGTTGAGGGTGGCGCACACGACGTTACACTTAAGACTAATACCGGAAATATAAGATAAAAAAAGCGGTCTTTTGACCGCTTTTTTTAATGCGGAATGCGGAATGCGGAATTTGAAATTCGGAATTCGGAATGTAGGGACCTGCGGTCGGCATTATATAAAAAAGATTCAAGACATCATCGTCCTGAATCTTTTTTTGCTTTAATTTTCAGTATGTAGTATTTGATTTAAAATTTCTTGATTATCTTCTTTGCTTTTGGATAAAAAGGTTTTTGTTTCTTCATTACCTTTTATATATTCACTTTCATTTTTACTGTAAATTTACTTTTATCAAGAGTCAGTGAAATTTTAGAAGGAGTATTATTATAATCAAAAGTTATATAATAACCTTGTTTTTGAGGTGAAAAGACAACATTCTCAACAT
The DNA here is from genome assembly GCA_045536495.1 of Acutalibacteraceae bacterium. Classification (GTDB taxonomy): domain Bacteria; phylum Bacillota; class Clostridia; order Oscillospirales; family Acutalibacteraceae; genus DTU089. The sequence continues at coordinate 916 of JAZSNR010000070.1, forward strand.
TTTTATTATCATTAATTTGCAATTTGAATTCTGACAAGAAATTAATTAAAATTACAGATTTACCATACTCATTTTTTGTGATTGGTAATTCACTCATAGATTATCTACCCTTACCTAAACCAATCTTTTGCAACAATAACACAGAAAGGTTGCGAAGCTATAAAATGTCAGGGAAGCGAAGCTTCCCTGACATTCCGAATTTCGAATTCCGCATTCACACAGTAATCTTTTCTTCTTCAAATAACTTTGCTAAAAACTCCAAGGACTTTGCAAGGCATTCTCTTGCATATTTATTAATTGAGGGGGTTAAGTGGAAGCAATGGTTATTTGCTACTCCTGCCACGTGATATTGGTCATAGAGAGGAACAACCGCTTTAAGCTTTTGAGCCATAGGTTCGCCCTGACCCTGACACACCAAATCATCGTCTGCCCAACAGATAAAGGTTGAGCACCATTTTTCATTTACATACTGCGCAGGTGAAATATACTCATAATCAGGGAAATCCTTAAAATTAGAAAAATCGTTTTTGAAGTCAAATTTAAGAAGAGTTTTTGCAGTTGTAGGAATAACTCCCATAAGAGATGTACCCTTCATAAGCACTTCCAAATCATAAATACCGCACATAAGCATAAGACCTTTAAGGTCAACCTGAATTTTTTCACAACCGACCACACCGCAAAGCTCTTCGTTGTATTTAATCGCTGCCAAATATGAAGCTATATAGCCACCTGCGGAGTCACCTGTGAGAACAATGTTATCTAAATCAATATTATATTTTTCAGAAAGTTTCTCCACAAAATTGAGAGAATCAACGCAGTCGAGCATAAGGCCTTTATAATCAACCTCCGGAGGCAAACGGTAATTGGGGCAGAATACGAAATAGCCCTCTTTTGCATAGTATTCACAAATGGAAATGCGGTATTTCTTGTCCCCTGCCAAGAATGCGCCTCCGTGATAGTAAACAATAATCGGATGCTTTTCACCATCATTTAAAATTTCGGGAATATAATACAAATCGCCTTTGTTTAATGCTTCATTGCCGTATGAAATGTCTTTAACGCTATAAACATTTTCATATCTTATTGCATTCTGTGGCGGATTGCCAAGAATATCAACTGCTTTAAAAACGAATTCAGCTTTGTTCACATAAAATCCCCCTTGTAAATTTTTCCAAATAAACCATAATTTTATTTTATTACAAGAGATAAAAAAACACAAGGGACAGTTTGAACAAAACTGTCCCTTGTAATTTGTTAAAATATAAACTTACATTTCTTTGTAAAGCTTCAAAACGATAAGAGCTGCTCTGGGGTCAGCAATGTTTAAGAAACAGTCGATTGCGTAGGACTGTTCTACATAAACCTCATCCATTATTGAGTAAAGCTGAACACCGAATGTAATCCAGGCATTATCATCCTCGTTATCGAAATAATAGGGTAAATCTGCCCAATCACCACCGGTATTTTTCACATCAACAAATCCGCCACCGGTGCAAATTGTTACGGGTGTGAAGCCGAGAGCTGCACCTGTAAAAGCAAAGTTCACGTTACCGAGAATTTCAAAATCCATAACAACGCCGTAAACTATAAACTTACCCTCGTAGGTTTCCCAATCAGGATGACGGTCTGCACGTTTGTAGTCCCAAACGCCGTTGTCTTTTACAGAATTATAAAATTCAATATGACCTAAACCGGGCAATCTTTTCCATTCCTGAGCGATTTTAAGATTCTCATCCAAAAGAGCTTGATATTCCTCTGTAAGATCAGGAAGTTCAGGGTAGTTTTCGGGATGGTTATATATATCTGCATCCGCCCCTTCACCCTTCATATGAGAATAGTTTTCCTGATAGAAAGCGTAAAGCTCTTCTTCTGATACATCTCTCAAATCACTGACTGTAACAAAATTTTCAAGTTTAATGCTATCTTTATTTGCCTCTTTGAAGTTTGGAATCGCCGTTGTAAGAGAAGCGAGCCACATTAAAAGCGCCAAAATTGCTGCAATAATACTTTCCATATTTTTCCCCCCAAATAATATATCAAAATTATATATCATAAGAGAAGGTTTGTCAATGGTTGGAAGAGCGGTTAGCTATTAGCTATCAGTTTGTCATTTTCTCAATATCTCTTTTTAATTTTAAGATTATTCTTTTTTCAAGTCTTGATATGTAACTTTGGGAAATGCCGAGAATGTCTGCAACTTCTTTTTGAGTATGCTCCTTTTTACCGTCCAAGCCGAAGCGCATATTCATTATAAGACGCTCTCTGCCCGAAAGACTTCTCATACAGTGATCGAGCACCTTTTTTTCATCCTCTTGCTCTATATTGTCATTAATTTCTAAACCGTCACTACCTAAAACATCGGAAAGGAGAAGCTCGTTTCCGTCCCAATCAACATTCAAAGGTTCGTCTAATGAAATATCAAGCCTTTGTTGGTTAACTTTTCTCAGATACATTAAGATTTCATTTTCAATGCAACGAGAAGCATAAGTAGCGAGTTTGATATTTTTATCGGGACGAAAAGTGTTAACCGCCTTTATAAGACCAATTGTGCCGATAGAAATTAAATCTTCTATATTTACTCCCGAATTTTCAAATTTTTTTGCTATATACACCACCAGGCGCAAATTATGTTCAACAAGCTTATCTCTTGCTTTTTTATCACCGTTTGCGTTATCTTCGGTTAGTTGCTGTTCCTCCTCCTTTGACAGCGGAGGCGGCAAAGTTTGAGGACTGTTTATGTAATAAACGGTGTTCACACCGAATTTTTGAAGAATCTTTGCTTTTAAAACCCTGAACTTAAAGAAAAGCTTTTTCATTTTCTTTCTCCCTTCTCCCATTTTCGAAAATATTATTATTTAAAAGTGCTCTGTATTCTCCTTGTGAAAGCTCTTTATCTGTTACGGCAACAGTACAGAAATCTGTTTTATAAATCCCTTTTTCAGTTGTAATTTTTACATAAGACGGAACAAATGCACTTAAAAGAGTCTCTCCTGTTACCGCTTTGCAAGGGATTAACCGAATTGATTTTTTCAAACCTTCAGGCACTGTTTCATAATCGCCTTTTTTAAAAAACAACAATTCTTCTCTTGAAAAAAGCGGAGAAACTGCGCCCATCTCCACCACTATTACAGGTTTTCCCGACATTCCATCCATCAGAGAATTCCCCGTATCAACAAGAGCGATTATTGTTACTGTTGTGTTGTTGTACGCGATTTCCAATTCACATTTGCCGCCTTTTAAAGTGTGTCTTGTTATTAAATAATCCGCCAACAAAAACACACCGTAAACAGACAAAACACAACCTACAAGATACGATATACTCATATCGAAATACACTGTACCGTTATAGTACATTATGTTATCGGGATTTATTGTAAGTTCAACTGCATACATCGCACCTCCAAACAAAAAACTCACGCAAAAAAAGGCTAAAAGCACCTTTAAAAAGCTTTTCAGACTTTTAGGCAGGAAAGCTACACCCACAATTATCGCTCCTGTAATCAGCTTATAAACGAAGGAGACACCACTATTCAAATTGTCAAAAAAAATAACCAGGGAACTGAAACCGCCTAAAACAGAAGCTATAGCCACTGCCCATTTATTTGTTGGAATTTTACAAGCTACCCGACTTGCAATTATAAGTATATATGTAAGTAAAATATTCAATGCCACAAGCACATCTGCATAAATAGTCACTTTTTCACCCCCGACTTTCTTTATAATTATAGCTTTAAATAAATAAAACTTTTGTCGGTATGGGTCGGTAAAAAAACTTTTCATTGACAACAAGTAGGAATAATCTTAAAATTAGTACAGAGGTGACTTAAATGAAAGTTTACAAAAACTGTAAAGTTATTTTTTCGCAAAAAATCCGCGACTGTATTGTTTTAACAGAGGGCGGAAAAATTTTTGATATAGTTGACAGATACGAGGAAAAACCGGACGATATTATTATGGATTGCGGCGGTCTTTACCTCTCCCCGGGCTTTATTGATGCCCATGTTCACGGTGGCGGTAACAAAAGCGCAATGAGCGAAACAAGTGACGATATTATCAGAATGGCAGAGGCTCATTTAAAATTCGGCACAACCTCAATCGCCCCCACTACCCTTGCCGCGCCCATTGACCAGCTTAAAAAGGTAGTTTTGTCAATCAAAGAAGCAAGTGAAAACAGCAAAAAAGCAAGCATTCTCGGCGTACATCTTGAGGGACCTTATCTCAATTTAAAATACAAGGGCGCTCAAAGTCCTGAAAACATACTTAACCCCAAAGAAAATCCTCCCGAAGAGCTTCTCGATTTATGGGACAAAATTCTCATAATGGGTGCCGCACCTGAAGAGGATGGTTGTCTTGAACTGGGCGAAAAGCTTCAAAAGCGCGGTATAGTTGCATCCGTTGCCCATTCTGCTGCAAGCTTTGAGCAAGTTGAAGAGGCCGCAAAGCACGGTTACAGCGATGTTACTCACATTTATAACGCTTGTACATCCTGTTTTAAAACAGGTGTTTTCAGAACAGCGGGTGTTGTTGAAGCAGGTCTTGTTCTTGACGACTTTACAACCCAAGCAATTGCAGATTTGAGACATCTCCCAAAAGGCGTTCTTCAGCTTATTTACAAATCTAAAGGCGACGAAAAAATGTATCTTATTACGGACGGACTGGAATTTTCCGCAAGTGATATAAAAGAAAATACCGTTTACACACAGGAAAACGGTATGAGCGTAATTTATGAAGATGGGGTTATGAAGCTTTCTGATCGCTCTGCTCTGGCAGGTAGTGCGTGTGTGCTTTCGGACTGTGTAAGAAATATGTACAAAACAGTTGGTGTTCCTCTTTACAGCGCAGTAAGAATGGCAAGTCTGACACCCGCAGAGGTTCTCGGTTTCGGAAAGCAAAAAGGAAAAATCGAAAAAGGCTACGATGCAGACCTTCTTTTATTTGATGACGATATCAATGTTAAATCAGTTATAACAAACGGAAATAAAATTATCTAAATAAAAAATGTCAGTCACAAAAGACTGACATTTTTTATTTAGAGTTTTACATATCTGTTGCCTTCGTAATCGAAAACATAGTTTCCGTTTTCGTTAAAAGCTACTGTATGATTTATAGCTTCGCCATTTTTCTCATACAGTCTTATAACATAAACTGTTTCGCCGTTTGCAGCGGTAGTGGTTGTTCCGGGAACAACTAAAATATACTCTGAAATATCCTTATCTAAACCAAGTTGCTTTTTACTATATGAAGAAAAGCGCTCCTGAAGCTTTTCGTTGTTGTCTTCATCGTACTGAAAAGCAGATTCTGTTGTAGAAGATTGATCTTTTGTTTCAGTAACGGAAGAATTAAATTCTACGGCGCCGTCGACGGTGAGAAGCAAATATTTTTTAGTCTTCATGTTATATACAAAGCACTGCTGACCCAGAATAATAAATGTTCCCTCGGGAGCTTCTGAATTTTCAAGAAATGCTTCTACAAGACAAGCATCGCTATCTAAAAATCTTGTGGCACTCAATCTGAGTTCATATTCATAAATATCCTTTGATAATCCTAAACTCTCTTTTGGATATACCTCTAAAAGAGTTCTTGCAACATTTTCATCCAAAGAAAGAGAACCTGCATTACCTGTGATTTCAATATAAGTTTCTGCGGTTTCAAGAGCTTTGCCATCGTCAACGGGTTCTTTTTCGCAGGCAGCAATCACCGCAAAACAACATAATATTAAAAGAATTGCAATTATTTTTTTCATAATATATCTCCAAAATATTTATAAAACGTATATTGACTTATTACATAGACAATATACATTTTTCGGAGATATTTGTCAACCTATAGCCGAAGAGAATTGAACCCCGTACGCCTAAAATTCAAACCTTTCGGCACATTACGGCGTTTTTCGTCTTGATATACGCCAGTATGTCTACGCCGAAGAAACACCATGCTGCACCAAAATCTTTAGAATTTTAAGTGCGAGCAGTTTATTAAGACAAAATTTTTGCAATAACAAGGAAAAAAGTGAAGGAATACTGGCGTATTTCAAACTTTTTGACGCAGTTAGTGCGGAAATTCGCCTTAATAAACCGTGCGGTGTTCAACTCTCTTCGGCTATCTCTTCAAAGCAACTGCTTCGCGTTTATATTTCTCTCTTGTGGCGATACCGCCTCTTATATGACGCTCCTCTTTATTAATATCGAGAACCTTTCTAACCTCGGAATACAAAGCAGGGTCTATTCTTTTGAGTTTAGTTGTAATATCGCTGTGAACCGTAGATTTGGACACACCGAATTTCTTCGCCGCCGCTCTTACTGTGCTTTTATTTTGAATTATGTATCTTCCAAGCTCAACTGCTCTTTCCTCATAATCGTTAAACATAAAAATCCTCCCATATATTTCTATACAAAATATATGGGAGAATCTGTTTAAATATTACTTTTCGTTTTCACGAATCCATTTAACCATATCGGCAACGGACTGTTCAACGCTCATTGGGTTGTAATCAAGTTCTTTTCTTGCTTTTTCAATAGAGAAATTGCAGTTAGAAACAAGCTTACGAATGGAGTATCTTGTGAAAAGAGGCGTTTTCTTTGCAAGCTTGTAGAAAACTTCTGCCGCAGGAGCAACAGCTTTTGCCATACCATAAGAAAGCGGAATTTTAGGAGCTTTCTTACCGCAGGCTTTTGCAGTTGCTTTAATAAAGCCGTCAACGGAAATCTGCTCACCGCAAAGAATATAGCATTCACCCTTACCGCCCTGTTTTGCCGCCATATACATACCGTGAGCAACGTCACGAATGTCAACAAAGTTATATGCACCAAATGAAAGCGTTACGGGGAAAATTCCGTTAACAAACATTCTTACCATTTCACCAACGTTGGAAACCTTGAAGTCGTAAGGACCGATACAAGCACCGGGATGAGTTACAACAGCGTCAATTTTACCTGCCTTAACCTCATCAAGAACGAACTGAGTTGCAGTTGCTTTTGTTTTAGCGTATGTACCTTCAAGCTCGTCAATGGGGAAAGAATCAACCTCTTTCATTTCTTGATTATCGGGAAGAGGAACAAAAGCATCAACGGAAGAAGCATAAATAAGTCTTCTTACGCCTTTTTCTTCACAAGCCTGAACAACATTCTTTGTTCCGCCCACGTTAACATTCCAGATCATATCTTCCTGGTCTGCGTTAATATCGATAATACCTGCAAGATGATAAACAACATCGACACCTTCGAAAGCTTTAAGGAGTGCATCAAGGTCAGTAACATCGCCGTAAACCTTTTCGCATTCAATTCCGTCAAACTGTTTGGAATCCTTTCTGATAAGAATTCTTACCTTTTCACCACTATCAACAAGTTCTTTAAGAAGAGCATAACCGATATGACCGGTGGCACCCGTAACTAAACTGATTTTATCGCTCATTTCGGGTTATTCCCCTTTCATACCAAGCAACTCAACTGTTCCGTCATAAACAGCCTGCGAAACCTTAATTGAATCGAAAATAGCTGCTTCGATATCATCATCAGTTGCGCCAAGTTCTTTTGAGAAGCGCTCGGGAATAAAGAGGTTGATAGCCATAATATCTGCAAGTCCGTCTACATCGATACCGCTTTCAATACCTTTCTCAGCATATTCTTTCTTAACTCCGCCGAGACCCATTCTCATCATCCAGGGAGCAACGCTAATAATCTTACGGTTTTCGCCCATACCTCTTGCGGCATAAACGATTTTAAGGAATTCCTTCCAAGTAAGGTTATACATACTGATGGGCCATGCTTTTGCACCTTTAGACTTTTCAGCAGCACCAACAATAACTTCACCAACCTGGCGAACTGTAAGCATTGCTGTACCACCGCCGGGATACATTGTGAAGGGAAGCTTATCCATCATCTTAATCTGCTCAATGAGAATAACCCAAACGGGCTTTCTGCCGGGCTGAGTACCGAAAATATAGGGAAGCTCGAGAACTGATACATCGAAATTTTCGTCTGCAAAGGAGAATGCAACATTTTCCTGGTCAATACGGCTTCTGATGTAGGGGTGTTTCTCTGTAAGCTTCATATCGGGACGCTCTTTTGCAAGATATGCAAAGTAGGAACCGAGAATAACAGCGCTCTTAACCCCAACCTCTTTACAAAGAGGAAGAATTCTTTCGAGAGGCTGAATATTATATTTGTAATATGCATCGTAAACGGGTGCAGGGAATTCAACTCTTTCGTCAATACCTGCAGCGAAAACGAAGCAATCGTGACCTTTGAGAAGTTCGCGGATTTCGTCATCGCTCTTTTCATAGATATTGCAAAATTCAAGTTTCATTTCCTGAGGAATGGGAGCACCTTCGGGAAGAGGAGGAAGAGCAACGCTTGTTACTTCGTGACCTCTTTCGATAAATATACGTGCGGCCTCACAGCCAAGAAGACCTGTACCGCCAATCATAAATATTTTCATTCTGTAACCTTCTCCTTAAAGTTATCAAAGATTTCAGGACCATATACGTTATCTTCACCTTCACGGTCCCAAACCTGTGCAAAGAACGGGTTGATTCTTGCTTCTTCATCATATTTCCAGGGCCAAGGAAGCTCTGCAGGACACCAGTGACCACCCTTAAGAACAAGGTTGGGAGACATTTCGAATTCATTGCCTCTTGCACTTACCCATTTAACAGGTGTGTACATATCAACGATTTCTGTTGCAAGGCACTTACCGCCTCTGAACTCTGCAGCTTTCTGAAGGTCTTCGAGAGTAAGAGAATCGAAGGGCTTTGTTTCATCGTAACCATGGTCGAGAACTACAACATCATCTGCTGTTGTCTGTTTTGCAGGAATAACAATATTGAAATCTTCCCATTTTCTCGGAAGCTTCTCAAATTCTTCCATACTGCCATAGTAAGCTTTCATTCTTACGTCAACTTTATTTGCTGCCCACCAGAGTGTACCATATTCGGGAGTTTCTGCAATTTTCTTCATCCAGAGTTTCTTGAGAATTGGTGCAAAGGGCTTTGCAAGGAATGCTAATTTGTAATAGGATTCAACATGCTTCATCATGCTCTTGAAATATTCCTTAACAGGAATGTTTGCACGGAAGTGGCAATATTTCTCAAGTTCATCACCATCGTAGTACCACTGACCGTGGAAGTTACGAGTTGTGAACCAATAGGGGTCAAAGAGTTTCTTGGGTGAACCAAGACCGAGTGTTCCGAGAAGGAGCTCTTCAAATTCGTAGTTTGTAATTCTATACTGTTCACCTGAACCGATGTTATAGAAACGTCTCCAGAATTCTTCGGGAATATCGTCGCCGCAAACATTTGCAAGAAGTCGACCTGAATCTTCAACTGTTGCCCACTCAAGCATACCATTGATCGGAACATGGTACATAATAGGCTCAAGGTTTTTAAGAATTGCAGGATAAAGAATACCTGACTGACGGAGAGATACCCAATGCTTAAGACCTGATTCTGCAAAAACAGCCTCTGCCTTAATCTTACTGATAGCATAGTGGTCATACACACTAACTTTAAGAGGGTCACCTGTTCTACCCCAATGGATAGGAGCGTTTCTGTCGCCTGTTTCAGCAACTGTACCTATGTAAACAACCTTAATTGCATCGGGGTCGGGCTGAGCCTTAATAGCGTTAACGATATTCTGAGCTGCAGTAACATTTGTTTTCTGAGTTTTTACGGGATAGTAGTCCGCTGCGGGAGTAACCATACCGCCAACGTGAAGAACATAGTCTGCACCTGTTACACATTTGAGAACATCTTCATAGTTTGTAAGGTCACCCCAAACAAGCTTAACTGAAGGGTCATTTTCATAATCCTTGAATTTATCCTTGTTTTTCTGACTTCCTCTGTTAAGAAGAACGATATTATACAGATTCTTCTTTGCATAGAGTTCCTTAAAACCTGCCCATCCCATTGTACCAGATGAACCGGTTAAGAATACGGTTTTTTTAGACATAAAAAACACCCCATCTTTTCAAAATTTTATACACAATGATTATACATTTAATAGTCCTTATTTGTCAATAGAATGAATGATAATTTATTAACATTAATCCCCGATGAATTATTACGAAAATAGTTCACCGGGGATTATTTTATATCATCTCAAAAATCTTACACACAAACGGCACAAATACAAGTCCGGGAAGTAAATTTGCCACCTTGATTTTTGTAATACCAATAAGGTTAAGGCCCAGGGCGGTAATCATAACGGACCCTGCACAGATAAGCTCTGCAACTGCAAAATCGTTAAGGAATGACCCGAGAGCCATTGAAAGTGCCACAAGACCACCTTGAAAAACAAGAACAAAAGCGGAGCTAAAAAGAACACCTATTCCAAGACTTGCACCAAGCATCGTCGAAGAAATCAAATCCAGAACGGATTTCGTATAAAGCATTTCATTATCTCCTGAAATGCCTGCATTCATTGAGCCTACAATAGTCATTGCACCAACGCAGAAAAGAAGAGAAGCAGTAACAAAGCCTTCGGAAAAAGTGCTTTTTTCATTTTCACCTTTTTTGCTTTTCTTTTGAAGCTTGTCCCCTATTTTAGTAAGCTTACCGTCAATATCAATAAGCGTACCTACAACTGTACCGAGAACAAGTGAAATAATCATAACAAGCTGATTTTGCCCTTTTATGATGCCTGTTACGCCTATAGCAACTGTACAAAGACCGATAGCCGTCATAACTGCGCTTGTGAGCTTTTCAGGTATCTGTTTCTTAAGAAGAAGTCCAACGGTACTGCCTATAATAACCGTCAGCACATTTACAAGCACACCGCTGAAATTAGTTAATAAATCAAGCATATTATGTATTCTCTCCTAAATTCCAAGGGTAAATATTAAAATCGGGATTTGAAACAAATTCAACCTTTTCCTTTGTCCTCGGATGATTAAAACTTATTTTATAAGAATGCAGAGCAATACTGCATTCTCTTTCTTTACTGCCGTATCTTCCGTCACCTGTAAGGGGAGTTTTTCTCGAAGAAAACTGAACTCTTATCTGGTGAGTTCGTCCTGTATGTAAAAGCACGCGAACAAGTGCATTCTTCTCAGTTTTCTTTAAAATAACATACTCGAGAGACGCCTGTCTTACGCCCTTTCTCGTTCTATTAACAACAAAAGAACGGTTTTTCTTTGAATCCTTAAAGAGCCAATCCTTGTAAACACCCTCGTCACATTCGGGAATACCGTCCGTAACCGCAAGGTATGATTTATAAAACTTTCCGTTAGCGATATCGGTAGAAAGAACCGATGCACTTTTTTTATTTTTTGCAAAAACCATTACACCACCCACTTCTCTGTCAAGGCGGTGCAGAAGGTGTAAATCCTTTCTCTCTTCATTTTGAAGATAGCTTAAAATACCCTTTTCACCATTCCGGGAATTTTCGCTTAAAATCCCAACAGGCTTATTGATAACAAGAATATCTTTATCTTCAAAAAGAATTTGGATATCATTTGTGCAAGTCGTATTTTCCATTGTATTCCTCGAAAATCTGCTTAAAGTCTTCGTTTCCGTATTTTATTTTATTAAGGTAATTATGAGTATCAAAAGTATCATTCTGCGCCTCAATTACCGCAACGGCAATGTTTGAGCAATGGTCTGAAATTCTTTCGCAGTTAGTAAGCAAGTCCGAAAGCACAAATCCCATTTCTATTGTGCAGTCACCACTCTGAAGTCGGTTAATATGGTGGGATTTAATTTCGGAAGTGAGGCTATCAATAACCTGCTCAAGAGGTTCAACCTTTGACGCCAAATCCAAATCGTTCTTTTCATAAACCTTCGTTGTCATAACAACAATTTCAGTAATAGCCTCAATAAGAATTGAAATTTCTTTCTCTGCATTTTGGGAGAATTTTATTTTCTTTTCATATATTTCCTGGGCAACCTTTTTGAGATTAAGAGCGTGGTCGCCGAGACGTTCAAAATCGCCTATTGTATGGAGCATTCTTGAAACAGTACGTGCATCGTTTGCAGAAAGAGATTCTGCAGAGAGCTTAACAAGATATGTGCCCAATTCGTCCTCGTACATATCGAGAACGCCTTCGTTCTCCTTTATTTTCTTTGCATCATTTTCGTTGTATGAGAAAACAAGATTCAATGCTTTAAGAATTGTATCTTTAGAAAGGACTGCCATTTGAGAAGTGTAGTTGTCACATTCCATAACCGCAACTGTAGGAGAGCGAAAAAGTCTTTCGTCAAGGTAAACGAGTTTACTTTTAATAGTTTCCTCTTCAGCCTTTTCTTTAATAGCCTTACTTGCAATTTTGCCGATAAGCTTTGTAAAGGGCGCAAGAAGAAGAACAGTTGTAACATTGAATATGGTGTGAACAATAGCAATACTTGCAGGATTCACAAAATTCTCTGCAAAGTAATTATTCATAACGGAATTCACAATAAGGAACACAGGCATAAAGATTACAGAACCTAAAAGGTTAGTTAATGTGTGGCTGAAAGCAACGCGCTTTGCATTCGCTCCTGCACCGATACAGGAAATAAGACCGGTAGCACATGTACCGATATTCTGACCGAGAATAATGGGCACTGCCATTGTATAGGTAATTGAGCCTGTAAGAGAAAGGGCTTGGAGAATACCAACGGAAGCGGATGAAGACTGAATAACCGCAGTAACAACCGCACCGATAAGAATACCGATTATGGGGTTATTGAATTTCAAAAGCAATTCTTGGAACTGGGGCGAATCTGCAAGACCCGAAACAGAATCGGACATAATATCCATACCGTAAATAAGAATTGTAAATCCGACAAAAATAGTACCGAGAATTTTCCTTTTGTCGCTTTTGGACATCATTATAAATGCAATACCGATAACTGCAAGAACTGGAGCAAAGTTTTGGGGTTTGACCATTTGAATAAAGAAGGAGTCGCTTTCAACACCTACAAGAGATAAAAACCAAGCGGTAATTGTTGTACCTATATTTGCACCGAAAATAACACCGATTGAATTTTCAAATGCCATAAGTCCTGAGTTAACAAGACCAACAAGCATAACTGTTGTGGCAGAAGATGACTGAATAACCGCAGTTATCAATGCGCCCATAACAATACTTATGAACACATTTGAGGTCATTTTTTTGAGGATTATTTCAAGCTTACTGCCCGCCGCCTTTTCGAGACCATCAGACATGGTATTCATACCGAAAAGGAAAAACACAAGTCCTGCACAAAGGCTTAAAATATCAAAAAAGGTCATACTATACCCCCCAATTTCCAAAATCTTACAAACAGCATTTTATCACAGATTTTTTCACTCTTCAATATTGTTAAACAAATAAATAAAAAAAATGCAAAGTGTTTATTTAAGTTGCCAGTCGCCAGTTGCCAGATGCCAGATGCCAGATGCAGTATGAAATGTGGCAAGTTGGAAGTGGCAAGTGGCAAGTTTCGGGACCCGCGGTTGGCATTATAAAAATTTTTCAATAAAATAAAAAAAGAGCAACCGTAGGGGGCGGTCTTGACCGTCCCGCAAAACATACCATAGCAATAAAAACGGGCGGGTCAAGACCCGCCCCTACATTGTTTATTGTCAGAATGATAATATAATGTTCGGAAGCGAAGCTTCCTCTCCACTTTACACTTTGCGTTTTGCACTTATAACTTTGAATATCCGTGACAGTTAATAAGCGCATCAAGCTTCTTGCCTTCTTTGCAAAGTGGGCATTCGTGAGCAGGAACTGCGAAATAGCCTTCCAAATCATTGGGATTGAAAACGGAGTTAACAGTATAACCACCACAACTAGCAACGGTTGCGAAAACTGATGCAACACCTGAAATTTCACCACCGTAATATTTAACCGCTTCAATAGCCGCTTTTGCAGTTGCACCGGAAGCAACTGAAACTGCAAGAATAAGTACATGCTTGCCCTTTATCATATGGACAAGGTTATCTCTAAACATCATCTGAGAACCGTTAACGATTTCGGGAGTAACAACATAAACAGTCTGGTGAGCATTGATATTTGCAAAGGAGTTTTTGGTAAGCTCGTTTGCCAGGCAAGCGCCGATAACCTCTGTACCGTCAAGGCAAAGAATTGTATCAACGATTGTTGTGCTGTAGTTATATGTTGAGCAGAGCTCTTCTGCAACTGCCTTTGCCTCGGAATAACGGGATTTCTGGTCAGCAACATCAATATAATAATTTGAATGAGTGTAGCTTGTTGCAAAGTGCCCCTTTGCTACACGCAAGAAAAGATTTTTTCTTTTAGTTTTAATTTTGAAAACTTCTGTTGTAGGCATATAAACACCCTTTCTTTTTGGTATAAAATAATTTTACATTATTACAATGTTTTTTGTCTATTGGAGTATTGCATAAAATCGAAAAGAGTTATTTTGTCATTTCGTCAAATTGAGCCTCTGTAATGACAGTAACTCCCAGTTCATTAGCCTTTCTCAACTTACTGCCTGCGTCCTCACCTGCAAGAACATAGGTGGTCTTTTTGGAAACCGAGCCCGATGCCTTACCACCGAATTTTTCGATAATCCCCTGCGCCTCACGTCTGCCGTATTTTGAAAGTGTACCAGTAAGAACAAAGGTCATTCCTTTAAAGCGGTCATCCGCCTTTTCCGTAAGATTTTTCATATTAAGACCGAATGATTTAAAATCTTCAATAAGAGCAGCAGTTTCAGGAAGGGAAAGTGTGTCTTTGAGAGTCTTTGCGGATATCTCACCGATACCGTCAATCTCCGTTAGAGCTTCCACTGTTGCACCCAAAAGCGCATCCATTGTATCAAAATGATTTGCAAGGAGCTTTGCCGATTTCAAGCCGATATGGTGAATACCAAGAGCAAAAATCAGTTTATAAAGGTCATTCGCCTTTGATTTTTCAATAGCTTCAAGGAGATTGAGGGTGCTTTTTTCACCCATTCTTTCAAGGGAAACAAGCTCCATCGGGCTTAATCTGTAAATATCGGAAGCCTTCGAAATAAGATTTTCTTTTACGAGCTGTTCTAAAACTGCTTCACCCAAGCCTTCAATGTCCATAGCATCTCTTGAACAAAAATGAATGAGTTTTCTGAGTAACTGTGCAGGGCAATCGGGGTTAACGCAACGAATAGCCGTCTCGCCTTCTTCACGAACAACCTTACTGTTACAAGCAGGGCAGTTTTCGGGATATTTGAACTGTTCATTCTCTCCCGTATGCTCCTTAACAGAGAGCACCTCGGGAATAATATCTCCCGCCTTGCGAACAATGATTTTGTCACCTATGGCAATATCTTTTTCTCTTATGAAATCTGCATTATTAAGAGTTGCTCTTGAAACGGTTGTGCCTGCAAGAATAATGGGTTCAAATATAGCGGTAGGTGTGAGAACACCCGTTCTGCCAACTTGAATTTCCACATCTAAAAGCTTTGTTTCCTTTTCTTCGGGTGGGTATTTAAATGCCACCGCCCATTTAGGAAATTTAGATGTACTGCCAAGCTCTTCTCTCATAGAGAAATCATCAACCTTGATAACCGCACCGTCAATATCAAAGGTGAGATTACCTCTGTTATCGCCAATACCGTTTATGCAAGAGATAGCTTCATCAATCGTATCGCAAAGAGTGTATTCGGGAATGGTTGAAAAGCCCAATTCACCAAGATAATCAAGGCTTTCCTTATGAGAGTGTAAGTCTTTTCCGCCCTCTTTTTGCTGAATATTGAAAACGAAAATATCAAGCTTTCTTTCAGCAGTAATTTTCGGATTTTTCTGTCTTAAAGAACCGGATGCAGCATTACGGGGATTTTTAAAGGTCTTTTCGCCCTTTAATTCTTGTTTTTCAACAAGCTCATCAAAGGAATCGTGGGACATATAAACCTCACCGCGAACCTCAATATAGGGAATTGCAGATTTGAGTTTTAAAGGAACTGAACGGATTGTTTTAACATTAGCGGTAACATCCTCGCCCACATTACCGTCACCACGGGTGGATGCTCTGACGAGAACACCGTCTTTATATTCAAGAGAACATGAAAGACCGTCAATTTTCTGCTCAACAACATATTGAGCATTTTGGAAAACTTTTTTCACTCTCTCATCAAATTCGCGGAGTTCTTCTTCGGAAAATGCATCCTGAAGACTTTCCATACGAACTGTGTGAACAACCTTTTCAAAGGTTGTGTCACTGCTACCGCCAACACGGTGAGTTGGTGAATCTTCTTTGAGAAGTTGAGGAAATTCCTCTTCAATCTTTGAAAGCTCACGCATCATCATATCGTAATCATAGTCCGATACGTCGCTTTCATTGCCCATATAATATTTGTCAATACAGTCGTTGAGAATTTTCGTCAATTCCTCTGCTCTGTTTTTTGCAACATTAAAATCCATAAAAAACCTCACAACGTAGGGGACGGTCTTGACCGTCCCGCCAAGTTATAGTTAATCTTTCGGGCGGGTCAAGACCCGCCCCTACATTGGTTTAATTCTACCACACTTCACCAATCATTTTCAATATATTATTTGACAAATTATGTATGTATATCTATAATGTACTGGAATAAATTCCAAAGGAGATTTTTATGAAAGAAAATTTCAAAAACGCTCTGATTCTTTTCGTAACGTTTCTTAAAATCGGCGCGTTTACTTTCGGTGGCGGTTACGCTATGATTCCTATAATTGAAAAGGAAATCGTTGAAAAGCGAAAATGGATTACAAGTGATGATATTCTCGACATTTTCGCTATTGCAGAAAGCACTCCGGGCCCTATCGCCATCAACTCTGCAACCTTTATCGGTTATAAAATCGCAGGTGTATTCGGCTCATTCTGTGCCACTTTCGGCGTTGTTCTCCCCTCTTTCACAATCATCTCAATAATCTCCCTTGTTCTTCGTGAGTTCAGCGATATAAAAGCCGTTCAATACGCTTTCAACGGTATTCGCGCAGGTGTTCTCGCTCTTATTATCAAAGCTCTTGTTTCAATGTATAAAAAAGCCCCGAAAGGTCTTTTCTCATATATTCTTATGGGTGCATCCTTCGTTCTTGCGGCATTCACTGATATAAATGTTATCTTCGTAATTATCGGTTGCGCCATTGCAGGACTTTTCAACTCCTTTGTTATTAAAAGGAGGGTTAAAGAATGAGCATTTTTTTAGAATTATTTTTAACCTTCTTTAAAATCGGTCTTTTCACCTTCGGCGGCGGCTATGCAATGCTTCCTCTCATTCAAAAAGAGGTTCTCGCTCACGGTTGGATGGAGATTGAAGAAATAATCAACTTTATCGCCGTAAGCGAAAGCACCCCCGGTCCCTTTGCCATTAACTGCGCCACCTACGTGGGTATGGAAACAGGCGGATTTTTCGGTGCGGTCTGCGCCACTCTGGGTGTTGTTCTCCCCTCTTTTATTGTTATTCTCTGTGTTGCAAGATTTTATAAAAAATTCAAGGAAAGCAAAATAGTTTCTTCTGTTATGACAGGTCTTCGCCCTACGGTTATCGGTCTTATCGGCTCCGCCCTTGTTTCAATGGTTGTAACAGTTTTTCTTCCCAACGGATTTGATTTCGGCGGTATCGTAATTTCCGATTTACTTGTTTCTCTCGGAATTGCCGTTGTAATGACAATTTTAGTTTTCAAAAAAGTCCACCCGATTATAATTATTTTACTTTCGGCAGTGGCAGGTATAGCAGCAGGATACCTTTTGTAAAATGCGGAATGCGGAGTGCAGAATTAAGCTTCGCAAGATTTTTACTTTTTTACAATAACAACAACAAAAAAGATTCAGGACAAAAATAAACTGTCTTGAATCTTTTTCTTCATCTATAATCGCGTCGCAGACCCTTTAATTCTGCATTCTGCATTTTTGAATATAATCTTCCTTTTTACAAAGAATTATAAAAAACAAAAAGGAAGATTATATGAAAAACCAATACATTTTAAACGTTCTCGAAACAGTAAAGAAAAGAAACTCAAATGAACCTGAATTTATTCAAGCGGTTACGGAGGTTTTAGAAAGCATTGAGCCTGTTATTGAAAAGCGACCCGATTTAGTTGAAGCAGGAATTCTTGAAAGGCTCGTTGAACCCGAAAGGCAAATTATTTTCCGTGTTCCCTGGGTGGATGATAAGGGTCAAACCCAAGTAAATCGAGGTTTTCGCGTTCAGTTTAATTCTGCAATAGGACCCTATAAAGGCGGACTTCGTTTGCACCCATCAGTTTATATCGGAATAATCAAATTTCTCGGCTTTGAACAGATTTTCAAAAACGCCCTCACAACTCTTCCGATGGGCGGTGCAAAGGGTGGCTCGGACTTTGACCCCAAAGGAAAATCCGACCGTGAGGTTATGGCGTTCTGTCAAAGCTTTATGACCGAGCTTTATAAGCATATCGGTTCAAATTCCGATATTCCTGCAGGCGATATCGGCACAGGTGCAAGGGAAATCGGCTACATGTTCGGGCAATATAAAAGAATACGCACACAGTTTACAGGTGTTCTCACAGGTAAAGGACTTGATTTCGGCGGTTCTTTGGTACGAAAGGAAGCTACAGGCTACGGACTTTGTTATTTTACCGAAGAAATGCTTTCCTGTAATGGCTTGAGCTTTAAAGACAAAACCGTTGTTATTTCGGGTTCGGGTAATGTTGCCATTTATGCCCATGAAAAAGCCACTCAGTTTGGCGCAAAAGTTGTTGCAATGTCCGATTCCGACGGCTATATCTACGATAAAAGCGGAATTGACCTTGACATTGTAAAAGAAATAAAAGACCTTCGCAGAAAACGAATAAAAGAATATATCAATTATAAGCCTGGTACCGAATATCACGAGGGTTGTAACAGTATCTGGAACATTCCTTGCGAAATCGCGCTCCCCTGCGCCACTCAAAATGAGCTAAACGAAAGTGATGCTCAAACCCTTGTCAAAAACGGCGTTATTGCAGTTTCAGAAGGTGCAAATATGCCCTGCACTCCCGAAGCTATTGAAATCTTCTTGAAAAACAAGGTTCTCTTCGGACCTGCCAAAGCCGCCAATGCAGGCGGAGTTGCCGCATCGGGACTTGAAATGAGTCAGAATTCCGAAAGGCAAAGCTGGAGCTTTGAAAAGGTTGACGAAATACTCCGCGATATTATGACAACAATCTTCCATTTCTGTGATGATGCGGCAAAGGAATACGGTATGAACGGAAACTATATGGCAGGGGCAAATATTGCAGGATTTCTCAAAGTAGCAGAAGCAATGAAGGCGCAAGGCTGCGTATAAAAATACGGAATGCGAAATGCATAGTGCGGAATTTCGCATTTTATCTAATTCTATTTTATCTATTCCTAAATATTATATAGATTTCGACAAATCTTTGACAAACTTCGACTTTTTTGTTGATAACCCCGATAAATTAGTATATAATACACTCGATTATCAGAAAGGGTTGATATCAATGAAAACAGTAACAGAATATTTCGGTTGTGATGTTTTTTCCGCATCTGTTATGAAGGAGCGTTTGCCTGCAGAAACTTATGCAGAGCTTGAGCGCACTCTTGAAACAGGTCACCGTCTTGATTTGGATGTTGCAAATGTAATTGCCAATGCTATGAAGGATTGGGCAATTGAAAAAGGCGCAACTCACTATACCCATTGGTTCCAACCCCTTACAGGTGTTACAGCCGAAAAGCACGACAGCTTCATCACCCCCACAAAAGATGGTAATATTATGATGGAGTTCTCGGGCAAAGAGCTTGTTAAAGGCGAGTCCGATGCTTCCTCTTTCCCCTCGGGCGGTCTTCGTGCAACCTTTGAAGCACGTGGTTATACTGCTTGGGACCCCACCTCTTTCGCTTTCATTAAAGACGGCGTTCTCTGTATTCCCACCGCTTTCTGTTCCTATGGCGGAGATGCACTCGACAAGAAAACACCTCTTCTTCGCTCAATGGAAGCTATTAACAAGCAAACCCTTAGAATTTTAAGATTATTCGGAAATACTGATGTTGTTTCCGTTAAAACAACCGTAGGTCCCGAGCAGGAATATTTCCTTGTTGATAAAGATGTTTTCCACAAGAGAAAAGACCTTGTTTATACAGGCAGAACCCTTTTCGGCGCAAAGCCTCCCAAAGGTCAGGAGCTTGATGACCACTACTACGGCGCTATCAAACCTCGCGTTCAAGCTTTTATGGCAGACCTTGATGAAGAACTCTGGAAATTGGGCGTTCTTGCTAAAACAGAGCATAACGAAGCAGCTCCCGCTCAGCACGAATTAGCTCCCATATATGCCACAACAAATATTGCTACTGACCATAACCAGATTACAATGGAAGCAATGCAGAAAATTGCAAAGAAGCACGGTATGGTTTGCCTTCTTCACGAAAAACCCTTTGCAGGCGTTAACGGTAGCGGTAAGCATAATAACTGGTCCATCTCCACCAACACAGGCGCAAACCTTTTAGAGCCCGGTGAAACTCCTGCAGAAAATGCACAGTTCCTTCTCTTCCTTTGCGCAGTTATCAAAGCAGTTGACGATTATCAGGATTTGCTCCGCATTTCAATTGCTTCCGCAGGTAACGACCATCGTCTTGGTGCTCAGGAAGCACCGCCTGCAATTGTTTCAATGTTCCTTGGTGAAGAGCTTAACGCAGTTCTTGATGCAATTGAAAATGACGAGGACTACGGCTCAAAGAAAAAAGAAGTTCTTAAAGTCGGTGTTCACGTTCTCCCCCGATTCCCTAAAGACTCAACTGACAGAAACAGAACCTCACCCTTTGCATTTACAGGTAATAAATTCGAATTCCGTATGTTAGGTTCATCCGCATCTGTTGCAGGTCCTAACACAACTCTCAACACCGCAGTTGCAGAAGTTCTTTCACAGTTTGCGGACGAGCTTGAAAATGCAAATGACTTTGATTCTGCTATTGAAAATCTTATTAAACGCGTAATCAAAGAGCATAAGAGAATTATCTTTAACGGCAACGGTTATGACGATGCCTGGGTAAAGGAAGCAGAAAAGAGAGGTCTTCTCAATCTTAAAACCACTCCCGACTGTTTACCTTATATGCTCCACGATAAAAACATCGACCTTTATACAAAGCACGGTGTTTACAGCGAAGCAGAAATTAAAGCTCACTACGAAATCAAAAACGAAAAATACTGCAAATATCTCAACATTGAAGCTCTCACAATGATTGATATGACTAAGAAAGATATTCTTCCTTGTGTGAGCCGTCAGATTCACGAGCTTGCAGATACAGTTATTGCAAAAAGAGCCGTTGGCGAATTTATTGATACTTCTTATGAAGAATCAGTTGCAAAAGAGCTTTCCGGACTTTCAAAGGAAGCTTTCAATGCAGTAAATGAATTGGAAAAGCTTTCAAGAGAAGTTAAAGCAATTGAGGAAAGCGATGCTGCCGCAATGTTCTATAAAAACAGAATCATTCCCGTGATGGAGCATTTGCGTTTCGCAGTTGACAGCGCAGAAACCCTCTGCCCCTCTGACAAATGGTGCTACCCGTCATACGGAGAATTGTTGTTTAGCGTACGCTAAAAGCAAAAGAACACTTTCCTTTTTGGGAAAGTGTTCTTTTTTAGTTAATAGTGAAAAGTGAAAAGTTGAGGGGAAGCTTTGCTTCCAAACATTGTAAAATTTCCGCGAAGCCCCTTTTAACTATTAACTCTTAACTTTTAACTTCTATATAATATACTCCTTATATTTTTCTAAACTGTATATCTCCGCCGTAATATCAAGCAGTAAGCCCTCTGCTGTGTATTCTTCCGAGTGAACAACACCGGTTTTGCGAAGCTCTGCACCAACACCGCCCATTGAAAAAGGCAAAAGAATTTTAACTCTTTTTCTCGTTGGAGGAAGTGCTTCTTTAACCGCTTCAAGAAGCTCAGGAAGGCCCTCACCTGTTTTAGCGGAAACGCGAACCGTTTTCCCCATAGGAATTGTAACATCATTAACAAGGTCGCATTTATTAAGAACTGTAATAATGGGTTTGTCACCGCAACCAAGCTCTTCAAGAAGCTCCATTGTAACCTTATAATGCTCGGCGCATTCCTCGTTTGAAGCATCGCAAATGTTGAGAATTACGCTTGCGTTTACCGCTTCATCAAGAGTAGATTTAAAAGCCTCAACAAGCTTATGGGGAAGTCTTCTGATAAATCCCACTGTATCAATCAAAAGCACACTGCTTCCGTCGGGAAGAGTTAATGCTCTGGCAGTTGGGTCAAGGGTCGCAAAAAGCTTGTTTTCTGCAAGCACACCTGCATCTGTAAGAGTGTTCATAAGGGTAGATTTACCCGCATTTGTATAACCTACGAGAGCAACAGTAACCACACCGTCTTTTTTACGTCTTTCTCTGTGACGGGCTCTTCTCTCTTCAAGCTCCTTTAAATCTTCTGAAAGAGCAGAAATTCTGCGCCTTATATGACGGCGGTCTGTTTCAAGCTTTGTTTCACCGGGACCGCGAGTACCGATACCGCCACCAAGTCGGGACATAGAAGCACCCTTACCGCCCAAACGTGGTAAAGCATATTTTAACTGCGCCAACTCAACCTGCAATTTACCCTCACCCGATAAAGCGCGAGCGGCAAAAATATCAAGAATAAGAGTTGTTCTGTCGATAACACGAGTGTCGGTTATTGTTTCAATATTCTTCTGTTGTGCAGGAGTAAGCTCTCCGTCAACAATAACAAGGTCGGGCTTTTCATTTTCACAGTATTCCGCAAGTTCTTCAAGCTTTCCTCTTCCGAGATAAGTTCCCGCCTCGGGTGACTCTCTTTTTTGAGTCATTTCGCAGATAACCTCTGCTCCTGCTGTACGCGCAAGTTCGGAAAGCTCTGCTAAAGAAGAGTCAACGTCAAATTCGCCTGTATCCACAGACACAAGCACCGCCCTCTCCTGTTCGATTTTATTTTCAAAAAGTTCCATAAGTTCACCAATCACTATAGTTTATCGATTTAGTAAAGTATATCATAATTTATATTTTTTTCAAGTTATTAAGAAAAGCTGAAATGCGAATTTTTATTTTGTAATTTTTAATCATAAAAAGTAAATACTAACTATATGACTAAAAATAATATTTTGAAACTCACCGCAATAATTATAACAATACTATTTTTCCTTCTCACCGGTGCGGATATGTATCTCAAAACCTACGGAGACATTTCCCAATACAGTGCGACCGAAAGGGAAATAACAGAAATAAAACATTTAACCCACTACTATAAAAAAGAGAAAAACCAAATCCGCCTTATGACCTATAATCTTTTGGCTGATTCTATGGGATTTGAGGGAACGCCTGCAGAAACTCGTGCCGATAGTGTTTGCAGACTTTTAGAGAGCGTTTCTCCCGATGTTTGCGGTTTTCAGGAAACAAGCAGAAAATGGTTCGCTTGCATTTATAACAACACAAACTACAAATTCATTCATCCTGTAAGGTCAGCTCTTTTCGACACAATGACAACACTCACCTACAATCCGAAAACCGTTATGCCGGTAGCATTCGGAGAAAAGGTATTCGAAAACGGTAACAACTCCCGACTTCGCCGAATGGTTTGGGGAGTTTTCCGCCATAAGGAAAGCGACAAAATTTTTGCCGTGGTAAACACACATTTCAGTTTAAGCGACAGTAATTTCACCGACAATACAGTACCCTTGACACAAGCATTGGAGCTTATCACTCTCTGCAAAGAAATAAGAAATATTTTCAATTGTTCTGTTTTCCCTTTAGGCGATTTTAATGCAAAAAAAAGCACAAAGAAAAACCCCTCACCCATATACGACATTCTCTGCACCGCTTTTAAAAACACAGCAGACCTTGCAAAAACATTCTCCCACGGAGAAAACACCAATAAGAAAACTCTTTTCATAGACCATATTTTTTCTTTCGGTGATGCAGAAATTCTTCACCATGCAACCCTTTCCCAAAGCTCTTTTAAGGAATTAAGCGACCATTACCCGATTTTTTGTGATATTTCTATACAATAAATGTGAAATATTGTTAAGTTTTTGTTGACTTTAATCTATTTTTTTGTAAAATATTATTATAAGTATTATAATCTCAAAGGAGAGATAGAAATGGATTTAAGTAAAATTATTGATTTGAAAAGCAAAGCGGCACAATATATGATTGATGAAATCACATATATCTGCAACACCTTTGAAAAAAGAGCCCCCGGCTCAAAGGGTGAACAGCAGGCTTGCGAATATGCAGTGGAAAAAATGAAAGAATTAGGCTGCGACAGAGCCTATGTTGAGAGCTTTAAAGAAAACCCCGGCTCCTTCTTCGGTTGGATTTATCTCACAATCGCCTGCTGCTTTTTAGCACTTCTTTCATATTTCTTTAATATTCCTGCTTTATCAGTTGCATTCATTGTAATCGGCCTTGTTATCTGCTTCTTGCAGTTTGGTATTTACAAAAAGTTGGTTGATAAGCTTTTCAAGGAAAAAACCGGTCATAATGCAACAGGCTTCAAAAAGCCCGCAGGTGAAGTAAAAAGAAGAATTATCTTTGTTGGTCACGCTGACGGTGCATGGGAATGGCCCTTTAAATACAAATTTACATATTTAGGCTTTGACATTCACATGATGCTTTGCTTCCTCGGTGCTTTCTATACACTCGCTATCTCTATTTTAAAAATCGCAGGTGTTCTTGAAGGCGATCTCGCAACAAAGCTCGGTCTTGCTGCCCTTGCTTTTACACCCTTCTGGTTTGGTCTTAACTTTATGTGGAACCCAAACAAAACCGTTGATGGCGCTAACGATAACCTTTCAGGCTGCTATATCGGTATGGGTATTCTCAAAATGCTCCAGGAAGAAAACATTGAGCTTGAAAACACTGAAATCGGTGTTATTTTCACAGGTAGTGAAGAAGCAGCTCTTCGTGGTGCAAAGGCTTGGAGCGAAGCTCATAAAGACGAAATGAATGATGTACCAACATTTATTTATTCTTACGATACAATTACACAGACAGAAGAGCTTATGGTTAACTATCGCGACCTTAACGGTACTGTTAAGGTTGATAAGGATGTTTCCGATTTGTTTATTGAAGCTTGTGAAGAATTGAAAATCCCCTGCAAAAAAGGTATGGTGCCCCCTCTCGGCGGTGCAACTGACTCAGCAGCCTTTGCTCAGGCAGGCCTCAGAGCAACAGGTGTTACAGCTCTCAGCCATGCTCTCCCTGATTTCTATCATACAAGACTTGATACACCCGATGCTCTTAACAAGGAATGCCTTGAACTTTGCTACGCAGCAAGCGTTAAGGTTCTTGAGATGTTTGATAACGGAGCAAAGCAATAAAAATGCTTTTGCATTTTTTATTGAATGCAAAATGCTAAGTGCTAAATGCTAAATATCGGGTTTACAACGCAATTATAAATAAAGAAATGGATTCAAGACAGTTTATTGTCCTGAATCCATTTTTGTTTATTCTTTTACTCAATTAAATAAAATCGAATAGAAAATGTTGATGTAATAATAAAAAATACAATGTTTGGAAGCGAAGCTTCCCATTCACTTAGCATTTAGCACTTAGCACTTAGCATTTAGCATTCCGCACTTTCTGTGCAACTCGACACGCTCTCGCATACGCCTCCGCCACATACTGTTCAATTGGCATTTCTGCATACTTATCATTCTCGTGTCGGTTGGGTTTTGATTTGTTATTAAGCTCGAATGTGAGAATACCATCATAACCGCATTTTACAAGGCGTTTTGCATTGTAATCCCAATCGGCAATACCGTCAAAGGGTAAAAGGTGCAAATCATCGTGCCAGAAAATTTTGCCGTTAAAATCCTTAATACCTAAATTATCATTTATATGAGTTGCAATCAACTTATGCCCGAAAAGAGCCAATAAATCCTCACTGAAATTATAGCACATTTCGTGACCCGAATCCCAACAGAAGCCCATAGTTTCTCTGTCACCATATCTTTCAAAAAGAGCCTTTAAATATTCAAGTCCCTCTGTATTTTCAAAGGCGATTTTAACGCCGACTTTTTCGGCATAGTCTATCACTTCACCGTAATTTTTGAGTCCAAATTCAGTAGGCTTATATTCCACATCAAACCCAACAAACACATGGGAAACGAGAACGGGCACATCGTACATTTTGCAAAGGTCGAGGCAATGCTTCAATTCATCAATGCCCTTTTGCGCATCTTCTTTTTCGTTTTCATCCCACATGTCCTGACAGTAACCCCAAGGAGCGTGAATGGACTGAAAAATCATATTCTCTTCTTTCGCAACCTGAGCACATTCCGCTATTTCATCGTCCGTATCCTTTTGCCAAAGGACAAAGAAACCCTCAAAACCTGTTTTCTTAAAAAGTCTGATTTGTTCGGTTAAACTAATACCGTAAGCCTTGCTGGCAGAAAGGCAAAGTTTTTGTTTATACATAGATAATCACCAAATATTTCTTGAAAAATATAATATATATGTGTTACCATAATTATATACTTTTTCACAACTTTTTCAAGGAGCATCTTATGAAATCCCAAAAACGAATTTTAACCGCTTTCGTGCTTAACCTTATTTTTGCGGTTTTTGAATTTATCGGCGGAACCATAACAGGAAGCGTTGCAATTATTTCCGACTCTGTTCACGACCTTGGTGACAGTGTCAGCATCGGCATTTCCTATATTCTTGAAAAGAAAAGCAAGAAAGAGCCTGACGATAAATACACCTTCGGTTACGGCAGATATTCTGTATTGGGTAGCCTTATAATGATGGTCATTCTCATAGTCGGTTCAATTTTCGTTATAATTCACTCTTTTGACAGAATTGTTCACCCCGTTGAAATCGACTACAACGGAATGATTCTTTTTGCGGTTTTCGGTATGGGTGTTAACCTTGTTGCCACAATCGCCACTCGTGGTGACGGCTCATTAAATCAGCAAGCAGTCAGCCTTCATATGTTTGAAGATGTTTTAGGTTGGGGTGTTGTGCTTCTTGGCGCAATTTTAATGAAATTTACTGATATTACCTATATCGACCCTATAATGTCAATCGGCGTTGCAATTTTCCTGCTTGTTCACGCCTTCAAGCACTTTAAGGAAATCTGCGATATATTCTTTGAAAAAACTCCTGATGAAATTGATATAAATGAAATTAAGAGTCACATCAGTGAAATTGACGGCGTAGAAGATGTTCACCATTTCCACGTAAGAACTCTCGACGGCTTCAACCATATAGCAACCCTTCATGTTGTGGTAAACGGTAATCCTGCCGAAATTAAGAAAGCGGTAAAGGAAGAGCTAAAGGAACACGGCATCACCCACACAACAATTGAAACAGAAACACCGGAAGAAAATTGCGAAGACTTGACTTGTCATCCGAATACACACAGTCACAATCATTCGCATAACCATCATCATTAAAATTCAATATAGTTGATTTTTAATAGTGCATCATTTTATAAAAATTCGGGTAAGCGGATAAAAATTGGTTCAGCGTTGTTCTTGTGTTTGAACCGGGGTCATTAATATAAAATGATGAGGTTGTAAGATAATTTGTTGCTTTAACACCTGTAATTACAACATAGTGCTGGCTACCATTGGATTTTTTTGCACCAATAAGAACAGGCTTACCTGCTTTGAGAAGATTATATATCTTCCCAAGATAACCGCTTGACGAGGTTATAATGGTATAATTAGATGGCCAATAAACCGCACCGCCTGAGGTATATGAAAGTTTTTTCGCCATAGCGTTGGGGTAGATTGTTGTGCCTGTTCGGTAGCTTTCAAGCATAGCAATTGCTGTTGTAGCGCAACCGATTTTGCCTATTGTTTGCCCCGAAGACCCTAAAGTAACATTCGCCCATCGGGAATCGGTTTGTTTAAAATCGGGCACACTCAATTTAATAGCTTTATAGGAATTACTTGAAGATGTTCCCGAAGAAGTTGTCAGATAACTTGAGCTTACATAGCCTGTCTTTGTGCCGTTATAAACTATTCGGGAAAAATTGCCGCTTGTTGATAGAACGGTGACTTGTGTACCGCTTGAAAGATAATCTTTGATTGTTCCTGTGCTTGAAGCAGAGCTTCTGACACGAAGTCTGCCCGATGTGGTTTTAACGGTGCGGACTTTAGTTGAAGAAGTTGTAATATAATCTGCGTGGCAATAGCCGTAACCTGAAGCGGAATATTGCACACGCCAGTAATTCCCGCTTTTTGAAACAAGCGTTACATAAGAATTTTTCGAAAGCTTTGCTTTAACAGTTGAACTGCCTGAAGCTTTTGAACGTACATTAAGAGCGGTAGAGCTTGTTGCTACCCTGCCTGCACCGTGAATTTTTTCAGCGGCTTGGGCTTTTTGGGGGGAAATAAATACTGACAAGCATATAACTGCCGTCATTAGAATACTGATTGTTTTTTTCATAAAAAAACACCTCGTATGGAAAGATTTTCATTGTCCTGTGACAGACAATGAATGCGTATATGTTATCATAGGAGGTAATGTAAAGTCATTGTATAAATATTGGAAGAAGTACAATCTCCTAAATTGTTTTGTTCATTGCTAACAAAAACGAATAAAAATTTTCAACAAAATAATCTCGGGATTATTACAAATAACACTTTCTTTTTAAAGTAAAAAGTGTTATACTATATCTGTGCGTATATGACATTTTTCTGCCGAGTCGGTGCGGCTTTTTTCGCCGACAACAAAATCTCTTTAAAAGGAGTGGAGTTTGTGGAAAAGTTTGTTATTCACGGTGGTAATAAGCTTCACGGTAACATAAACATCAGCGGTGCAAAAAATGCCGCTTTACCTATAATTGCGGCATCTGTTTTTGCAAATGATGTTTGCAGAATTGAAAATGTTCCGGACATCAGCGATGTTCGTATGATGATCAGAATACTCGAATTTCTCGGTGCTGAGATTGCAAAACCCGAACCGGGTGTTATTCTTGTTGATTCAAAAAACATTACCCCTATTACAATCCCTGATAAAATGACAAGCAAGCTCCGTGCTTCTTATTACCTTTTAGGTGCTCTTTTAAGCAATTTTGGTAAAGCTTGCGTTGCTCTTCCCGGAGGATGTTATTTCGGAGTTCGACCCATTGACCAGCACATAAAAGGTTTTGAGGCTTTAGGTGCTACTGTTGATATTGAAAATGCTATTGTCAATGTTCAAGCCGAAGAGCTCTATGGGTCTTCCATTTATCTTGACGTTGTTTCCGTTGGTGCAACAATTAACGTTATGCTTGCAGCAGTTAAGGCAAAAGGTCTTACCGTTATCGAAAACGCCGCAAGAGAACCTCACATTGTTGACCTTGCAAACTTCCTTAACTCTATGGGTGCAGATATTCGCGGTGCAGGTACAGAGGTTATTAAAATACGCGGTGTTGAAGAAATGCACGGTTGCACCTATTCCATAATCCCCGACCAGATTGAAGCCGGCACATATATGGTTGCCGTTGCCGCTGTGGGCGGTGATGTTACAATTGATAATGTAATTCCAAAGCATCTTGAATCCATTACCAACAAAATCGAAGACTGCGGTGTTACGGTTATTGAATACGATGAAAGCGTAAGAATCATTTCCGATGGCGGAAAAATGAAAGCTTGCAGAGTTAAAACAAGTCCCCACCCCGGTTTCCCGACGGATATGCAACCTCAGTTTGCAACAATGCTTTGCCTTTGTAACGGCACAAGCACAGTTGTTGAGGACGTTTGGGACAATCGCTTTAAATACATTGACCAATTAAGAAGAATGGGCGCAAATATCATAGTAAACGGTGATACTGCTCTCATTACCGGTGTGGACAAGCTTCATGCCGCGCCTGTTGAAGCAGATGACCTTCGAGCCGGTGCCGCAATGGTTATTGCCGGTCTTATGGCAGAGGGCGAAACCACTGTGGGCAATATTAAGCTCATTGACCGAGGCTATGAAAATCTTGTTGAAAAGCTCACCGCTGTTGGTGCAGAAATTTCAAGAGTAAATTTTGAAGAGGAATAATAAATATGATTAAGTTTTGTCCGCTGTTCTCTTCGAGCAGCGGCAATTCTGTTTACATAGGCGACCGTGACGGCGGAGTTCTCGTTGATGTGGGCAGAAGTGCCAAACAAACAAATGCAATGCTAAATAATATCGGTATAGATATCAGTCAGGTAAGGGCAATTCTTTTGACCCACGAACACACTGACCATGTTTGCGGTTTAAGTGTTTTCGCTGCTAAACATAATATACCTATTTATGCTCCCAACGGAACATTACTTGCTTTAAAAAGAAAAGGAACGCTTTGCGAAAAGCACGTGGACATAACTCTCCCCGACTCTCCCATTGAAATCGCTGGCTTAAAAATAGAAAATTTCAAAACTTCTCATGACTGTGCTGATGGCAGAGGTTATGTTATAACCGGTTTGGACGGTTCAACAAAGGTTGCCGTTGCAACGGATACAGGCTACATAACAAGCGAAATTCTTTCAAAAATTACAGGCTGTAAGCTGGTTTACATCGAATCAAATCACGATATTGCAATGCTTAGAAGCGGACCATACCCTTATACACTTCAACAGAGAATTCTCTCTGATATAGGTCATCTTTCAAATGATGCTTGTTCAGACGCTATGAGAGCACTTGTCAACAAAGGTACAACACACTTTGTTCTTGCTCATTTAAGCCGAGAAAACAACTCACCGGATTTAGCGTATAAAACCGCAACTGCCGCCCTTTGCGAAATGGGTGCTTTAGAAAATAGGGATTATATTCTCAAGGTGGCAGAGCCCGAAAATAATGATAAACTATTAACGCTATAAAACATACTGTACAAATCTCAGACCACAAAAAAGAATATAAAGCAAAGTGTTCCGACAGGTAAACACCTGTCGGAACACTGTTTTTTAGACCTTCAAAAATCCAAATGAACTTATGAGTTTTTCCAGCAATTCTAAAATTATATTGAATACTGAGAATATGCCTGATATGCCTGATATATCAGAAGCGGGTGTGTTTGTAGTTGAAGGATTAAGATTTCTGTTGCATTGGTCGCAATGTCCGTCGCTGTCAGAATCGATATGACCTGTTATATCAACAAAATCTCTGAGAACTGATGCACCGCAATGGCATTCATAAATTGTGTAACCTTTTTCGGTACAGGGTGGTGCAGTGTATAATATGGTAGAATTTTCATGACCTAATGCATCAATGGTTATTGTCTCTCTGCTTACTTCATCATCACAAACAAAACAGTAAACTACCCTTTCTTTGCTACCATCTTTCGTGCAGGTTGGCGGAATTAAATTTTCATCAACTGCTTCTGCCGGGGTATGTCCTAACGCATCAACATAATCGTCTTTATATTTGGCTCCACATTCGCTGCAGGTATATGTTGTATAACCTTTTTTGGTGCAGGTGGGAGCGGTATATATACCGGCTACGCCTTCTGCAGGGGTGTGGTTATGGTCAAAATGAATTGTTGCGTTGATAAGCGGTGAATTGTTATATCTACCTATTGAAATAGCTTTCCACTGTTCTTTTGTACCCATAAAATAAACATCAGATAAATTATTGCAATAATCAAATGCGGAATTACCAATTGTTGTTACACTATCGGGAATTATGATTTTACTTAGATTGTTACAACCCCAAAAAGCACCTTCATCAATTGTTGCTACACTATCGGGAATTATGATTTCCTTAATGGCATCACAATCACCAAATGTCCACGGATTGATAGCTGTTAAGTTGTTAAGAACCAATACTTCGCCTATGCCATCACAATCATAAAATGCGTAATCACCGATTGATGTCACACCATCAGGAATTGTGAGTTCCTTAATACCGTTACATCTATAAAATGCATAATCACCGATTGTTGTTACACTGTCGGGTATTATATAGCTTTCTCTTGTATTAGCAAGGGGATATTGGATAAGCTCTGTTTTACCTTTATTAAACAAAACGCCTTTTTCATCACTTGAATAATGCTGATTTTTATCATCAACATTTATAGCTTGCAAACCGGCACAATTACTAAACACAGCTTCACCAATAGATGTTACACTATCAGGAATTATTATTTCTTTTAAACCATCACAGTCATAGAATGCCTCTGTACCAATTGTTGTTACGCCATCAGAAATTGTGAGTTCCTTAATACCGATACATCCAGCGAATGCATAATCACCAATTGTCGTAACACTATCAGGAATTATTATTTCTTTTAAACCACTACAGTCAGCGAATACATACTCACCAATTGTTGTTACGCCATCAGAAATTGTGATTTTTTCAAGTTTATCGCAACCAGAAAATGCATACCTACCAATCGTTGTTACACTATCGGGTATTGTGATTTTTTCAAGTTTATCGCAACCAAAAAAAGCATTGTTACCAATTGATATTACGCTATCAGGAATTTTAATATCACCCAGATTGTCACAGTTACAGAACGCATAATCACCGATTGTTGTAACGCTATCAGGAATTATCACCTCTGTCAAATAGTATAGATAGGAAAAGGCTCTGTTTCCTATAGAAGTTATTCCTTCATTTATTATAATCCGTCCGATATTGTCTCTAAAACGTGCCCATGGTCTGTCGTCGTTCCAATCAAAGAGAAAACTACTACTATAGCTATACATTCCACCTTCACCGGATAAAGTTAAAGTGTCGGTTGATTCATTAAATTTCCAGGTAACATTCTTACCAAAAGTGCCTGATGTGGGAATCGAAGCCGCACTTGCTGTTAGGGAAAAAATAGAAATTAACATTATAATTGTAAGGAATATTGATAAGATTTTTTTAGTTTTTTTCATAAAATTCCTCCTTATCATACAAACTATTACTATAGTATTAAAAAACAGGGAATTAGTTGTAAAAGCAAACCCGTCAAAGTTTTTTTTATGTAGCTTTTTTATTTGAAACTGAAATTAATACGTATGCATTTTCATATCCAGTCGCTTCATTGGAAATGAATTTATAAATATAATCAGCTGTACTATTTGGCACACGCTCGTTATATGCTACATAAACATTCTCTGTTTTATCATACCTTATCGTAATAAAATGACCAACGCCACCATTTTTATAAAACAGGATATTTGCATCGTTTTCTTTAACTAATTGATGGTATATGTCATCAGCTACTTGATCACTGCCATTGGTTTCAGTTTCAGCATTGGTATTGCCATCGCCATTATTCAAAGGCTTGTTTTCAAAATATGTTATAGTAACCTCATACCCTTGTTTACTTAAATATCTTGCAAGGTTATTGCCGTTTGTACCAAAGGTTCCGTAATAAAAAAGGTTGTTCATTTCAAAATCCCGGATTAAGTCACAAGGAGCAGTTTTGTTACCAAGCATTATTAAAGCATTATAGGTAGCAATCCAACCGCAGCCGAGCGGATCGATTGCTGCTATTCCGTAGCGAAGCTTTGAGGCAATTCCGTCATGCTGTTGATCTATATAACCGGTTATACCTTTGGAAATTCTTTTGTTATAAAGATAGTTTGAGTTAATAGTGTTTGCAAATTCAGGGTTTTTATTGTTGATTGCATACATCACCGGATTATTTTCGCAATAAGCATAAAGGTTATAGCTCAAGGCTGTTCCGGTTGAACCGAGATTTGATACATTATCAGCGTTGATAAATCTACCCATTTCCGGATTATACCAACGGCCCTGGATATAATAGAACCCTGTATCATAATCATAGCAATAGCCACGATAGGCTATTGGTAATTTTAAAATTACCGCTTCAAATTCGTCCGGATTAAAATTATCAAAATTGTTTGTACGATGAGACAATGCGCCCCAAGGGTCATATTCATAGGTTAAAACAACATTCCCGGTTTCATTTACAATACCAATTATATCGCCTTTTAAGTTCTTAAGGTAAAGATATGCGCTTTCATTACCGGAACTGCTAATTATAAATCCATAGGGTGAGTTGAAAACATCGTAAATATATTTTATTGAATAAATGTATGAACCGGTTTCATAAACCTGACCGGTTAACCTGCCATCTGACCAGATATAGTCATAGGTTTCTTCTGTTTCAGTGCTTGTATCAGTATTTTTTTCGGTAACGGTTTTTCTGTAGCAAAGCCCGTTTACATCATATTCATATTTGACAGTTTTATTACCATCTACATATTCTTCAAGTAGCTTGCCGTTCCATTTTAATTCGCTCTTTACCTCATAAGTATCAGAATCACCATTTATAGGAGCACTAAATTTAGTAGGATTGCCGATGCTATCGTAGTCGATATTTTCGTAGCCGATATTTTCATTACCAAATGAAGTTAATTTATCTTTCCACTCGCCCGAGCTATAACCATATATAATTTCGCTCTTTAAATCCTCTTCTTCCAGATTCTTATCCGTAGTGAAATCATATTCTTTTTTGTAAACACGGTTTCCTGCTTTATCATATTCATAAGTATAAGTGGCAGAGTTTTTCGGAATAATACCGGGAACATCCGAAGAATATGATTTTTGGTTTACTCTTATAAGCTGATTGTTTTCATCGTAAACATAGTGACATTCAAAATATGTATTTTGGCTTTCAGGATCAGTATCACTGATTGATTCATAAACTACGTTATTGTTATCATCATAAATATAAGTATAAGAATACGAAAATGAATCCTCCAAAGTGATATCTGTTGTGATTGTTTTTGATTCGGAGCTTTCTGTTGCTGCTTCTGCACCGGCTGAACCGGTATCTGTTGCATTTCCATTTGAATCAGCGCTTCCTGTTGAAGCAACCGAACTACCGAAGCTGATATCTGAATCATAATAATTATAGTTCATTTTTACTTTAACCGATATTTCTGAACCATTTGTTATCCAAGCAAGTGAATCTGAATTATCGTCATCAACCGTATTCCTAAGCTCTAAAAAATCTTGAGCTTTGTCATCATCTACGTCACTAAAAGCTGCCGGATCTCCACCATATCTTCCAACCCCATCTCTGAAAGTTGAAAATGATATAGATTGGTTATTGGAACCAACTTGCATATTTTCCATAAATTGACTGTTTGTAGCAAACATACCAAAATTTGATGTAGTGAAATTGGCTTTACCGATTGTTTCCGAAATGACAGTACCTGATTCTGAAGTGTTATCGCTTGCAGTTACATCATAAGAATATAGTAATTCCTTTTCTTCCAAAGCAGCATTTTTAGGAACCAAAATTTTTGTTTCACCATTATTATAATGGAT
This sequence comes from Acutalibacteraceae bacterium, assembly GCA_045536495.1. Taxonomy (GTDB): domain Bacteria; phylum Bacillota; class Clostridia; order Oscillospirales; family Acutalibacteraceae; genus DTU089. Next base: position 35,995 of record JAZSNR010000070.1, read on the forward strand.
TTCTCTGCCATTTGCAAGTGAAACATCTTTTAGCGTGCCATTGGGGTTATAATGGCAAATGAAATTCTTACCATTTACACAAATGGTTATCTCTCCATTATCATCATACCTATCATACCCAAATGTTATGGTATTGTTTGTGGAATCGTCATCCCCATATGCTACTTCTATTATTCTGTCACGGTATTTTCCTGAATCGTAAGTATAGGAAATAATAGACTTATTCCCTATAGAAACTCCAATAAGCTGACCCCAGTTATCATAGGTCAGATTATATATTGTTCCGTTTTGGTTAATGGTTGATATTCTGTCATTGTCATAAGTAAAGGTGACTGTGCTTACATTTTCTGTACTTACATTTTCTGTGTTTCTGTTTACTGAAATTTCTGTTATATCACCGGAAGCATTATAACTATAGGTTGTGTAAGCCTTTGCAGCATCATATACGGTTTTTAAGAAACCGTTAGATAAATTGAAATTGGCAGTAACATTATCAGCAACGCGCTGAATTAACATCTGAGCAGTTATAATTTCATCATAATTATTGCCCAACATAAGATTACCAAAGGAATCTCTTTTTGCATTCTCATCTTCTCGCATACACTGTTTGCAATAACAAGTATCATCCGAACAATCACAAGGACAATTTATTGCTTTGCAATTAAGACAAGAACATGAGCTATTATTATTTGTTGTTCTTACCTTTGTTTTTGTAAGTTCAATATTTGAGAGAAATGCGGTATTCATATTTTCAGAGTAATGAATAGTGATTGTTACTGTGTCACAAGCACTCTTGAGAGAAAATTCACTTCCCGCAAACTGCCAATCCTCAAAATTTTCATTGAATGGAATTTCAATGGTTTGATTATTAGTATCAGTAGTGTTTTTACATTCCACCTTAATAAAGGATTCTCTGTCATTTGTAGAATCTTCCGGAGTTGCAGAATCTTCCGGAGTTGTGGAATCTTCCGGAGTTGTAGAACCTTCCGAAGTTGTAGAATTTTCCGGAGTTGTGGGTTCTTCCGGAGTTGTAGAATCTTCATGTGTTGTGGTTTCTTCCGATTGTTCAATAAGGTCTTTAAGTATTGAATTATTTGTTGAGGAGTTTACGAAACAGCATTTAAGCCAACCGCCAACGCGAATTATATCCCCATACTCACCATCAATTGTAACAGTTTGAGAAATTGTTGTTGCTTCATTGCCGGGTAGTTCAAGTGCATTCACAGTTTCACCATTAACGCTTAATTTTTTTAAGCTTAAACCGGTTGCACCACCCCAATTATTTAAACTATCAACATATAAGTTATCATTATTCAAAATATAATTATTAAAACTGCCATTTTGAATGTAATTATATAAGCTGGCAGAATCTGCGCATTCAAGCTGCGCACCGTCAATATAGAAGGTTCCGCTTTCAACTTTAAATTCTACTGTTACATCTACACCTTCAGGCACCTCATCAAGCTCAACCACATACCTTTCCCAATTACCGTTTGTTGTTGTAACAGTTGTTATCCATGTTTGCGATAAATCATCATTTTGAAGTGTTTCATCATAATATATTTTCATAATTAGATTATTTTCTTCTGATTCTGAGTTGCCCTGTTCATCTGTATCAGTAGTTTCACCTGTGCCATCAGCTTCACTTATATTAACAGGTTCTTTTGAGCAGACATAAGCCGAGAATATATATTTTCCGCTTGAAACAGTTTTAAATGTCTGACTGATACTTACATTATTACTGATTTTTAAAACATTTGAGCCAAAGAGTGCCGATACCGGCGCTTTCTCATCGTTTATTTGCTTATTTTCATCTGTAGTATTCTTCCAGTCTGTGAGACCACCATTAGCCAAATCTGATTCTTCAAAGCTTGAATTGGACAAAAGATTTTCTGAAAATTCACGATATGCTGATACAGAAGCAAAATGAGTCACATCACTTGAATCAACATCTTCATGCCAAACATAGCTGCCGTTACTGTCAATTGTGTAAAGCAGGTTACCCCAGAATCCAAAATGATAAATTTCATAAGCACCGGTAGCATCACTAAGCTTAACCTGATAAGCATTTAATCTTTGGTATGTAATCGAGTTACCGTTTTTATAGATATCTCCCTTTTTTGCTTGTTCAGTAACTTTAGTAACTCTGTTGGTGTATTCAATATTTTCTTCTTCATCATTTTTAATAATTTCTTCATATTCATATACAATTCGATAACCGTCGATATTATTCATTGAAGTCATATTGTTGTTATTGTTATATTCATATTCAACGGATTCACTATCCGGAAATGTTACTTTAGTAAGGTTACCGTTATCATAATTATAATTTATTATAATGTTGGTATCCTTATTCTCATTCTCGTTTGTATTCTCATTACTATTTGCTTTTTTTGTTATACTAAAATTAATGCTTGATAATAAATTATTATCATAAATATAATCACATTCTGTAACATTATCGTCTGAGATGCAATTGTGTGAGATGCAATCTATACGGCCTCTTGTATCATATTCAATATTAATTGTTTGTTCGGAAGAACCGGGTATTATTACGGAAATTAAAAGCCCGTTGACATCAAATTTTTCAACATAACCATCAGGTCTGGTCATTGAATAATATTCATTAACTTCGTCAAACCTAGGATGATATTCCAATTCATATCTATGATCGCCATAGGTTTCAGAATACATTTCTTTGAATACTTTTTCTTCGTTTTCATCAATTGAGCAAATAAAATTAATTGATGCACCTGTTTCGGTATAATATGTAACATTACCGTCATCATCGACCCAAATTGCTCTTAAATAATTGGGAACCCAGTTGTTACCGTATGCCAACACAGAGTTAAAATTTAAAGATTCTAATTTTTTATAAACCGCAGGATTATAAACCATCCCTATGGCTCCGATATTGTTATCAATGCTGATATCATCACGTACAACAGAAAGTTGCTGTGTAAAATCATTCACATAGCCTGTTCCCGCTCTGCCTGCTGTCTGGGTATGATAACTAAGGCTTTCATCATATCCGCTAGCCAAATCAATATAATCTATAACTATTGCTGTATCTTTTGAACCACCATTCAGAAGCATTAATGCCAATGTGTTTTCATCAGCAGTTAATGCAAATCCATTATTCTCCTTACCATAATACCAATCATTGAAAATTTTAGTAATATTAAAATGAACCAAGGCAAAATCATTGAAGTATTCACCTTCCTGTAACGGTGATGTGTAATAATCTATTATTTCATCTGATAAGTCACGTTTAGTATTATATGTTACAGTGTTTATATTCCAATCGCGTAAAATTTCTTTTGCAAAAATTCTTCCGTCCTTTGATGTATTACCATAAAGAAGATACTGAACTTCAGTAAAAACAACATTGCTTCCCAAATCTTTAAAAAATTGAGTATCTATCTTTGTGTAAATCTCTGAAGCAATAGTTGTAAATTTTTTTCATTATCATCTAACTCGGTCATATTGGTTAAAGGAACAAAATATGAACCTAAAAAGTTTGTTTCAGCTCGCGACGGGTCAGAAATATTATATGCAACACCCACATTTTCAATAAAACCTTCTCCACCACAGTCAACTCTAATGGCAGGATCAATAACAATCGGATATACTCGTTCAGAGCTGCTTGTCCATTCAATTGAGGGTGAATATTCAAGTGTTATTGTATCGCCCGCATTTTCAATTAAAACAACATCAATATCATAAGAAAATGCAAAATTTGCATCGTTCATGACAGGACGTGGAATTTGGAATTTAATTTCATTTAATTCATCTTTGAAAACAACGCTACCATCATCGAGCTTTTCCGCATTCAAGCCGTTTGTTTCAAAAGTAAACGTATATGTACCTTTAACACTTTCTTTATCGGAAACGATGATATTCTCTTTAATAGAATTGGGTGTAACAATATATTGCAAATCAGTGTTTTCTGCTACATCGTTATATGTAATTGAGGATTGAGTTTGTGAAATTGCCTCGTCTGCAACGGAAATATCAGTATTGCTGCCAACGATATTATTTTCAATAACTGCACTGCTTTGAGAAATATCATCAACATTAAACGAAAGCTCATAGCCGTCATTTTCTACAGTTAAGCTTTCATTACTATCTATGCTTTCCGGAAATTCAACATTAAACAAATTCTCTGAGTTTGTATAAAAATCACCCTCAAGAATCATTGAATTATTGATTTCTTCCCATTCACCATCATTAAGATAATGCAATGAATCTTCAGTTTTAATCGCAGTATAAGAGCCATCACTTTTTTTATAAACTTTAGTATGTTCGTCTCTTTTTTCTTTTACTTCGCAAATAATTTCTGCATCCGGGATGTTGCTTTCTGATGGTGAATTATTTGTAACATCCTCATTAAATTCATTATGAGCAATAGCATCAGTGACACTGTTTGCTAAAACTTCCATTGGTAAAATATTAATTATACTGATAAATGTTATAATGAATGCCACAAATTTACGAATACATTTCCTATTCTTTTTCATAAAAAATCCCCTTTTATGTATATTAGAAATTATTGCTACATATATATATGACAAAAAGCGGAAAATATTACACTTAAAATTTCAACAAAATATACCGGGTTCTTTTTGGTAGTAATAACCAAAAGAGGCTGTAAAAAACCGAAACGTTTTTTACAGCCTCTTTTGTTATATCACATTTTTTATTAATTCTTCTTTAATTAAAGCGTGACCTGCGGCGGTGGGATGAACACCGTCTGCCGCCCAATAGGTAGGTGGCATTAATTTTGACGCTTCATCGAATTTTTCCTGAAGAGGAATAAATGTTAAGCCATATTTTTCTGCAACCCTTTTTGCAGCTTCAGAATGTAATTTAACATCTGCTAGAAATTCATCAAAATACCTTTCTGTGCCACAACCTTTAAGCACAAACGGCTCTAAAATAAATATTTTAATATCGGGAAGTACCTCTTTAATTTCCTCAATAAGCATTGAATAAATCTTTTCAAATTTAGGTGCGGCAACACCATTTTGCTCATTCAATTCGTGCCACACATCATTAACACCAATAAGAATTGAAAGATAATCAGGCTTATGGTTAATTAAATCCTGCTTGATTCTTGCATATAAATCAACAATTCTGTCGCCACTTACGCCTTCATTTATAAACTCATATTCACCAGGGTATTTGCACATAAGTTCCGATGCTACGAGGTTGGGATAACCTACGCCGTAACTGGCTATATTATCTCTATCTCGGCCTGCATCGGTTATGGAGTCTCCTTGAAAGACAAATTTAATCATTATAGTACATCCTTTGTATTGATAAAAATATTATTTTGTGATACAATAATCGGCGTTATTTGTTTTCACCATTGTAGTTTTCTTCAACGGATTCAACCCAAGGACATTCGATTTCGGAAACAACAGCTTCAGGTGCTGCCCAATGAACTGCATTATTGATAATTTTCTGAACCTCGGAAATGTAATATGTGGGATTCTCTTCGTGGCCAGGTTGGAAATAGAAAACTTTTCCTAAGCCTCTCTGGTAGCAGCAACCGGAACGGAAAACCTCGCCACCCTTAAACCAACCGATAAAAACAAGCTCATCGGGCTGGGGAATATCAAAGCGCTCGCCATACATTTCCTCAACAGGAATGCTGAACTGCTCAGGGATGCCCTTTGCAATTGGGTGAGATGGGTTAATGCACCAAAGTCTTTCTCTGTCGCCATCGCGCCATTTAAGAGAACAGGTTGTGCCCATAAGTCTTTTAAAGGGTTTTGAAAAATGTGCAGAGTGAAGAGCAATAAAACCCATACCGCGCATAACACGGTCATAAACTCTTTCAACAAGCTCATCCGGTACACATTCGTGTGCCATATGCCCCCACCAAAGAAGAACATCAGTATTCTCGAGAACGCTTTCTGGAAGACCGTTATCAGCATCATCGAGAGTTGCTGTTCTTATATTAAGCTCCTCATCTGTGCCTAAAAACTCTGCAATACATCCGTGAATACCTTTAGGGTAAACCTTTGCGATTGTTTCGCTTTCTTTTTCGTGTCTGCCCTCGTTCCAAATTGTTACATTAATCATAAAAAACACCCTTTCCTATGGGAAGATTTATATATATAATATCTTTTTTCGTTGAAATAAGCAATGTTTTTTTATACGAAAAATCCTTGCTTTTTTTATACAAAGTGGAAAATAAAACCCTTTCCACAAAAATGTGAGTTCGAAACCATCCTCACACTAAACAAAACTATGGAGTTGATTAAATTGAGAAACAGAAAGAAAATCGTAAATGTCGCCGTTGCGGCAATTATCGCGGCGCTTTATGTTGTATTGACATATCTCGCCTCCGCTCTCGGTCTTGCAAGCTTCGCAATTCAGGTGCGCTTTTCCGAGGCTTTAACAATCCTGCCTATCTTCACCCCTGCGGCAATTCCCGGTTTATTTATTGGTTGCATTCTCTCAAACATTTTGACCGGTTGCGCTATGTGGGATGTTATTTTCGGTAGCCTTGCCACCCTTTTGGGTGCTTTGGGAACATATTTCCTTAAAAAGAACAAAACTCTTGCAACGCTTCCACCTATAATCGCAAACTCCCTTATAGTTCCCCCTGTTCTTTTATATGTTTATAATTTAGAGGGAACATATTGGTTCTTTACCCTAACTGTTTGCTTAGGCGAAATAATTTCTTGCGGTATTCTCGGTACACTTCTCCGAAAAAGCCTTGAAAAAAGCAATTTATTTAACAGAATAAAATAAATCTCTTTAAAGGGGTTTATTTTTCCTTTTTATTGGAGTATAATTTTAGTAAAATAAGTCCGAAAGGATTTTTGATATGTTAATAGATGATGTTATAAAATCAGCAAAAAGAATTCATTTTATCGGTATCGGCGGTAGCGGTATGTGTCCCCTTGCGGAAATTTTACACGCGCAAGGACACTTCCTCACTGGTTCAGATAATAATGAATCCGATACATTAAAGCGTATTCGCTCTTTAGGTATTCCTGTTACAATGGGTCAGAAAGCCGAAAATGTTGAAGGTGCAGATATGGTAGTTTATACCGCCGCTCTTCTTCCCGATAATCCTGAGCTTGTTGCCGCAAAAGAAAACGGAATTCCTACCTTTGAGCGCAGTAAGCTTTTTGGCTATTTCACAAGAAAATACGACAACTGTATCGGCGTTTGCGGAACTCACGGCAAAACTACCGTTACATCAATGCTTACACATATTTTAATTGACAACGAATTTGACCCGTCAGCAGTTATCGGCGGTAAACTCCCCCTTACAGGCACTAACGGTCGCGTTGGCAAAAGTGATATTCTCGTATGTGAGGCTTGTGAATATAAGGACACTTTCCTTGACCTTACCCCTGATATCAGCGTCATTCTTAACGTTGACAGAGACCATATGGAATATTTCAAGACTCTCGAAAACCTTGAAGCATCATTCAGAAAATTTGCTGATATGTCAACAAAAGCTGTTATTTACAACGGCGATGACAAGAATACTCTTGATAGTATCAAAGGTATAAGCGAAGGCAAAACAATGCTTTCCTTTGGTACTGATGACAATTGCAAATATATTGCTAAAAATGTTGGGTATAACAACGGTGCATTTCCCTGCTATGACCTCTACATTGACGGTGAATTTAAAACAAAAATCGAATTAAGCGTTCCCGGTGAACACAATGTCCTCAATTCACTTGCAGCAATTGCTTCGGCTATGTACTGCGGTGCAAGTGTTGAGCAATGTAAAAACAGTATTCTAACATTTAAAGGTGCAGGAAGACGATTTGAGTTCCTCGGCACATATAACGGCGCAGACATTGTTGATGATTACGCCCACCACCCTGCAGAGCTTGAGGTTACCCTCTCTGCTGCCAAGAAAATGGATTATAAGCGCGTTTGGGCAGTTTTCCAGCCTTTCACCTTCAGCAGAACTAAAATGCACTTAAATGCCTTTGCAGAGGCTCTTTCAATTGCAGATAGAGTTGTTCTTACAGAAATTATGGGTTCAAGAGAAATTAACACCTACGGAATTACAACTCAAGACCTTGCAGATGAAATTGACGGTTCAGTTTGGTTCGATACTTTCCAAAAGGTCGCAGATTTTCTTAAAGAAAATATCGGCGAGGGCGATTTAGTTCTCACCCTCGGTTGCGGCGATGTTTATAAAATCGCAAAAATAATTTTAGATAAAGAATAAAAAAGATTGGAGCTGTAAAAAAACGAACGTTTTTTTACAGCTCCTTTTTAGGGGATAGTAAAAAAAGATGCAGAACGGACAAACCGAGCAAAAACAAGGCTTCAGACTTGTTTTTGTTTGCCCGAAGGCGTACAAAGGTACGTCGAGTGGCGAGGTTTGTTCGTAGCATAAAACTTAAAATTCTTAATTACTTGCGTTTTTTCATTGTTTAAGGGGTTCTTACAGGTATCAGTCC
>JAZSNR010000074.1:0-11458 GCA_045536495.1 Acutalibacteraceae bacterium
AGGGCATCATAGCTTACATTTTCGCTCATCTCTGCTTCGGTAAGCATTTCTTCAATGGAGAATTTACTTTTAACAATTGGCGAAAAAATCCCTAACAGCAGCACAGAAACCACTGCAACACGAAGAGTTTTCTTTGCTTTCTCGGGTGCAATATATTCAAGAATTCCGCCCACAAAAGCGCAAACCGCATAGTTAAAAAGAACTGTTTTTATAGCTTCTGACAATTTAAACACCCTTTACAAAAATGACTACTCCTACCGACACAATAAAAATCACTGCCGAAAATACCGTTGTTGCGCCTAAAAGGGTTAACGCATCCTTAAAAATATTGAACATACCGACACATTCGTTTGAGCCTAAAAGCTCCGAAACAGAAATAACTACGCTTAAAGCGAACACCCAACCTAAAAGCTCCAAAAGAGATGGCAGAACCGTTAAAACAACTGTTACAATACCAAAAATGCCTACCGTGCTTTTTATAAGAGAAAGGCTTGAAACAAGGGCAGAATATGTATCGCTGACCGCACCGCCCACAACAGGAACGCTTCTTCCCACAACAAACCGTATACCTCTTGATGTAAGAGAATCGACCCCCGCTCCCATAACACCTTTTAGTGTAACAATACCTGAAAAAAATGTTCCTACAAAGCCGAGAAAAAATATATAGACTTTTTTTACTGTTGCAGATATTTTCTCGCTGAATTTATATATATCAAAGCAAGACAGAAAGCCGAGAGAACACATTGCATTCGCGGCAGGTTGACAGACACCTGACAAAAGAGCGGAAAATAATGTATCCGATAACACCGCCAACGAGGCATAAGATGTTCCTAAAGCAACCTTGCCTGAAGATGAAACAACCGCACTGAACACACCTGCAAAAGCTGTTGTGAAAACATTCAGAGTTTCAAGAACAGAAAACGCTGTTGTTACGGCATTTACAACAGGAACTGCCATACAAAGCACCAAAACAGAATTTCCCACAACCGAAATAGTTTGAGATGAGTTTAAAAGAGAAGAAAAAAGAGATGTTAATATCAAAACACCTATTGCAGACACCAAAAACTTTATGGGTTCTGTTAACGAGCGTTTGGTTATGTTAAAAAGAACATTAAAAATTTTTGAAATATTCACTGAAAAGATTTTTTCAAAGCTGATTTCATCGATTCCCAGCTCCGATAAAATCCCTGCCGTCTCATCATCAACCGCATCTGCTATGCTTTGAAAATCGAATTCATCTTTATAACTGTCAATATTTTCTTCCAGTGCATTTACATTGACTCCCAAAGAAAAAAGCATAAGCAAAAATACAACTGTAAATTTTAAAATCCTTTTCATTTTTTCACCTATTAAAGAATGTTGAGGCGATTTCTATAACCGCCCTAAAAACAGGCAGAGCGCAGGAAATCGCAAGTATTTTTATACTCAACTCTACAACACCCGCCACTGCGCTTTCGCCGTTATCACGGCAGATATCTGCTACCACCGCCCCCACCGCAAGAATACCGAAAGCTTTGAACATAATTTTCAGAGCAGTTTCGCTTACGGAAGAAAAACCCTGAAAGCTGTCGATTAAAGCAAGTATATTTTCGATTTCAGGCATTATCGCCAACACCGTTATTGCAACGAGGGTAATTTCACCCAAAATCGCAAAAGTGGGTGCATTACGCTTGACCAAAAGCAGAAAAACAACACCTGCAACAGCGAAAACAGCAATTTTAAAAAACATCAAAATTCCATCACCGATGACAAAGCATCCTTTAACTCAGAGAGCTCGGGAATAAGCATCATAAAAGCAATTAACAATCCTGCAATTGTTAAAATCAATGTATATTCCTCTTTACCTGCTTTTTGCAATAATTGATTTATAAATGCAATCACAAGTGCAACGCCCGCAATTTTTATAATAATTGTAAAATCCATAACTCACCTACAAAAAGAATATAAGCACTGTAAGTGCACCAAAGATACTCAAGGCGGTATTAACCTGAAGCCTTTCCTTTTCTTTTGATTTTCTGCTTTTCAAAAGCTCTTCAAAGCGTTCTTTATATTCGTCGCAAATAGTTATCTGCCCTTCTTCATCAGTAGTGCCTATTCTGTTGATAAAACCCTTAAAATCATCCGCTAATTCATCACCAACTGCTTTATTGACGAATATTTTCCCTTCCGAAAAGGAAAGATATTTATAATTCTGTGCTTTACCTTTTGAATAAAGCTCGTTATATTCAGCAGTTCTGTAACGTACTTCTGTTTTCACAAGACCGATAAACCTTACAATTTCATTTAAGGCTTCTGTATTTTTTATTTGCCTGATTACATTTAAAAGACCGAAAAGCAAAAATGAACCTGATAACAAAACAACAAACAATTTTTTCAAAAGCTTACCATCTCCTTAACGGTGCAGGGAGATTCCTTACCGCATAAAACAACCGCTTTTTTAAACGCACCTGCATTTACAAGCCTTTTTATATTAGGTCTTCTTAACACCTCTTCAAAGCTTGAACCGTGAGCCGTTGCAATAAAATTAACACCCGTATTCACTGCCGAAAGCATTGCTTTTGCCTCTTCGTCAGAACCGATTTCGTCAAGCACGACTATATCGGGAGAAAGAGTCCTGACGGCTATTTCCGTTCCTACTGCTTTGGGGTACAGAGTTAAAACATCTGTATGAACGCCCACATCTACACCGTCACCGAACGAACGTGATGCGATTTCGTCACGCTCATCAATAATTGCGGTTTTTAATGGGTTAAATCTATTTTTTCCTGAATAATATCGGCACAAATCTCTTAAAAGTGTCGTCTTTCCGGAAAGCGGCGCACCGATTATTAAAAATGAAGTGCACTCGTCACCAAGCTTTTCTATCAACTGTTTTGAACATCCGTAAAACTCTCTCGCAACACGAATATTGACGGAATTAAAGGACGATACGGAATAAACCGAACCGTTTTTCATAACGGCTCTTCCTACCACACCTGCTTTGCAACCGCCTCGCAGAGGTATAAAGCCTTTTGCAATCATATCCTGATATGTATGAAGAGAACGGCGAGAAAGGTGGAAAACAATCTCCTGTAAAGCCCTCTCATTTGTATAAATTAAATCCGGGCAAAAAGAAACCGTTGGCAAACCGTTTTCTCTTATATAATAAACCTCATCTCTTGTATTCAGCGTTACAGGTTCTCCGTTGCGAAAGCGTATTTCTTTTACCGAAACAGCAAGTTTTTCGGAAATTTTCTCTAAAACACTTTTAAATTCATCGGGCAAAAGCGATATGGCATTTAAATAATCCTTCATAATTATCAATCCTTTCAAAAAAATACTATTATCACTTGTCCGAATTTAGAACAGTTTTAAAAAATTATTAATAAATTACAAAATAAAAACCGTTGAAAGATGCAACCTAATATGGTATTATTTATTATGTATTATTTTGTTCTAAAAGGAAGATATTGGAAATGATTAAGAACTTGAAAGAAAAATCCCAAACATCGCCACTTTTAAAGCCGTTTTATAACACTCGTTATTCCTGGCTTGCGGCGGCTTGTACTGCAGGAATTATGATTGTGGTATATTTCTGCTACGATTTAATCCCATTCGGCGACACAACAATTCTCCGTATGGACCTTTATCATCAATACGGGCCCTTGTTCGCAGAGCTTTATGAAAGAATAACTAATTTTGACAGCTTGATTTATTCTTGGACTTCCGGTGGCGGTAGTGCCTTTTTAGGTAATTTTTTCAACTATCTCTCCTCACCGTTCCTTGTGGTTATGCTTCTTCTCGGTCATAAAAACATGCCCGAGGCAATTGCAGTTATGGTGTTTCTCAAAGCTGCTCTCGCAGCCTTTATATTCTCTTATTTCTTATCAAAAAAGCATAAGGATGCTTCCCCTCTTACATCCGCATTCGGTGTTCTTTATGCTTGCAGCGGTTATTTTATTGCTTACTATTGGAATATTATGTGGATTGACTCCTTCTACCTTTTCCCTCTTGTTATGCTGGGAATTGAAAAATTAATAAGCGAGCGCAAGCTAAAGCTTTACACAATAACTCTGGCGCTCACTCTTATTACAAACTACTATATGGGTTATATGGTTTGTATTTTCTCCGTTCTTTATTTCATTTACTATTTCTTCAGTCAATATAATTTCACAGACACATATTTCGGAAAGCTTGCAAAACGTGAAAAAGGTATAAAAGGCTTTTTCTCTTGGGGCTATAACAATTTAAGAAATTCAAGATTTTTTGATAACGGTGTAAAATTTGCATTTTGCTCCATAGGTGCAGCAATGCTTTCTGCATTTATGCTTTTGCCCGTTTACTTTGTTCTTACAAATTGCTCCGCAACCTCGGGCACTTTCCCCCAGGAATTTAAAACATATTTCTCAATTTTCGATTTCCTTGCAAATCACCTTGCATACCTTGACCCAACCATCAGAAGCAGCGGAACAGATGTTTTGCCCAATGTTTATTGCGGTATTCTTTCCGTTATGCTTGTTCCCTTGTTCATTTTCTCAAACAAAATCTCAATTAAAGAAAAAATTATGAGCATCGGTATTCTGGGGGTTATGTTTGCAAGCTGCTATACTAACTACCTTAACTATATCTGGCACGGTTTCCATTTTCCCAACGACCTTCCTTACAGATTTTCTTATATGTATTCCTTCCTTTTGCTTATATTCGCCTATAAAGCGATTAAAAACATTAAGGAATACACAAACAGACAGATTATCGGCGTTGGTGCTGCAACAGTATTTTTCATAATTCTTGTTCAGGAAATCGGCTCAAAGAATTTCAGCGAAACAGGTGTCTGGATTTGTGTGGCATTTATCGGCATCTACTGTCTTGCATTAGGTATTCTCAAAAACGACAAATACCCTGCAATTGCCGCAGCGGCACTTGTTCTTTGCTCAGTTTGTGCGGAATACACAGTTGCTAACACAAACAACTACAGTATGGACCAGACAAAGACAAACTTTGTTGGCGATTACGATAACTTCCAAGAAATCAAAGAAAAAATTGACGAGTATGAGGGTAACCAGGCTTACAGAATGGAATTAACCGCTTTAAGAGCTCGTATGGACCCTTGCTGGTACTACTACAACGGTATGTCAACCTTCACATCTATGGCTTATGAAAGCGTTGCGAATATGCAGTCTAACCTGGGTATGTTCAGTAACTTTATAAACAGCTACACATATCACAGACAGACTCCCGTTTATAACGCTTTCTTCTCCCTTGATTATATTGTTGATAACTTTACAGGTGCAAAAGCTCAAATGAATCCAAAGCTTTACAAAGAGCTTTTCACCGTTGATAAATACACTGCTTACGAAAACCTTTATCAGCTTCCCATTGCTTTCAGAGTTAACGAGGCTATCACCCAGTGGTCTCACGACAACTCTAATCCCTTTGAAGTGCAAAGCGAGCTTTTCGGTTCTGCAACAGGTATTCACACAGTTTTCAACGATATTGAGGTTACAGATATTTCGGGTACAGGCGCTTCCTGTAATGACCTCTCTTTCAGCGATTCCGGTTGCTACCCCTATACTGTTGAAGATACTGCAGGCGCTTCTCTTACCTTCAAGTTGGATGTAAAAGAAAGCGGTAACGCTTACGTTTACTTTAAAACAAGCAACAATAATATTGATAACATTACCTTTACCCTTGAGGAAGGAACAGTCATTGCACAAGGGGTTGATACAAAACCCTATATTATGGATTTAGGCTATCTTAAAAAAGGTGAAACCATAAAAATATACGCTCCTATCGCCGAGGGTACTGAGGGTTATGTTTATCTTTATGCAGTTACCCTTGATGACGAATCCTTCAAGAGCGGTTATGAGCAGTTAAAGGCTGACTCTCTCAATGTAACAAAGTTCCAAGAAACAGAAATTGAAGGTACAATCAATGTTTCCGAAACCGGCATTCTTTACACTTCGATTAACTTTGACAGCGGTTGGAATGTTTATATTGATGGTGAAAAGGTTTCAAATGAACAGATAGTCAGCATTGGTGATGATGCTCTTTTAGGTGTTTACATTACCGAGGGTGAGCATACAGTTTCTTTCAAATATGTTCCCCAAGGACTTTTATTAGGTTGCGCTATTTCCGCACTTACTGTTGTTATTTTTCTCCTTCTTATTTCTATTATGAAATCAGGTTTGTTTGATTTTAATCCTCCTCTTTACGTTGAGGAAAGCGAAGATTTAGAGCCTGTTTTTGAGGAAAATGCAAACGATGAAAACGAAACAGAAATTGACAAAATAATAAAAGAATTGTCCGTTGATGTTTCAGTTACGGAAGATTTAACAGAAGAAAGCGACGCTGAATAATATGTTCACAAAAATAAAAAGTGTTGGTTTGCTGGGTCTTGAATCATATATGATAGACGTTGAGCTAAACATCACAAACGGTAAATTTATTCTTGATATTGTAGGACTTCCCGACACGGCAGTAAGTGAAGCGAGAGACCGTATAATTGCGGCAATCAACAATTCGGGACTTATAATGCACTTAACCTCTCATTTCACCTTTAACCTTGCTCCTGCAGATGTAAAAAAAGAGGGCTCACTTTACGATTTACCTATGGCAATCGCGGTGCTTTCCGCAACAAAGCAGATTATAGGAAACTATAAAGAAGCGGTATTTATCGGGGAGCTTTCTCTTTCGGGTGCAGTTAAGAGCGTCAAAGGCGTTTTACCAATGGTAATCGCCGCAAAAGAAAACGGTGTTAAGGACGTTTATGTACCATTTGACAACTGTCAGGAAGCTGCTATTGTTGAGGGTGTGAATGTTTACGGAGTTGAAAGTTTAAAACAACTTGTTGACCATATTAATGATATAAAAAAGATACAACCCGTTGAGCTGATACCATTCAAGCACTACGAAATGCCCGACCATCTCCCCGATTTCAAGGATGTTAAAGGGCAGTTTGAGGTTAAACGAGCTTTAGAGGTTGCCGCCGCGGGTGGTCATAATTTGCTCATGCTCGGCGCTCCGGGCTCAGGTAAGAGTATGCTTGCAAAGCGTATTCCCACAATTTTGCCCGATATAACAGTTGATGAAGCTCTTGAAACAACAAAGATTTATTCCCTTTCAGGCAATCTTTCAAAGGATGAGGCAATAATTAATTACCGTCCTTTTAGAGCACCTCACCATTCAGTTTCTCCTGCAGGTCTTTCCGGTGGCGGAACAATTCCAAAACCCGGCGAGCTTTCTCTCGCACACAACGGAGTTCTTTTCCTTGATGAGCTTCCCGAGTTCAGCAGAAGCACATTGGAGGTTTTAAGACAACCTATTGAAAATGGCACTATTACAATTTCCCGTGCCGCTTGCGCTTTGACTTACCCTTGTTCAGTTATGCTTGTTTGCGCAATGAACCCTTGTCCCTGCGGTTATTACGGACATCCCACAAGAAACTGCTCTTGCCCTAAAGGTGCGCCTGCAAGATATCTTTCAAAGGTTTCGGGTCCTCTGTTAGACAGACTGGATATACATATCGAAGTTCCGCCCGTTGACTATAATCAGCTTTCCGACAAAGAAGAAGGCGAAAGCTCCGCCGCAATACGCGAAAGAGTGAACAAAGCCCGACAAATCCAGATTGAACGCTTTAAGGGTACAGGGGTTACCTGTAATGCGAAAATGACATCTTCTCTTACGAGAAAATATTGTCAGCTTTCCCCTGCTGCAGAAAAAACTCTTCAGGTTTCTTTTGAAAAGCTCGGTCTTTCCGCAAGAGCTTATGACAAGGTTTTAAAGGTTGCAAGAACAATTGCTGACCTTGACGAAAGCGAAACAGTTGAAAACAGACATATTCTTGAAGCTATTCAGTACAGAAGTCTTGACAGAAAGTTCTGGAAAGCATAATAGGTAAACCGCAAGCGGTATTTGATTATACGCACCTTCGATGCTAGAACCTTCCGTCACTTGACATCGAGCTGTCAAGTGCCACCTTCCTTCGCAAGGAAGGCACATAAAAATTACAGGTGTATCAGAAAAACATTTTTCTGATACACCTGTTTAGTTATTGCCTCTCATCATCAAATACTGTATCTACAGCCTTTTTAAAGAGCAGATAGTCATATTTAGGCTTCCAGTCGTCACCTATTTCAAGGTTATTGAATTCATCTTCAGAGAAAGCCACAGAAATTTCCGTTACACCTTTAAGCTCACCATCTTCTTTATAAACCGTATCCCAGAACGCGTGGTGACCGATATGGGTAACGCTTTCGGGAATATATACATAAGAAAGTGCCTGATTGTAGCTGAAAGCATCGGAGCCTATAAACTCAAGACCTTCGGGCAATGAATTATAAACCTCGCCTAAAGCCTTTTCAGTAGTGAAATGAGAGTCTGTCACTTTATTGGATTTATAAGAATAAATATTCACAAGTGACGGAGTTGTTCCCCACTCGTCAGCTTTTTCGTGGAGCTTGAAGATTGCCAATGTTTCAATTCTCTTTAAGCCTTCGGGTAAATAAATCACACGAAGATTTGCATAGTTGAAGCACATTTCATCAATCTTTTCAACTGTTGAGGGAACAACATAGGTCTGAATATCTTTTTCATATTCAGCTGTAACCTCATCTTTATAAAGCTCTCTTTCATAACCGTATTTCTGACGGAGATATTCGTCATGGTCGCAAGGATAACAAAGAACCGCTGTTTTATCCTTATTGTAAAGAACACCGTCAACATCGCAGTAATTAGGGTTATTCTCATCAACCTCAATACTCTGCAATGCCCAGCAGGAATAGAAGGCTTTTGTATCAATATCTGTTACATTCGCACCGATTCTTATGGTTTTAATTTTATCGTCGCAGTTAAGAGTGAACTGCCTTACGGATGTAATAGGCTTTGTTTCATCCTTAACAACCTTAAAGTTTGTGCTGGGGTCATTGTTACCCGCAATGTACTCAATATCGCTGACATAGTCAATATCAAGCTCATAAAGATAGCCTGTGTTACTGAATTTTGAAAATTCAATACCCTGTTCGCTTTCAGTATATTCGAATGTGTCATTCTGCAAAGCCATAACACTGAAATACATTGAAAGAGAAACCGCTACAATAATTACAAGAACAAATGCTATTTTCTTTAAATTATAGTATTTATGGGGTTTGTTGATATGAGGTGCCGAGAGACCGGGTACCTGATAAGTCCAAATTTCATCCTCGGGAATGTCAAGCTGAACATCGGTCTGCCAGTCATTAACTTTATTTTGTTTCTTTTCTTTTTTGCTCATTCAACTCACCCCCTTAACCTTTATAGCCACCGGAAACGGAAACGCCTTCTTCTTGGGCTTTCTTTTCCGTAACCTCGGCACGTCGTTTAAGAACTTCCATAACAAGATTCTGCTTTTTGTTATCATAATCCCAGAAGAGATACGGAATTGTCATAAGGAAGAAGCCAATTGCATCAATGATAATCGGCACAACAACAATGCTTCTTCTTGAACCATCGAAGAAAAGAATCTCCCAGTTACTGTTGAAACCGTATCTGAGCAAGAAGATCGGAATAATAAGGCCAATAAATTTAGTTATAGGATCTGTAAACCAACCGAAAATACCTGCAAAGCTTTCAAGACGTTCACCCGACAGATACATCTGATAGTCATTAACACGCACACCCATATCGTGACCCGCGGTTGTGGGAACAGTTTTTGTCATTTCCATAAAGAAGAGAACAACAACGCATATTGTTCCGCAAAGAGCAAGATTATCGCCAAGAGTCCACATTGCAACAGCAATAACAGCATTACCGATTGCACGGCTTAACTGATAGAAAATCATAATCTGCTTATATGAAAATCTCTTAAGGAAATAGGGAGATAATAAATCGGGCGGAGTACCCGCAAAAGAAATGAGGGCAACCAACAATGAATACGGCAGACCGCTTAAACGGAATGTATAGAAATAAAGAATAGTTGCAAAGGGCAACATACCGTTACCGAGAGAATCAATAAGACCAACAACGGTATTTATAAGAAGATATTTATTCTTTAAAACACCAAGCATACCATCCCAGAACTTAATCTGCACTTTCTTTTCAATAGGCGGTTGAGGTATTCTTTCCTTAATTCTGCCTGCAAGACCCATTGTGAATGCCGCAGAAATAATGAATGTTATGGGAATAACCCATCTATAGAAGTTGATATCTGCCCATTCGTGACGAAGTGTGCCTACAATAGCAGGAAGAATAATTGCAAGAATGGAGTTGAAGATATGTGATATTTTAACGGGATAGCTACGAACAAGAATTCTTTCCTGAAGATTGGGGCTGATTCTCTTTGAGCATTCCTCAAGTACGTTGCCAAAACCGAAAACATTATATGTAGCAAATAAAAGGTTTGCAACCCAGACACGTGTTGCAACATCAGCTATGTTATAAACAGGGAGCCAACCGATAAGAATAACCATTATAGCTTTTGGAATAACATCACAATAAAGGCTGTACTTATATCTGCCGTATTTTGGAATAAGCTTTTTACGCCAGAAAATATTACGGGCGCCAACCCAACCTGTGTATAGAAAATGAGTACCGAAGGTTTTAAAGCATGCCGTGGCATTCATACCCTCAAAGCTGTTGAGCATAGTAATAAACGAGCCCGATTGATTAAATAGCAGCGAATAGTCAAACAGCAGCGTGGAAATACCAAACGCCATCATAAGACCATAAACCAAATACACCTTTCTTTCGGTCTTTTTAGGTAAGAAGCCTAAGTTATCGCAAACATACCACCAGATAAGAGCTGAAATATAACCGAGAGGCATATTCAAAAGACCAATAACCGAAAATGTAAGATAAGGTAATTTGTAATGGTGCATTATAAGGAAACAGCTTGACCAGAAACCGATATATTCAAGGGTTTTTGAACCTGCATAGTTTGCACCAACACCGATAACAACGTCCTTATATTCCTTATAAGGAACATATTTTCCCTCTGCAGGAACATTCCAATGGTCTTTAATTTCACCGGCAAACCATTTGACTTTGTCCACAGCAGAGTTGATGCTGCCTTTACCCATAAACATTCCTCCTTTTCCATATAATAAATTAATTTTATCATAATTAAGTTTAAATAACAATGAAGAAAAACTGTTCAGGGTGTAGAATACTTTTGCGGTTTCTTGTTAGAGTTGAACAATTTGGGTAATTCATTTTAATTGGAAAAAACATTAATTATTTTGAACCTCTTCACTATTCACTCTTACTTATTCACTGAAATTCCGTACACGCAACTTCTTTTAGTGAAGAGTTAATAGTGAATAAGTGAAAATTCCGCACACCTACGTGTACGGAATTTTATGGCCCGCCCAAAGGGATTCGTGCTCCGCACGAGTTCGTTCGCTTCGCGAACCGTCGCATTTTATGTCCCTCGCATCTCCGCCAAGGCGAACCGATGCGAGATGGACTACGGGTTCGAATCCCTTTGTTAATATGATAAAAAAGAACA
>JAZSNR010000057.1:0-38276 GCA_045536495.1 Acutalibacteraceae bacterium
CTTGTACCGTGGAATGTGTAGGGATTAAATCTGTAATAAGAAAAGCAGATAACAAGTAAATTCCTTACAACAGAACAGGGGACACAATTTCCTTTGAAACACAGGAAGATACAGAATATATTTTGATATAATACATAAAAAATCCGTTTCAATTTAACGAAACGGATTTTTTATGTGTTTATTAAGTATCGATATCTAAAAATTTCCATTTTTGTTGCATTATAATGGCGGGGTCACAGTCGTAGTCGCTTTTTCGGGTGTAAAATGCGGTAATTAAATCGCCGTTATCGAGTTCAATGGTTGAGGGGTAGCCTAAATCATCTGTATCATAGCCGTGATGTAAAATAACTTCGTCACTCCAGGTTTCACCATTATCTTCGCTGAATATTGCCCAGATTCCGTAAGGTCTTTTTCTGTGAGAAAAGGTTGAAATCAATGTGCCTGATGAATGGAAGTATAAGTGCCCGGGAGCACCGCTATCATCTCTGACTATCTGCTTTGGTTTGCTCCATGTTACACCATTATCAAGAGATTCTGTTTGATAGAGAGTGAATATCGTTTCTTCTGCATTTTCTGCACGTAAGTGACAAATTATTTTTCCGTCTGCAAGTTGAATTGCGTGTGGTTCATAGAAGTAAAGTTCCTTGAACTCTTCGTATTTATAGATGCCCAATTTTCCACGCAAGGTCATTTCACCGGTTTCGGTGTTTATGGTGTGGGCTTCAATATGGTTGTGTATTCCAAGCCTTCTGCCAACCCATAAAACTGTACCGTCATTTAGAACAGTAGGTCCGTGTGGTGAGGAAACAGGGGATTTATATATCTTCCCAAAGGTTTTGCCACAGTCTCTGCTTATTCTGAAGCTGATGCCGAGAGCTTCCGCTTCATCCTCTGCAGAAACAGAGTTTATGTAGTCGAAGCATTCTTGAGTCTGAGGCATATTTTCTCTTTGAAACTGGAGTGTATTGTTAAACGAGGTGGCAATAAGACCGCTTTCACCGAAAACAGTAAGCCCTACATCTCTGTCATCAAGCACAGTATCAAAAACAGGTATGGGGTTCCCATATGTTTCGCCGTTATCATCGCTAAAGGCTAAAACACCTTTGCCAAAAGGACAAATATGCTCAACTCTGTAACCTGAAGCACCAACGCAAATTTTACCATTCTGAAGCTTTGCAATAGTAGGCCAGGCAAAGTAAGCGTGGTGGCTTTCTGTATTTGTCATAACAACTTTCGGTTCACCGATTAATTTGATTTTCAAAAAATTCACCCCCTGAAAAAGCTATGGATTTATTTTATATAATTATGATTTCTGTGTCAATAAGTAGAAGGGCAAAGTTTGTGTTGCTTTTTATACGTGGTGAGTGATATAATGGCTATGTCTTGTAAAACTAATCAGAAAAATTACCACTTCTCTTTATAGAGTTTTGGAGATGTGGTAATTAAACATTATTAGGAAAGAAGTGAATAATATGGTAAAAAACTATGATGCAGTTGTTATCGGCGCAGGTAACGGCGGCCTTGTGGCAGCTGCACGTCTTGCAAAAGAGGGCAAAAAGACTTTGCTTATTGAGCGCCATAATTTGCCGGGTGGCTTTGCAACAAGCTTTGTAAGAGGCAGATTTGAATTTGAAGCATCACTTCACGAGCTTTGCGGTGTTGGCTCTATTACAGGTAAATCACCCTTGCAGAAAATTTTCCAAGAGGTTGGTGCAGCAGATAAAATTGAGTGGGTTTCCCTTGATGAAGCATTCAGAGTAATTACATTGGATGAAAATGAAAAGTGCGACTATTCAATGCCTTTGGGAAAAGGTGCTTTTATATCAAAGCTTGAGGAATATGATCCGGGTTCATCGGTTGTAGTTAATAAGGTTTTTGATCTTATTGAGAGTATTGAAAAGACTCTGGATTTTGTAAGTGATATTCAGGACTTCAAGCCCTCAATGATAAAAGAGATTTTCTCTGAGCATACAGACTTTTTGAAGGTAGCAAACTACTCTGTTGATGAGGTACTTAAATCATTAGGCGCAAGTCAGAAAACACGAGATATCATTAATGCTTATTGGTGCTACCTTGGTCAGCCTACTGATGAGCTTAATGTTATTCACTATTTTACAATGCTTCACGCATATATTATTGATGGTGCTGTTATTCCCAAAGGCAGAAGTCATCAGATAAGCACTGCATTACTTGAGGCTTTTACCGAAAATGGTGGCGATGCATGGTTTAACACAAGTGTTAAGAGAATAATTGTTAAAAACGGCGTGGCATCAGGCGTAGAACTTGACGATGGCACACAGATAAATGCAAAGGCAGTTATTTGCAATGCATCACCGTATAACGCTTTCACAAAGCTTATAGATGAAGAGGAAATTCCTGAGAAGCTGAAAAAAGAGGTTAATGCAAAAACGTTGGGAGCAAAAGGCTTTGCAGTATTTTTAGGTCTTAACCGTTCTGCAGATGAATTGGGTCTTAATAACCATACCTATTTCATTTATCCCACTAACGATAACAGAAGGTGCTACGAGCTCAGCAAAAAAATTGAGACCAATGATGTTCAGGCAACTGTTTGCCTTAACAGAGCCTTTGACGATTGTTCACCCGAGGGCACAAGCATACTTTATATGACATCTATTTTTGCAGGAGATGAATGGAGCAAGGTTTCTGTTGAGGATTACCATAAAACCAAAATTTCCTTTGCAGAAAAAATGATAGATAATTTTGAAAAAGCAACAGGTGTTAAAATTAAGGATTACATAGAGGAAATTGAAATTGCAACACCTATGACCTATGCCCGCTACACAGATGCTCCGGCAGGTACTATTTATGGGTACGAAGCAAGCAAGGAAGACGGCATCGTTAAAAGAATTGTTTTTGATATGATAGATAAAGGCATTCAGGGACTTTACTTTGCCGGTGGCTATACCACAAGGCATATGGGCTATTCACCCAGCTACACAACAGGTGATATGGCAGCAAAGGCTGCGGTACTCGCTATGGAAAAGGAGGCAAAGTAAATGAGTAAGAAAAAATTCTCTGTAAACGGCACCCTTAAGGATAGCGTTAATACAGTAAAGTTTTTAACAGAAAGAAAGCAGTTTATTAATAGTGCTGATGCAATTATACCAACTCGGACAGATGATTTCGGTGTGAATAAGGTTGCTAAAAGCATTCACCCAAAAGAGCAAAAGCTTGTTATCAGCAGAATTGAAGAGCATGGAGATATTGCAAAAAGCTATTATTTAAAGAGCGAAACAGCACCTCTTGCGTATTTTAAAGCAGGTCAGTATCTTACTTTTAAGCTTGAAATAGGTAATTCAGTTGTTACCCGTTCATATTCTATTGCATCTTCACCTGCAAGTGCATTGAAGGGTGAATACCAGATTACCGTTAAGCGTATTAACGACGGCTTTGTTTCCGATTATATTCTTGATAACTGGAGCGTTGGTGATAAGGTTATTGCCTATGCACCGGAAGGCAATTTAACATATAACCCATTAAGAGATGCAAAAAATATAGTTGGTATTGCAGGCGGTAGCGGTATCACTCCATTCCTTTCAATTGCAAGAGCAATTGCTCAGGGTGATGAGGATTGTAGCCTTACTTTACTTTATGGTTGCAGAACATCTGATGAAATTCTTTTCAAAGCAGAGCTTGATAAGCTTTCAGAGGAAAATGAAAAAATCAATGTGATTTATGTATTGAGCCATAGCGATGAGGAAGGCTATGAAAAAGGCTTTGTTGGTGCAGATATTATAAGTAAATATGCACCTGAAGGGGCTTACAGCATTTTTGTTTGCGGTCCCGGTGGTTTGTATAAATTCCTTGACACAGAGCTTCCTAAGCTCCAGAAAGAAAAGAAATATATTCGCTTTGAAGTATTCTCTTCCGGCAAGAAGGCTGAGGAAGAACCCAAGGAATATAGCATAACAGTTATTAACCGTGGTGATGAATCAGTTATTAAAGCAAACAGCAGTGAAACAGTTCTTTGTGCTTTTGAAAGAGCAGGTATTGTTGTTCCTGCAAGATGCCACACAGGTGAATGTGGCTTCTGCAGAAGCAAGCTTGTAAGCGGAAAGGTTTACATACCCGAAGGCGAAGATAGACGCCGTATTGCAGATATGCAGTTTAATTTCATACATCCTTGCTGTTGCTACCCTGAAAGCGACCTTGTTGTAAGAATTAATTAATGTATTATGGCTGATGTGTTATGAGCAATAGAAAAGACCGAGCACCTTTATTTTCAAGGTGTTCGGTCTTTTACTATTTATTTATTTATTTTTATTTTTATTTTTCTTCAAGCAAATAACCATAGTCGCAAATACACCGAGCAAAACAACAATTATTATACTTATTATTGTAATAATGGTAGTGTTGTTTTGTTGAGTGAATATCGTTTCCTGAAGCTCTGCCACGGCAACAACCATTTTGGATTTTTCGGGGTTATCATCCCTTTGCGGATTGTTTATAGCATACATGGTTTTTCCGTCTTTCGATAATGCAAAAGAGTTGCTATAACCAACGTGGTCATCGGGAGTGTATGGAATAATATGAGGAACAGTTTTCCAGGTTTTTCCGTTATCGTAGCTTATGAAATAATCGGAACCTGTTTTGCTTTCGCCCTTTCTCATATGAGTACCACTTACAATCAATGTACCGTTTTCACTGCCAACAGGTGTCCAAGCGCAGTAAGGTGCGGCGCCTAAGGCTTTTTTACCGTTAGCGGTTGCAACTTCTTTACCAAGATATGAGGGTTCGCCCCAATCAAGACCGTCTTTTGAATAACGGCAAAAAACAGGTTGCCCTTCAATATCGACTTTATCAAATATTTCATAAACCATAAAATATGTGCCGTCAGAAAGTCTTGTAACTATGGGCATACCGGGTCTTTCTTCAACGGTTTCACTTGCCACTACAGTTATCGATTTATCCCAATTTACAGCATCTTTTGACTGCTTATAAACGATTTTTTGAGAATATTCAGGGTCGGAATCATCAGAATAAAAGCAAACTAAACTGCCATCGTCAAGCTGAATTAAATACGGTTCCCAGACACCCTCATCAAGACCTCCCGCAGTCGCAACTACAACACCCTGGTCAAAGGTGTAACCGCCATTAAGACTGAAATAAAGGCGTATGTGGGATTCTTTATTGTGTTCGGGGTCAACGGAACAAGCTGCAAGGATTATTGTGCCTGCAGGGTAATCTCCGCAAGGTTTTGCGAGTTCAAAAAGGGTAGGATTCCATTCAGCATTTGCATCTGTCAGCGTATCGGTAACACGGGTAATAATTTCCCAGGTTTTTCCGTTATCGCTACTGCGGTAAATAGGATAACCGGGGGCATTTTTCGTAAGCCCTGCATTAAGCTCACAATGAGTTGCGAGAAGTATATTTTCCTCTTTATCACTTTGATTATTCAAAACCAAAATTCGCCCGTACTGAACACCTTTGTCCCACCATTCATCCTCAGAAACAGCAATGTCCGTTGAGTGCTTCACTTCAATAGTGGTCGCGGCATAAGCAGGTAATACGGTTAAACATAAAAGCATAACCGAAATTATAAAACAAACTATTCTTTTTGTGTTTTTATATGAAAGCATAGCTATACTCCTTCGGTTATACCACATAGTAACTCGTTATTTTATCTCAATTTTGAAAAGTCTCGCACCGTGGGAGTTAACCTTTGCGGAAAATTCACTGTCGGTTACGGTATATTCTTCGTGGGTCCACATATCCCAAACGCTGTATTTAACACCGCCGATTGAAATATCGGTGATATCGAAATTGATTTCTCTTTCTTTGTCATCTGTGTTAAAGAGTGCAACATATTTACAGCTTTCGCCGTTAGATGTCCAGATGATTTCGCCCTTGCCGTCAATTTCTTCACGTTTGAACTGTCTTGCACCATTTGAATTTTTGAGCATATCAATAAGCTCTCTGTTCTGAAGAAGTGAAAGGGTGAATTCATCGTTATCTCGCATTTCACCGCCCATCATAAGTGGTGAGCGGAAAATGCTCCAAAGGGTCATCATTGTTATCTGCTCGTCGTGAGTAAAGCGTGTGTAACGGTTTCTGTATTCGGGTAGCTCCTCTGTAATCTGAATTCTGCCTAAGGGGAGCATATCGCAATCGGGCCAAGCACCCGGTTGAACATATTCCTGCCAAGCGTAGCAACGCTCAAACATAGCGTGGAGCTTGCTCCATTCATCCCAGAAATCACCTGTCATACGCCAGAGGTTTGCGTGAGCCGCAAGGTGCTCGTGTTCCCAAACGGGAGCAGGACCGGGTGAGAGGCTGAGAACCATATCTCTGTCACATTTATCAATAGCACTTCTCAGCATTTCAATTTCTTTTCTTGCAGAATAAGGGTTGTCAGGGAACATCTCTGTGTTAGCAATATCGTCGCATTTTATGTAGTCAACGCCCCATGAAGCATAAAGCTCGAATATTGAATCGTAATATTCCTGAGAGCCTTTATTGTCGGGGTAAAGACCGTACATATCAGGGTTCCATTTACAAATAGAAGTGGGGTTTGCAATATCTCTTGCAGTAACGCCCTCGCATTTGATTTTTGTGTTCTGATGTGCTGCCTGTCTCGGAATACCTCGCATAATATGAATACCGAATTTAAGACCAAGTGAATGTATATAATCTGCAATAGGCTTGAAGCCTTTACCACCTGCAGAAGAGGGGAAGCGTTCAACCGATGGAATAAGGCGTGAATATTCATCCATACAAAGAGGGGCAAAATAGTTGTAGTAAAAGCTGTTTGCAGTAGGCTCGGACCATTGGATATCGCAAACAACATATTCCCAACCGTAGTCTTTAAGGTGCTTTGCCATATAATCTGCATTGGCAAGAAGCTGTTCTTCATTAACAGCCGCGCCGTAGCAGTCCCAAGAGTTCCAACCCATAGGGGGAGTGAGAGCAAGTTTTTTATGCATAAAAATCTATCTCCTTATTTTTCAATCTCTTTCATAATTTCATCATATGTAACAATATTTCCGTACTTTGTAAAATCTACCTTTTTACCGAGAATACGGATGTTATCAACTATTGGTTTGTTGTTTGTGTAAATGGGTTTACCGGGAGTGATAGGATAAATACCAAGGCAACTGAAAATGTACCACGCTGCAGTTGAACCGTTGTCCTCGTCGCCGGGGAAGCCATCATCCTTCCAGGAGAAGCCTTCAGCACAAATCTTTTTGAGCCAATATTCAGTCTTTTCAGGTTGAGCGAGATATGTGTAAATAAAGGGAATATGGAAGCTGGGCTGGTTGGAAATTGCACATTGACCCCAATCGCAAGCCGCCATTTCTGTCATTTCGTGGATTTCGTAGTTGTATCCTCCCACTCTGTAATCCGCAGGTGTAGAGAAGAATTCATCAAGCTTCTTGATAAGACAGTCCTTGCCGCCATAGAGCTCTGCAAGGCCTTCAATATCGTGTTGAACAGCAAAGCTGGTCTGCCATGCGGCGGCTTCAGTATAATCTCCTCCCCATCTTATAGGGTCAAAGTCGGGCTTGAAGTTACCCTCTGAATCCTTGGGTCGCATAAAGCCTGTTTCTTTATCAAAGATATTGGCATAATTCTTGGCACGCTTCAGATATTTTTCTTTCTTATCATCGTAGCCGAGAATACCTGCAACAGTTGCAATACAATCATCAAAATATGCCGCATCAAGTGTAAGGTTTACGCTTTCGCTGTATTTGTCATAAGGTACATAACCAAGCTCAAGATATTCCTCGCACCCCTCTCTGCCGTAAGCAGGTACTGTGGAGGATTTGTTTGCATGGTGCTCCATTCCTTCAAAGGCAGTCTCGAGCAAATCTCTTGAAATCAGATTTCTTGTGGCAACATCTGCAATAACCGCGTCAATAGCGGTGCTGGGCATACAGTTCTGTGCATCGCCTGCAGTCCAGCGTGGAAGCCATCCACCGTCTATATAGTCCTGGATATAACCCCCAATGATTTCGGGTAAAATATCCTTAGCAACAATAGCATAAAAAGGATAGTTTGTGCGGTATGTATCCCAGAAGCCGTTATCGGTGTATCTCACACCGGGAATAACTTTATCGGCACTTGGTGAATAGTGAATGGGATTTCCGTTTTCATCGGGCTCATAAGCCTTATGGGGATAGAGGAAGGTACGATACATACAACTGTAGAATGTTTTCATTGTATCTTCATCTGCATCAATCTCAATCTTCGAAAGATATTGATTCCAGATACGCTCATTTTCTGCTTTAAGCTCATCAAAGCTACCGTAAACAGAATCATGTTGGAGGTTTCTCAAAGCCTGCTCATAGCTTATAAATGATGTAGCAACGGTAAAAGTAACATCCTTTTTCTTCAATGCAATATGAATACCTGTGCCCTCGCCCTTGATATGTAAGCTGTGCTCAGTATCACAGGTATCTCTGTTGCCTGTGAGAATTTTGTCCGTATCAACAGAGTCTCCGTCAAACTGGAAAACGTAATAACCCTTGAGAGTGCCTTTATCGTGACTCTTTTTACCGCGGTTACAGTCTGTCCAACAATAAAGGCGGTTAGTTTCCTTATCATACTCGTATTCGCAATTATATTTTACGGGTAAAACCGACAGATAACGGTCAAAATCCTTCTTGAAGCTGAGTCTTACACAAGCACCGTATTCGGTAGGCGTAAGCTCAAAATCGCAGAATGGACGTTTGAGATAGCATTTAAGATAATTGGGCTGTAAAATCGCTTTTTCAGGGTCATAGCCTGACCAACAATCTTCGAAATCTACATAAGGCTTCTCTATCTGGGGCATCATTGTAAATGCACTGTGGTCACTAATCCACGGACTTGGCTGACGGGTAAGTCGAATCCCCTCAACAGAGCGGTCCTCGGGATGATAATACCAGCTTCCTCGGGAGGTTTCCGTCTGCAAACTGAACGCCGCAAAACCGAAGGGCCTTTGAACCAATGGTAATGTATTACCCTGAGAGAAACGATGCAAAGATTTCGAACCCTGCTTAATATTCACATATTTAAGATGATTCATAAAGCATTCCTACTTTCGCTAATATGTTGATATGATAGCATATATTTATAAATGTTTCAATAATAAGAATGGATAGTTGCATATTGGTTTTAGGAAACTGATGATTGGGCTTTGACTGTTGAAATATCGAATTTATAGTTTTTTAAAGATGATATTACACAGAAAATATTGCCTATTAAGTATGTTTTTGATATACTTAAACTATATGTAATAGTTTTTGTAATATTTGAGAGGGGCACTATGGAAACTGTTCTTTCATTACCATTGAAAATACATAATAAGGAAATCTGCAATAGAGTCGTTTTTCATCCTATGGAAGGTTGCGACGGTACCGTTGACGGTGCAGTTGATGAGCTTACCCGAAGAAGATATTTGCGCTTTGCCGAAAGTGGTGCGGGTATTATCTGGTTTGAGGCAACTGCTGTTACTAATGAAGGCAGAGCCAATCCAAGACAGTTGTTTCTAAATGAAAATACAAAAGCATCTTTTAAAGCTCTTGTCAAAGAGATAAAGGCAGTATCTTTAAAGAAAAACGGATTTGAGCCTGTCATAATCGTTCAGTTGACCCATAGCGGACGATTCAGTAAGCCCAACGGAACGCCCGAGCCTATTGTTGCTTACCGCAATTCACATTGGGAAATCGGTAAGGAAAAACAACCATATACAATTGCCACCGATGATTATTTAAAAACTATTCCCGAAAAATACTATAACGCCGCACTTCTCGCGGAAGAGGTAGGATTTGACGGTATTGATGTTAAATGCTGTCACGGTTATTTGTTCAACGAATTTTTAAGCGCCAAAGAGCGCGACGGCGTTTACGGTGGTAGTTTGGAAAACAGAACAAGACTTTATTTTGATTGCATAGATGCAGTTAAAAAGGCAGTTAGCGAAAATGTTTTTGTTACCACTCGTCTTAATGCTTGCGACTGTTTTCCATACCCTTACGGCTATGGTGCGGACGAAAACAATAATATTGATTTAACCGAAACAAAGCTTATTATAAAAGAACTTTATGAAAAGGGTATAAGGCTTATAAATCTGACTTTAGGTAACCCTTATCTTATACCCCATATAAACAGACCTTGTATGAATGCTCCCGAAGACGGCGAAATCGGACTCAAAAGAATCTATGATGTTACAAAAGAATTGAACACAGAATTTCCCGAAATATATTTCATAGCATCGGGATTAACGTATCCTGCCGAAAAGGCTATGGAATATGCGGAAAAAATTATAAATGAGGGCGTTGCAGATTTTGCAGGCTTCGGTAGGTTAAGCTTTGCTTATCCGTCTTTTTACAAAGACTACCTTGAAAAAGGTCAGCTTGATAAAAATAAGCTTTGCCTTAAATGCAGCAAATGTTCCGCTCTTATGAGGGCGGGTACTGTTGCAGGCTGCCCAATAAGAGATTCGGAAGTTTATATGCCTTATTATCAAAAATATGTTTTAAAGAAATAAGAGGTGAGAAGAATGGTTGCTGTAATAACAGGAGGTACTCGCGGAATAGGTTTAGGTATAGCAAAAGAACTTTTAAAAGATGGTTTTACAGTTGTTCTTACTGCGAGAAAGGAAAGCGAAGAATTAAAAATCTTGCAAAAAGAGTGCTCAGATAGGGTGCATTTTGTACCTTGTGATATTTCAAAAATTGATGATATAGAAAACCTTGTTTTATGGGTCAAAGAAAAATTCGAGAAAATAGATTTGCTTGTCAACAATGCAGGCGTTGCGCCTAAAGAGAGAAAAGATATTCTCGAAATCAACCCCGAGGATTTTGATACAGTTATTGATATAAACTTAAAAGGATCTTTCTTTGTTACTCAGAAATTTGTTCCTTTGCTTATAGAAAACGGCAAGGCAAGAGTTGTAAACGTTTCCTCAATGTCTTCTTATACTGTATCCCTTAACCGCGGTGAATACTGTATTTCAAAAGCAGGTATTTCAATGATCACCAAGCTTTTTGCCGCTCGTCTTGCTGAATACGATATAAGTGTTATTGAAATAAGACCCGGTATCATTGAAACAGATATGACCGCAAAGGTTAAGAAAAAATATGAAAAAATGATTTCCGAGGGTATTACCCCTATAAAAAGAATGGGGCAACCCGAAGATATAGGCAAATGTGTTCTTTCAATAGCAAAGGGGAATTTTGATTTTTGCACAGGCACGGTTATTGACTGTGACGGCGGATTTAATGTGAGAGTTTTATGAGAAAAATTTATGATGCAATAATAATCGGTAGCGGTGCGGCGGCTTTCGGCGTTGCAGATTGGCTTTATAAAGAGAATGTTATCAATATAGCGATTATTACAGAAAACAGATTAAGCGGTACTTCGCGGAACACCGGTAGCGATAAGCAAACCTACTATAAACTTTCAATGGATGGTTTTTCTGTTGACAGTCCCTATAAAATGGCTGACGATATTTATTCCGCAGGCTCTTGCGACGGAGAAAAGATGTATCTTCAAGCCGTTAATAGTATCCGTTGCTTTTTAAGGCTTTGTGATTACGGGGTAGGGTTTCCACGGGATGAATTCGGCGGTTTCCCCGGTTACAAAACCGACCACGATAATACGGTAAGAGCAACTTCAATCGGACCTTTAACCTCAAAGGTTATGACGGAAAGATTAGAGAACGTGGTTATAAATAAGAATAAAACGCCTCTTTTTGATAACAGACAGGTTATCGGAATTTTAAAAGACAGCAACAGAGCAGCTGGTGTTACTGTTTTGAATACCGAAACTAATGAATTTGAAGATTTTTACAGTAGAAATGTAATCTGTGCAACAGGTGCTCCTGCTTGTATTTATGAAAATTCGGTTTACCCTGAATCCCAACACGGAATGACAGGTGTCTTGCTTCAGGCAGGGGTAAAGCTTTGTAATTTCTCTCAATGGCAATACGGAATCTCTTCTGTTGATTTCCGTTGGAATGTTTCAGGCAGTTTTATGCAGGTAATACCCCGGTTTGTGAGCATTGATGAAAACGGAAAAGAATATGAGTTTTTAGAAGATTATTTTCAATCAACTTCTGAAATGTGCGACAACATTTTCTTAAAAGGCTATCAATGGCCATTTAGTTATAGCAGGGCAGAGCTGTCCTCAAGAGTTGATATTGCGGTACATAACGAAACTGAAAAGGGCAGAAAAGTGTATCTTGATTACACTGAAAACCCAAGGGGATTTTCTTTTGAAAATTTAGGTGGAGAAGCAAAAGCTTATCTTACTAAAAATAATGCTTTTGCAAATACTCCCTTTGAAAGACTTGAAAAACTCAATTCCAAAGCAATTGAAGTTTATTTAAGACAAAATATTGATATTTCAAAAGAAAAACTCAGAATTGCCGTTTGCGCTCAGCATAATAACGGCGGAGTTTATACGGATAACAATTATGAAACAGATATAAAAGGACTCTATGTAATCGGCGAGGCGGCAGGAACTTTCGGTTTAGCTCGTCCCGGCGGAACAGCTCTTAACGATACTCAGGTAAGCGGTCTTTTATGTGCAAAGCATATAAAAAGCAAAACCTGTGTAGACGATTTGCCCGTAATTAAAAGTGAAGCAAAAGACAAGTTTAAAGGTTTTGTTATTGATGATTCAACGGAATATTCTTTTATTAAAACTAAAATGAGCAATTTTGCAGGTTTTCTCAGGAATAAGGAGGAATGCGAAAAATTGCTTATTGAAGTAACTGCAATTATTTCCGATTATCCGTTAAAGCACAAGTCGTTAAGTGATTATTTTTACGACAGAGATATGCTTATAAGCGCTAAAGCACTTCTTGAAACGATTCTCGGCGAAATGGTTTTAACAGGTAGCCGCGGCGGTGCGGTTTTCGTAGAGAACGGTAAAACAGCAGAAGAAAATAAAGAATACAGAAAATATCTTACCGTAACCGAAAACGGAAAGGTAAGTTTTGAGAAAACGAAACCTGTTCCGAAAATTGAAAAGCCTTTTGAAATGTATTTAAGTAAAATAAAAGGGGAGTAACTATGGGAAAAAGAGTTAATTTAAGAAATGCATCAACAAAAGAGATACTTGCGTTTTCTATTTTGCCTTTAGGAATTTTCTTTATTGATTGCACGGTTTATACGGTTATAAACTTTTATATGACCGATGTTTTAAAATTGAGTATGGGTCTTGTTTCTATTGTTTTATTGGGAACAAAGGCCTGGGATGCAATTAATGACCCGATGATGGGGCAATTTGTTGAAAGAACAAGAACCAAATGGGGTAAATGCCGTCCCTATCTTTTATGGATTCCCATTCCTCTTGCTATAACCACAGCTTTACTGTTTTTGCCCGTTAATTTCCCTGAAAGCTGGGATATTATAACAAAAGACGGAACTAACTTAGGTAACGCAGGTAACTTTATTTATATGCTTATTATGTATATGCTTTACATAACTGCGTTTACCGCTATTGATATTCCCAGAAACAGCCTTAATCCTCTCGTTTTTCCTCAAAAAGATCGCCGTGTAAAAGCCGTTTCAATCTCCAATACTATCGGCTCATTAGGTACTGTTTTGCCTTCTGTTCTTATCTGGACAATGGCGGGTCTTTTGGGTAACGGGATGAAAGATAAAACCGATATGGGTTATTTCTATTCCGCATTGATTTTTGCAATATTCGGCGCAGTTCTTATTATGGTATCTTTCTTCGGAATGAAAGAAAAGGTTTATATTCCTCCCAAAAAGGAAAAGTCATCAAAGAATATTAAGATTATTCTTAAAGATAAAAGAATAATTATGCTTTTGTTTGCAGCGTTCTTTAACGGTATTATAAATATCGGTTCAATTTTCCTTTCTTACTTTGCAAGGTGGAATTGTATCGGTATTCTTCCTATGGATGAAATAAACAATTTTATATATGAGCTTGTAGGTAAAAATCCGAATATTGATGCAGTTGCAATTTTGCCCACAATCCTCTCTGTAATGAGCGGTATTTCCTATATGGTTTCAATGATGATTGTACCCAAATGCCTTAAAAAGATGTCTAAAAAGACGTTGTGGATATGGATGTCTTTTATAGGGGCGGTGGCAAATATTATAATCTATATTATAGGTGTTTATGTTGTTCCTTATAATACCATTCCCGGCTTTATTTTGTATGCCGTTCTTCGTTTCTTTACCAACTTCCCCGTAGGTATGAGCCTTGTTCTTCTGGTTTCCATTATTGCCGATGTTACAGACAGTATTGAAATGGAAAAGGGCGAACGCCTTGAGGCGACTGTTTATTCTTTTAAAGGTCTTTTATATAAATTCTCCGTGGCTCTTTTCAATGTTGTTGTGCTTCAGGTTATTGATTTACTCGGCTATAATGCAGAAAAAATGGAAATCATCACTGAGAATGTTACAAAACCTCTTATCACCTCCACAATTCAAGCTAATATAATTGACGGTGTTAACTATACAGCGCTTCTTAACGGTATCTTCTTTATGCTTACTGCAGTGGGCGCAATAGGTCTTATTTTGCAGGCAATTCCTATGATGTTCTTCAAGTTCGATGAAAATGCTTTTGAAGAAAAACTTACAGAATACAGAAGCAAAAAGGAAGCAGAGCAAGAAAAAGAGCTTCAAAACAATGTCATCTGAACGAGGTGCATAGTGTATCCTTCGTAAGAGTATGACCTTGAAGCACTCACAGCATGAAATAACAAGAGAAATTCTGAAAACAATGGCAAAGGAGAAAAAATATGAATTTTGTAACAGCAATAAAACTTTACAAAGAAAATCCAACTACCGAAGTATTAAACGATGTTTCAGAAAAGCTTTTAAAGAAAATGACTTTAAAAGAAAAGGTTCGCCTTATGCAAGGTCATGCAATGGGCGTTACAATAAAAAACACTCTCACAAAGGGCAGATATTATAACGGTGAAGCATATCCTGCAGGCGGTTGCAAAAGACTGGGTATTCCTCCCGTTCTTTTTACTGACGGACCTCGCGGAATTGTTATGGGTAAATGCACTTGTTTTCCTGTTTCAATGCTTCGCGGAGCAACCTTTGATGATGAGTTGGAATATGAAATCGGCAATGTTTTTGCTAAAGAGGCAAGCGCTTTAGGTGCAAATCTTTATGCAGGTGTTTGTATCAATCTTCTTCGCCATCCCAAATGGGGCAGAGCACAGGAAACCTACGGTGAAGACCCGTTCCTTCTTGGTAAAATGGGTGTTGCTTTAACAAAAGCGATGCAGGAAAACGGAATTATTGCTTGTCCCAAGCATTATGCTCTTAACAGCATTGAAGATTTGCGATTCAAGGTTGATGCAAAGGCAGACGAAAGAACTCTTCACGAGGTTTATTTACCCCATTTTAAAAAATGTATTGATGCAGGCGCTATGTCCATAATGGGCGCATATAACAAGGTTAACGGTACTTATGCTTGTGAAAACAAAGAGCTTTTAACAGATGTTTTAAGAGAGCAATGGGGCTTTGAGGGCTTTACTCTTTCTGACTTTTTCTATGGCATTTATGATGCAACAAGAAGCGTTAAAGCAGGTATGGATATGGAAATGCCCTATTATTTCCGCTATGCTGTTCTTAACCATAAGCTTAAAAAGGGTGAACTTACAGAGGCTGATATTGATTTAAGCGCATTAAGAATTTTAAAAGCGCTTATTAAAACTCTCCCTGAATATAAGAAACAACCAAAATCAGTAATTCTTTCAAAAGAGCATACGGAGCTTGCCCGTAAGGTTGCAGGTAAAGGTACGGTTCTTCTTAAAAACGAAAATAAAACCCTTCCTATTGAAAAAGGCAAGAAAATTGCCGTTGTGGGCAGATATGCAAATAAAGTGAATGTAGGTGACCACGGTAGCAGTAATGTTTTCAGTCCTTATGCCGTTACGGCTTTCGAGGGCATTAAAAAGCATTTTGGCGAAGAAAATGTTTGTGTATATAACGGTTGCGATACAGTTGAGGCTATTGATGCCGTTAAGGATTCGGAATATATTATTGCTTGTGTGGGTAGCGACTGGCTTCAGGAAGGCGAATTCCTTGTAAATCTCGGTAATGTTAAGAAGAAGCCGAAAGGCTCAGGCGGTGACAGAGCAGATTTGCATATTCCCGAGGAAGATGTTCAGCTTATAAAAGCATTAGCCAAAACAGGTAAAAAGCTCATTGTCAATATAATGGGTGGCAGTGCCTATGTTATAAAAGAATGGACCGATTTGGCAGATTCAATTCTCTTCTCGTTTTACAGCGGTCTTGAGGGCGGTAACGCACTTGCAGATGTAATAAGCGGTGATGTTAATCCCGGTGGTAAATTGCCCTTTACAATAGCATTCAATGACACTGATTATCCCTCGTTTTTACATATTGCAGATAAAGAGCGTGAAATCAATTACGGCTATTACCACGGCTACACCTTGTTTGATAAAGAAAATATTGAGCCTCAATATCAATTCGGTTTCGGACTTTCCTACACGGATTTTGAGCTTGCCGATTGTATAGTGGAAAAAGAAATCGATAGCTTAATCGTTACCGTAACTGTTAAAAATACAGGTGAAGTTTCAGGTGACGAGGTGGTTCAGATTTATGTTTCAAGCGAAAATAAGGCAGAAGACAGGCCTGTTAAACTCCTTAAAGGCTTTAAACGAGTGAGCGTTGAAGCTAGTAGAGAAGAAAATGTTAAAATTCAGATACCCTTTGAAGATATTATGTTCTATGATGCAGAAAAAGCCGGTTGGAAGTTGGATGAAGCCTATAAAATTCTTATTGGAACAGACAGTAAGAATGTTAAAGAAATCGGTGAAATCAAGTTTTAATTTCGAGGTGGAAGTATGAAAAAAAGTCAGTATTCTCCCGATGCATTTATGGGAGGGCTTTATACTGAAATTCCCGCAAAGCCTTACGAAAATGTCAGGGATAGGGAAACTGCTTTGAAAATCGGCGAGGATATCAAGGAAAAGGCAAAGAATATTTTTAATCTTGATAAAATCCCCGATAAAATAACAGATTTTCAGATTGTTCCCGAAGGTAAACCGTTAGTTTACCCTGAATATAGCTTGCAGAAATATTCCGCTCAAATAGCCAAAAATCTTACAATGCTTTTTTACCTTCTTACACCCAAGAATATAAAAGAAACCGCGCCGGGCGTTGTTGCCCTTTGCGGTCACGGTTACGGTGTAAGGCAAATTCTTAATATTTCAAAAAAAGGCAATAAAAAGCATCTCCACTATTTTGATAATTACCAAAAGAATTTTGCAGTTGAGCTTGCAAAAAGGGGTTGTTTTGTAATAGCGCCCGAACTTTTCGGCTTCGGAGAGGCGAGACTGAATAAGGATTTAATCAAACCTTTTTATATCAGCTCCTGCGATGAGCTTTCACACCACTTATTGCCCTATGGTTTAACAGTTGCTTCGATGAGAATTTATCAAGCAATTGTTTGCGGAGAAATTCTTTTAAAGAGAGAGAATGTCAATAAAGAAAAGCTTGGTATTATGGGCATTTCGGGTGGCGGTCTTACGGCACTTTATGCATCAGTTCTTCAAGAAAAATTCAAAAAAATCGTAGTAAGCGGCTATATTAACACATTTAAAAACAGTATTTTTTCCCTTTGGCATTGCCCTGATAACTATATTCCGGGCATTTTAGAAATAGGGGAGATATATGATTTTGCATCTTCACTTGCACCGAGAGAGCTTCTTATAGAATCCGGCGAAAAGGACAAAATATTTCCCATAGAAGCAAGTAAAAAGGCACACGAAAGCATAAAAAGAATCTATTCTTTAGTCGGTGCGGAAGATAAACTTCATATAGACATCTTCAATGGCAAGCATTCTGTCAGCGGAAGAAAATCCTTTGACTTTTTAATCGAATAAATAAACCGTACAACACCGTTTTGTGATGTTGTACGGTTATTTTCTATTTCACAGGCTCAAAACTAACGATAATATGTGCGGATTTTACATCCTCGAGATGTACAGTTAATTTCTTTATATCTTTGTACTCTTCGTCG
Source organism: Acutalibacteraceae bacterium (assembly GCA_045536495.1). Lineage (GTDB taxonomy): Bacteria > Bacillota > Clostridia > Oscillospirales > Acutalibacteraceae > DTU089. The sequence continues at coordinate 17,986 of JAZSNR010000057.1, forward strand.
TAATCGTATTTTCCTTTAAGACCTTCTGCCTTCATTACGGAAAATTCACCGTCACCATTAAGTGTGGCTTTCATTTTCTTGCCGTTGATGGTAAGAATTGCAGTTTTTCCGTCCTCTGAAATTTCAATATCTGCTTTTGTGTGCATAAACCAATAAATTTCAGATGGTATAAGGCATTTTATTGTATCTATGATTTCAAGGCAAGTGTTGTCATATAATTCAAATTCTCTTATAACCTTTGTTGCACCGTTCATTCGGTAAGCATCAGTCATATCAAGAGCTGCTTCTGCACCATTATCACGAGGCTCAAAAAAACTGAAATCACATTCTGCAAGAACATATTGGTCGTCAAGGGTCATATTAGGGTTTATAACAAGTGTATTCTGACCTTCTGCACGCTTACAGTAGTTTTTCCATCTTCCGCCTGCAGGAGTGTTGAGGAAATAGTTTGGTGCATCATAAGCTCCGGGTCCCAGCTCCTCTGCCCAACGTTCACCCAAAGCATCGAAAACGAATGTGCCAATATCAAGGTCGCCGTGGTTAGTGAAATTGTAACCACCCTTGATACCTGCAAAGGTTGCATTTTTATCTAAATAAGCACTTCTCATAAGAACCAAGGGTTGACCTACATCAGAATCAAGATATCTGCAAAGGGGTTCATTATCAAAATCTGCAGTTTGGTTTGAAAATTCTCTGTTGTACCAAAGTGAAGAAAGTGCATTCTCTTTACCGCTACCGTTCCTTTCAGTGCTATCGGAGGTGTTTACAGTGAATTCTTCGGGTATATCATTTTTCTGATATGCACTTAAAAGAGGTGAGTTGTATTCATTAGCATACCAATGAAGAACAGGTGTGAAGCATTGCTCTGCCTTGTTATCACCGAAGTTAAACATACCTGTTGGCGTTGTTATGTAAACAGGGAAGTAACCTAATTCCTTAAAGCCTGCAATTTCAGACATTCCGAAATCAAAACCGAAGAAATTTCTTGATGAAGCAATGAAAAATACAATGGAATTCATACCAGATTGGCAGTAACCGGGACCTTCCGCATAAACACCGTCGGGGGTGAAGTTCTCAAATGCTATGGGCATATTTTTATAACACATAGCGAGGAATTCTGCCGCTCTTTCAGGATTTGCTTCGGCAAAAGTCATACAAGCAATACCTAAACCGCTGTAGCAAATACTGTTCCAATTGTTTTTGGACCAGGTAAACCAATGGTTGTCGTCAAGTCCATGGTTTATGGCGTATTCCCAAGTGGTTTCACAAAGTAAATTTTTCTGTTCATCACTCAGGTAACCAAAAAACCAATCGTAACCGACTGAAACCGCCAAAGCCATTTCTGCCGTTGCGAGAAAATGACTCGGACACCAATCATCGTAACTGCATACATTACGGAGTTCTTTCCATGCTCTGTCGGCGTATTTCTCATCGCCGGTAACCTGCCAGGCATAACCGAGAATAACCATTCGGTTAATAACCTCTCGCGAGATGGGTAAAATGCTGTCTTCTTCATCCAGCACATATTCTAAAACAGGGTACGTATTTTCATCTAAAAGAGCATTTGCATTATCAATAACAGACTTGTATAAGGCTTTAGTGTAGTTATTAAAGCTGTTGTCTTTAACTTCTTTACGGATGCTATCAAATGACTCTTTATCAGCAAGAACAAAAGGATGTCCCGAATCTTTGGTGCTTTCAAGTTTTTCCAAAAGCTCATTATGAGTGATGGCGTTTTTATCCTTGTGAAGAGATATGTAATCAATTCCAACCTTTACCATATCGGGAATAACCGCAAAATAGGGTACAATATTGGTCATTCCAAGTGCGATAATAAGAATAATTGAAATAATTATTCCCATAAACACCTTTGTTCTCTTTTTTAGTTTTGAAATGCAATTTTTATTATTCATATTAAATCTCACCTGAATCAAGTGTGCTTATTTGTGTGTTTATGAATGATTATTAATAATAACTTATTTATTTGCTTTGCATTGAGATGAAATAATATGTCCTATAGCTTTTGAACCCTTAGTGATATAGTTCAAAAGATTTCCCGAAATGCCTGTCATAACAGGGCTTTTTAAATCTTTTTCATTTATTCCGTCAGCATTTCCTTCTCTGACTGTAATGTTGTCTTGAGTAAAGGGAACAACAATTGAGTTTTCGGGTGAGGAAACAACAGCACCGTCGGAGAATGCGCAAATTTCAGTCTTTTCGCTTTCGGAAAGTCCATTTGAGGAAAGGGGATAAATTCCGAGAATTGCAGTTTCCTTGCTTCCGTTATAGGAGGGAGCAATGCTTTTTCCCTGAGAGGCAACAAGAGTGTAAACATCAAGTATCTGGTCTTTTGCTCTGCCGAAATGGTGCCTTTGCTTGCCGTAATATGTACCAAAGGGATTCATACGTACAGTTTTATCTTTTTCCAAACGCATGGGACAATGTGCCATTGAGTTGAGAACCTGTCGGGCGTTTGCAATAACAATACCGCCTTTTTCATCATAGAGCCCAACAAAACCGCCTGTAAGCTGATGGTTAAAGGAAGCAAGTTGACTGTTTTTCTCATCGCATTCAGGGAAAGACTGTGTTCTGTATGATGAAATATCGTCCATAAAGTTCCTTTTGATAACAGAAATATCACCATCAAGGGTGGGGGTTATCTGAAACGGAACTGCTTCAGTCCATTTCATATCGCTGAATCTTCCCAAAGCGGAATTTTCTGTTGAAATAGAGGTGGTTTCAGCGGTATAAGGGTAGTTTACAGTTGTTCTGACAAATACAGCATCCGAAAAGCCTGTTTTGAAAAAGTCATAAGTAAAACAACCGCCGTTTATTTCTTTTGGTAAATGTATTTCGCCTTGAATGCGGATTCCTTCACCGTCACCGGCAAGAATAAGCTGTGAAACATTCGTGTTTTTAAAGTCATATTTCTTATTGTTGTATGTAATGAAAGATTGCAAAAATTCTTCTGTGCCGATAACTCTTTCATCACTTTTTACAAATTTAATTTTGCCCTCAGGTGAAAACATTATAGAAAGTCGGTCAGTTTTAAGAAGATTACCGAAAACCGTAGCTTCTTTTGTACCGTCAAAACCGATTTCAAACTCGTATTTTTCTTTGAGTTCTTTGAATTTCATCATCAGGAAAATTGATGAACAGTCATCCGCAGTGGGAACGGCGGTGAAGCTTTCAAGACCGTCTGCACTGACAGTAAGGCAAGAAAGGTCTTTTATTTTTTCCTTTATTTCAAGCTGAACACATTGTAAATGGGATTTGCTTGTATTATAAACCGTCATATTTTTAACTTCGGGAATAGCGGTGAGCTCACTTCTGATAACTTCATCACTTAAATCCAAAGCAGTTTTTTCTCTTTGAATATTGAGAACGGGGGTAGCAAGACCGAAATGGGTTGTTGAAAGTAAAAGTATTCTCGAATCAAAGGAGGGCGAAAGCTTGTCACTTTCGCTGTTGACCTTTGCCATAGCTCGGGCTCTTTCAATTCTTGTCCAGATTTTTCTGTTGAAAGGTTTCTCTGCCCAGGAAGCATAGCCTGTAAAGTTACCGTCAGCGGTATCGTGGGTGAAGTTGATTTCGCCAACAGGTTTGTGGTTTTTAAGGTATCCGCCGGGTGTATCAAATACCACATAAGGTAAGTCGGCAATTTCTTCTACAAGACCGTGAATGCCATCTGTGTTTGCAATTTTGCCGGTAAGAGGCCCGAGATCAAGGGTTTCCCAAAAGACAGCGTCTGCATCCATATTTATAAAGATAAATAAATCCTTATTGATTTCGCCGCTTTCCTGCTTTTTTCTCAAATCTTTTACCCAGGCGCGTAAACAACCTGCATCACAAACATCAGAGTTGCTGTAAGTGGGGATAACAGTTAAACCTTCACCTTTGTATGTGTATGTAACAGGATTAAAAGCAATTTCATCGGGGAGCTTCGGAATAATAGTTCTGAATGCATCAAAAGGAACACAGCTGTAATAAAGACAAAGAGCTTTAATGCCCAGTTTGTTGTATAAACTGACCTGGGAGGGAGTGAACATAACCTCTTGAGGTCGCACAATTTTTTCGCATTCACCAAAGATGTCAACAAGTCCGCTGCCGTTTTCATTTGTAATTGCAAGATTTATGCTTTCGCAGAATTCATCTTCATTCATTGCTGAAAGAGCACCGTTATTGAAGCCCATAATGATGTTTTCATCGCCGTGTTTTAGGACGCGCTCTTTCATTTTTTCAATAATGTCTGGAGCGTATTGGGGAAGAATTTTTTGAAGTGAAAAGAAGTTTTCCGTATCCCAAGTGCCTTTTACGGGAATTCCTTTTTCATTGAATTCTGTAAGAGTATCGAGAATTTTTCTGATGATTCGTATATCTGAACCAAATCCAAGGTTATCATTTGAATCACCTCGGTAGGAGTGGTAGCAGTTGACATGAAAACCGTATGCAACGTGAATTTTATTGTCAGTCATTGTGGTTCCTCCTTGTTCTGCGTAAATTGCACTATTATTGTATCATATCTTTATGTATATAACAATATAGAGTTTTATGTTGTGTTTTAAATATAAGTGTGATAAACTTAAATATATATTTAGAAATTATGTAAATGGGGTTTTTATATGCAAATAGGCTTTACAACAACATCATTCAGGCAGATAAAAAGTCTTGAAAAAATAGTGGAAATTGCTTCTGATGCGGGTGTCGATTGCATCGAATGGGGTGGCGATATCCATGTTAAAGATATTGAAACCGCAAAATACGCAAAAAAGTTATGTGATGCTGCTAATATAAAAATCAGCTCATACGGTAGTTATTACCGTGTGGGCAGTAAAGATACTTCTGAATGGGAGAAGATTTGCCGGGTAGCAAGTGCAATGGATGCCGATTCGGTGCGCGTTTGGCTTGGTAAGGCTGACAGCGAAAAAACCGATGATGAGACTTATAAAGCTCTTGTAGAAGACGCAAAGTCTATGTGTTCTCTTGCGGCTGAATACGGGCTTATTGTGTGTCCCGAATGCCACGATAACACATATAACAACAATACGGATGCATTTTTAAAAATTCAAAAAGATATTGATTGCCGGAATTTCAGAACATATTTTCAGTCCCGTTATTGTCGCAAGGATTATGATTTAGATAGAATAGAACGCACCTTGCCTTATATCGAAAGCGTACATATTTCATTTTCCGAACAACGCAGAGAGCAGTTTCCGAAGTATGACCCCACTTATATTGATTCGTTAATTAATAAAATTTTATCTGTAGGCTTTGACGGAAATATTTTAATTGAGTATACATATTTGTTCAGCCACTTAGGAATTCCCTCGTCAATGAAAAAGGATATTGCAAAGATCAGAGAGAAGGTGGGTAAAAAATAATGAAAATTGCACTTTTCGGAACAAATCAACTACAGTTTTCAAAAGTTTATACGCCCCAGGTTTTACAGAAATTAAGTGAATACGGAGAGCCTTCTCCCAAAATCAACCAAAAAAATCTTCAGGAACACGCGGAGTTTTTAAGCGACTGTGAAATAGCTTTTTCAACATGGGGAATGCCTAAATTTACTAAAGAAGAAATTGCAAAATATATGCCGAATCTCAAAGCCCTTTTTTATGCAGCAGGAACAGTACAGTATTTTGCCCGACCCTTTCTTGAAAGCGGAATAAAAGTTTTCAGCGCCTTTGCCGCAAATGCCGTGCCTGTTGCTGAATATACCTTCGCGCAAATTACTTTAGCTGCAAAAGGGTATTATCAGTCTGCAAAATATTACCGCACTTTGCCTGTTCGCGCGCTCTCTTTTGCTAACTCATCAACAGGTAATTTCAATTGCAAAGTCGGTCTTGTGGGTTTGGGCGCAATTGGTCAGATGGTTGCAGAGAGACTTATGGCACTTGATGTTGAAGTTTATGCCTATGACCCCTTTGTTTCAAAAGAAAGAGCAAAAGAATTAAATGTTAAGCTTATTGACCTTGAAACACTCTTCAGCGAATGCGATGTTATCAGTAATCACCTTGCCAATAAACCCGAACTGGAAAATGTGTTTAATTACAAACTTTTCAAAAGAATGAAAAAGTATTCAACATTCATAAATACGGGCAGGGGAGCGCAAGTAGCAGAATATTCACTTGCTTTATCGCTTCTTTTGCACCCGTCAAGAACCTTTGTTGCCGATGTTATAAAAAAAGAGTTCTTTCCTTACATAAATCCGCTTTTCTGGTGTCCTAATGCGATACTTACACCCCATATTGCAGGCAGTACCGGAAATGAACCTCAAAGAATGGCATATTACATGATGGAAGAGTTGGAAAGATTTAGTTCTGACGAAAATACAAAATACGAAGTTACACTTGAATCGCTTGAAAGAATGGCGTAGGAGAATAACTATGAATAAGATAAAACAAATTATTAAGTCCTACCGTAATGACGGAACAGATCCACGGAAAAATGATGCGTGGCGAGTGCTTTTATTTTCACTCAACTATGCAGGTGGTGCGGCTATCACAATAATGATGGGTAAATGGTCATATTATACCCAGAATGTTTTGCAGCTTGGTATTATGTTTGCGTCAATCCATCTGCCTATTCGTATTCTTGATGCAATAACGGACCCGTTAATTGCAAATATGTTTGACAAATATCAAAAGCCCGGCAAATTTAAGTTGTTTATGATTGCTGGTGCCTTGATGTCGTTTGTGCCGGCGCTTGTAATCTTTTTTTATCCGGTAAATCCGGATATACCGCTTTTGGCGTCTTTTGTGATTCTTGGTATCTGCTATGCAATAATAATCATAGGTAACACTATTCTTATGACTGCTACAAGGGCGGGTCAGGCAATTATAACTCAGGACCCCAAGCAAAGACCCCTTTATGCACTGGGACAAACAGTTTCCGATGCTGTTGTTTCTGCTTTTGTTTCCGTAGTTGTTACAAGTAATCTTATTGGTAGTATGCAAGAGCCTTTTGTATGGCGCATATCGATTATCGTTATGTCTATTGTATCAATCGTTTTTGTTCTTGCAGCAGCAAAAGCTATCAGTAACCGAGATAATCCTCTCTATTATTCAATGTCAGCAAAAAAAGAGGAAACGAAAATTACCGAATTTTTCAGCCTTATAAGAAGAAGCAAACCATTACGCAGTCTGCTTTGGGCAACTTGCTCAGATTCAATAGCAAAATCTGTAAGAGCAAGCCTTTCAATTTATCTTTTTGCAAATATCATAATGAACAGGGGATTAACCTCAGTTTTTGATATTCTTAACGGTGTTGTTCTTGGTGCACCCGTGCTTCTTATTGGTATGTATTTCGCATCCAAAAAAGGCTCCGCCGTTGTATATCACAAAGTTTCGCTTATTCAAACTCTTGTAGCGGCGGCAGGTTTCTTTGTTACACTTTTCCTGTTACCTGCAGACCCAAATTATACATATAACGGAGTAACATTCTCGGTTATTATGGTTATTCTTGTTTTCGGATTATATATGAGCACCCTCGGCATTTCCACAAATCTGGAAAATGCTATGGTTGGTGATTTAACTGACTATGAATATCTTCAGAGCGGAAAATTCATACCCGGTACAATCGGTGCTGCTCTTACATTTGTAAACAAGGTTGCATCAAGCGGTGTTGGTATAATTACGATGGCTATAATGGCATTTTGCGGTTTTGGTGAAAGCGGAGCTGCTTCAGTTGTTCCCGAAAATGTTTTTGTTAACTACAGATTCTATTACTGTATTCTTCTTTCTGTTTTCATTTTGCCGGCATTAGGACATCTCGTTACATTTATTGCAATGAGAAAATATCCTCTTACTGATGATGTTATGCAGGAAGTTTCAATGAAAATTGCTGCAGAAAGAGGACTTCTTGACAAAGAAGATTCAACGGAGTGTATATGATGACAGCTATTTATGTTATTTTTACATTGCTCGGTTTAATAGTGCTTTTAACTATTATCGAAGTTCTTGTGTTAGTTAATAAAAAGCCTATGCAGGAACTTCCTTATAAAGAAGATTTCGACCATTATTCAGCCGATGTGAATGGCAAAAAGTTTGAGGATTTATATCTTTTCCTATCGGGAGAAAAGACAGAACCGAGTTTTAGCGAAGATGAAGTTTTTAAAATGCTCTCAAAGCAGTCTGAATATATGGGCAGGCGTTTTGATTGCTCGGATTTCAGAGCCCAAATGCTCTTTAAAATCTATAAGGACTGTGGAGAAAGGCTTGACGAAAAGAGCAAAGAGTTAATAAAAAATACGTTTCTTAATTTTAAATATTTTATGGATGAGCCCGGCGATGACAGTATGTGCTATTGGTCTGAAAATCATCAGCTTTTGTTTGCAGTCAGCGAATATCTTGCAGGGCAAGAATGGCAGAACGAGATTTTCAAAAACAATGGTATGACAGGCGCAGAGCATATGAAAAAGGCGAAAGTCCGCATTGATGCCTGGATGCAGCAACGCTTTAATTTCGGGTTTTCCGAATATCTCAGTAATAATTATCTTGCTGAAGATATTTCTCCCATGGCGAACTATATTGCATATTCCAAAGATGAAAAATCCGTTGAGCAGATGAAAATAATAATGGATATCCTTTGGCTTGATGTTGCTTTGAACAGTGTTAATAATCGTTTTGTTGCAACAAGTTCAAGAATGTATGGCAACAATAAGGCGGGCAATTTCTATGGTAACAGCATCCTTGCTGCAATGAATGTTTTGTGGGGAGCAGAAGGCGCAGAAAAGATTTTAAGTAATCCACATCTTTCCGAAAAAGAAAAAGCACAGATTAAGGCTTCTATATCAAAAGAACCCAATCACATTGTTTTGTGCTTTACCGATATTGTGAAAAAAGGTATCTATGTTTTACCTCAGGCAATCAAAGATATAGCTCTGTCACAGGAAAACTTCATTTCAAAGATGGGGTGCGGACTTTCTCCCGTTGATATGAAAAACGAAGGACTTATCGGTCAAGAGCCTTATCAGATTATGGCTCAGTGGGGTGCTGAAACTTTCACAAATCCTCAAGTTATAAAAAACACTCTTAAATATCTTAAAAATAATAAAATGTACCGAAGCTCATTCCTTGGGTATTTTAAATTTTTAAATCTTACGGTGTTTAAGCTTGTCAATTGGGAAAAATTTGCCGCAAAATTCAATATTATGCCCCACGGAATTGCTACGGGCAGGGGAAATGTTTATACATATCGCACAGCCCATTATTCAATGTCAACGTCGGTATGTAAAGATGTTGATATGTGCGGAGCGCAAGATCATGAATGGACAGCCAACATAGGCGAAACTCTTACACTTTTTACAACTCATCCCGCAGGTAACGGAGAGGGTAGGTACGGAGCTTCACCGGGATATTGGATAGGTAACGGAAGACGACCTATGAGTGTTCAAAAAGAGAGTGTAAATATAACTATCTACAAACTTCCAACCAAAAAAAGACTTGGTGAAACAGGTATCGCAACTATGACACACGCCTATATGCCAAAGGATTTTTATGATGAATTTGAGCATAACGGCAATATGGTTTTCGCAAGAAAAAACGGTGTGTTTGTTGCAGTGATTTCAAATGGTAATCTCCAATTTAAACCTTTTAATACCGATTCTGCAAAAGGTATTCATAAAGGCAAAAACTTCCCTGAAGATTGCAAATTAAAAGGTGAGTTTGATTTGTGCAGATTCGGCGGTGAATATCATATGTATATCACCGAACTTTCCGATGCAGATAAAGAAACTTTTGATGAATTTAAATCACGAATTAAAAGCAATGCCGTAAAATTCGGTAGCAACGGAAGTGTTGAATATAAAACATATTTCGGTGAAATTACAGCTTCTTACACCGGTGAATTTACTGTTAACGGCGAGTCTGCCGAAAAGGAATTCGACCGCTACGACAGCAAGTTCTGCAAAGCAAAAAGAAAACCCGAAAAAGTGTTTGTGGACAGCGGAAAACATACGCTGCTTCTTGATTTGAAAAAAGTTAAAAGAGATATAGATTGACGGGTTTAATCATATAGAGCAAATGTCGTCCGCAAAATTGTTGCTAGTATCGTAACAAAGAATTATAGTTTGAAAACGAATATCATAAATCATAACCACCAGTAAACTGGTGGTTATGATTTCTTTTGCTCATGTGTCAGGAACTTTACTGCTATATTATAAAAGTCTTATCTTCTCTTGTTCGGTTTCTTCATATCAAATGCAGGGTTAATAGCGTAGAAGTTCTTCGAATCCATTCTGTCAGTCGCTAGTCTTAGGCCTTCCCCAAACCTTTGATAGTGCACGATTTCGCGTTCACGGAGGAATTTAATTGGGTCGCGAACATCGGGGTCATCAACGAGGCGGAGAATGTTATCATAGGTTGTTCTCGCTTTCTGCTCAGCGGCAAGGTCTTCGTGAAGGTCAGTGATTATATCGCCCTTAGACTGCATGCTTGCAGCAGTCCATGGAAAACCACTTGCAGCTGTAGGATAAATGCCTGTTGTGTGGTCAACAAAATAAGTGTCAAAACCACTTTTCTTAATTTCTTCGAGAGAAAGGTTTCTCGTAAGCTGATAAACGATTGCACCGATCATTTCAAGATGACCCAATTCCTCTGTACCTACATCGGTAACTAAAGGGTCCTTTTTAGTGGGTGAATTAGAGTTTTTCGACCTTAATTTTAATAAGAAATATGTGCCTGAAGATGCTGAGCAGGACAAGCCTTTTGAACCTGTTCCTGTACGGGTTGAGGTATTGTATTGATAATATTTTTATTCTACCAATATAGGACTGCTCCAGGCGTAGCGTCCGTCAGTGAGGCGACAGCGAATATGATAATAGTCGGTATCATTTTCTTTTCTATAGTCAAAAAACAGATATTCACTTTTATCCTTCAATATAATATAATGGCGACCGTTTTTTTACAAGTGTTACCGTATCTCGCAGTGAGGTGAAACAGCTGTCAATATCAACCGAGCCGTCTGACAAATTTGTATGCCTGTGAAGCTCACCGGAATAAATGTTGTATTCATTGGGTGAAGGATAATATTTAGCCATTGTAGCTTTCATGCGCTTCAAAAAATCCTATTTTGTTTGGCTATCGCCACCATATACGCAGGCCACGGCTTCTCTGCATCTGTCAGCCATATCATACCGACGAGCAGTTTTTCTTTCCTCGTGCTTCATAGTTTTTCGTCCTTTGAAAGTTGTTTTTATTTAATTACCAAATTTAAGTTCACAAAAAAATTATAACACAGATCATCATACTTTTCCATAGTTGCACTTATGTATAAAATTATACTACTCTTCCAAGTGTGTATTTTAAATAAAAAAATATTTAAAATACGAAGATTTTTATTCATAACTTGCAATAGTTTTGGCGTTGTGTTATATTTATTTTATTAAATACCTAAATTCAATATAGGGAGATGACAGAACTGAAAACTTTCAAAAAGCCATATTTATCCAGAAGATAACATTTTTATAGGAAAAATTGATAAAGAAATTATAATAGGAAAATAATTTTACATATTTTGGAGGTACTAAAATGAAAGACAAGAAAAAGATTATACTCACTGTCGTTTCTGTAGTTGTTATTCTTGGAATTATCGCAGGTGCTTTGGCATTGTATTTCACAAGATACTTTAAAGACGAAAAAGACACAGAAGAATTATTCAGACAGAAAGTTGCTTCTGTTGGTTATGAAAACACAATAGAGACAGCACACCCGACGACTGATGTTTATAATATCATCAACGAACATTTTAAATCTGAATTGCCTGAAGGAAAAACTGAAAAGAAAGTGGTTATCTTGGGTTATGACGGCTGCCGTGCAGACATCCTTGCCGAAAGACAGGAAAACGGAGCAGTAAATTATCTGCTTAATAACGGTGCATCAATTAACCTCACCTATTGCGGTGGTGTGAATTTCCCCGCAGAAAACACTCAGGCAACTTCAACCGCTCCCGGTTGGTGCTCAATGCTCACAGGTGTTTGGTCTGATGTACACGGTATAACAGGCAACGGAATAACAAAAACAGTTGAACCCAAAATGATTATGACTACACTTATTGAAGATGGTGTTATTGATAATGGTGCTTTCATCACAAAGTGGAAAGGTCACTTCACAAACAACGACTCAACATATAAAGACGAAAAAGCCTATTGCGAAGAAAACAACATAGATATTGATTTTAACCTTCGTAAAAATAAATCAGATATTCAGACAGGTGCAATTGAAGAAGTAACAAGTGCAGATTGTGCAGATTTTGTGTTTATTTTTTATGAAGACACAGATTCTGCAGGTCACGATTTCGGATTTTCTTTCAACAATCCTATCTATAAAGATGGGTTCAAGACAGAAGATAATTACGGCTACGAGGTAATTAAAGCTATCGAAGCCAGAGAAACCTATGATACAGAAGACTGGCTTATTATTGTAACATCAGACCATGGCGGAATCGGTACAGATCACGGCGGTCCCAGCATTCAGGAAAGAATGACATTTATTGTTACGAATAAAGAAAGGGAATAAACAATGGCTAAAACAAAATTCAACTATGATTATTCCAAAATATTATGGATGAAAATGTTCCTTGCAAGGCCTGATTTCCCCAATAATACATCAGAGGTGCTGATAAATTTTGAACAGGCACTTGAAATAATCAAGGGAATTGACAACATAACTCAAGGTATTAAAAAAATTATTTACCTTGTAGGTTGGCAGGGCTTAGGTCACGATGACTGCTATCCTGAAATGGAAGTTATAAATCCCTATCTTAAAAGAGAGTGCGATGCAACTGCAAAGGAAAGCCTTTTGTGGCTTGTTGAAAATGCTAAAAGGTATAATACTGTTATCAGCTATCACGGCAATGTGGCTGATGCATATAAGGCGAGTCCTTCTCACGAGGATTTTGTCAAAGCGGGTGCGGTTCTCAGAAATGCTGACGGCACTCCTGCAGTTATAGAAGTTTTTAACGGCAGAGATGCTTATAAAACATCTTACAAGCAATATTGGGAAAGCGGACTTTTTAAGAAAATCTTCGATGCCTTCTGTGGAGCAGTTCCCGTAAAGGAAGCGGGTACAGTTCACCTTGATAATTTCTGCATTGCGGAAAACTTCTGCCCCAGAACAGATATGGAGGAGCAGAACGAAGCAAGAAACAAGATGATTGATTATGTTCAAAGCCTTGGTATTGATGTTACAAGCGAATATACATACCGTGAACTCCCGTTACGTGCAGATGCAAATTATCACCCTGTTACAAAATATTACAAAAACTTTGTTGATGATATTGAATCGAAAAAATGGGAAGATGCACCCATGCATACTCTCGGCAGGATTCCTGCAGTATGGTGGATGTCAAATATGACTATTGATGATTGTATCAATGTTCAAGCCTCAGAATTCAGCGGTTATCTTAATGATTCTGTTTTGAAAACTGTTTTTTATGGCACAATGCACGGTGAAGATATCTGGATGAACAACGGAATTGAAAAGGATGTATGGGTTCCTTTGTTTATCAAGGAATTCTGCACTCATCACATTCCGTACGTATATCTCAACCGCTATAAAAGATTGAGCTATAGGGAAGATGAAGAAAATTTTGTTGTCAGCTTTTCAGATGGTGTTGAAAGTGTGGGTAAAACAAAAACAATCACTAAAAACGGAATCGTTCTCAAAAGCGGCAACGATGTAATTCTTCCTTTAACAGATGATAACAAAACCTTTATTGCCTATTCCGAAGAAGGAAAAAGCGGCGAATGGAATATACCCGATGCAGAATTCACAAATGCAAAAGTATATAATATCACCGCAGACGGCAACGAATATATTGCTGATGTTACCATTAAGGATAAAAAAATACTGCTTACTCTCAAGCAGGAGCAAGCAGTTGTGATAAAAGCTGAATAAAAACGAAATGAGTATCTTTGGGGTAGGCGAAGGCTTTAATTAACTTTTTTAAACAGACTGCCAAATCCCCGTAATATCATTTGTTCTTCGGAAAGACTATTCCATTTGTCAATGGAGTAGTCTTTTTGTTTTTCGGTGAGTTCTTTGTGGACAGAGGCTTTACTGCACTTTTCCGTGCTTATGTCTTGTGATTTTCAAATTTGGTGTTATCAAAAGTGAGCATAATTATATTGAGTTATGGTTACTCAATAATTTGGAGTTTTTTGTTCTAAATGTTTTTTAATAAACTAATAACTTTATCTGCATATTCATTTGCATAGTTTATTGAATATTCTCCATGGTACATTTTATTTTTAATTTCTAAAGTACTATCAGGAATCATTTTATTCAATATTTGTGCAGAATGAATCATTTTTGACTGCTCCCTTTGTCCCGCAAATACGAATACCTTCGCTTGGGTGTTAACAATTTTTTCTTTAACCGTGTACCAAGCGTTTGCTTTCAAAAAAGAAATCATATTTTCTTTTGTTATGTTACATGTATCTCTATAATATTCAGCATATAATTCGCTTTTTATTTTTAATGACTTGAATTGTAGTTTAGCAAACCACGCCTGTTTTATCAGCCCATAATTCATTTCCATCATTGGTTTGACTAAATGATGTGTCAATTTCATTGGAATTACTAATGCACTTTCTATGATGGCTATTTTACATATATCACTTCGTTGTGAAAGAATTTCAACTAATATTTGTCCGCCAAGCGACAATCCACCAATAAGTGATACCGAGCCATTATACCTTCTGTCAATATACTCTATGATTTCCGATGCATTATCTTCAATACTGATAAAGTTTTTATCACTTTCCGAATGGCCATCAAGAATAGGGATTACTACATGATAATCTTGCTGTAACAACTCCGCTACTTCTCTATAACTCCACCATGATAATCCACCACCATGTAATAGAACAATAACATTGCTGTTCTTTTTGCCATATTCAACTACTTTCATTCTATTACACCTCCACAAATTGGAATTTGTCAGTTTACTCTTCCTATTTTTTCAAGCGGAATGTTTTCAAATTCAGGAATAGATTTTTTCAAATTTTCCAGGTCTTTGATATTGTAGTTTCCCGAACTGATATCAACAAAAAGCTTATCCATATTTCCGATACTATAAAATTCATTATTTGAAATATTGCTGAATTTATAAACGCTTTCCTCAATTTCACATATATCATCCTTGTAATGAACAATAATATTGCCGTTCACATTGCTGTCTGCAGGATTGGGAATAAATTTCGGGTTTTCAGTATCACTATAATCAAGTGACCATTCGGCCATATAGGGATATGCTTTCTGCCAAGTATCGTTTTGCCATGGAGAGGCAAGAAGATTCTGATGCATATCAAGACCCTCTCGACTATGTTCAAACCAGTAACTTGAATCAAGAACTGCATTGATTGAACGTGCATCATAGAAAAATGCTTTGTTGCAATTAACAAGAATATTGTTATAAATATTATGGTTTCTGCCACCACCGATTAAAAAACCGTTTCCATTACAATTGACAATAAGATTTCCGTAAACAGTCTGCCCCGATGCACCATCATCAAGATAAATTCCGTGGGGAGCAAAATCACCACTACCAATGTTATAAATAGCGTTGTACCTTACAACATTACCTACCTCATCCCAACGCCTACCCGTATAAATTGCGCTACAATCCGTTGAAAGCAAAGCAACGTCGTGAATATTGTTATATTCAATTATATTATTGTTACCACCATAGATAATTGCTTGTTGAGGTGCATTATAAAATTCATTATGAGCACAGATATTACCTACACCATAAAGCTTTACTCCCTGACCTTCGGTTATAGAAACCTCTGAAAAATCATGAATAAGGCAATTCTCAACACGGTTTTCACCTGCTTTTAATGTTTCACGGTCTCCACCCTTTACATCAACTGCAGTTGCTCCGATGTGTGAAAACTCACAGTCAGTTACAATATTACTATATCCATCTATCATTACACCTGTCCCCGAAAGCTCAGAAACCAGGCAGTTTTTAACAGTTACATTTTTGCTTTTGATTGAAATACCGTTACCACGTGTGCCACGAACAGAAAGCCCTTCAAAGCATAAATATTCTGCATCTGTTACAGTGATAATGTCTTCTGTTGAAAGTGAAATTGTGATTTTGGCATCGTCCATTTTCTCAGGCGGATAGATATACAAAACACCATTTTCACGGTCAAGATACCATTCCCCCGGAGAGTCAAGCTCTTCAAGCACATTAAAAATATAATAGGTTGAACCGGGAACTGCACCATATTTACTAACATAGGCAGGTTCAACTGCTTTTGTTTCGTAATCAAAGCTTTTAAGCGGAACTGTGGTGTCTGCCCATTCATATATAAGAGCAGTCCAGAGCCATACGTATTCAAGAGATGAATAAGAATTAAGCCTGTCCGCAGTATCTTGGTCAACAGTAAAAATTGTTGTTTCGGGGTTTCGTAAATTTTCCCAACCCTCCATTTTAGCGTGGTTACTTGTGGAGCTTTCTTGTCCCTGACCCTCGCGGATAATTTCAACAGTATTTAAAAAGCCATCGTTGGGATAGCGCGCAGTTGTAAGAGGCTTTCCGTTGAAATACAAGTCACAAGGCTTGGGACCTTGGGTATCGCCGTCATAATTAGCCTGTGTTCCGTATAAACCAACAGGATAGAGCTTTCCCCAATCATCCTTATTAAGCCCCAACCTTGTAAGGTTTGTGCAAACAATATTTCCCTTTGCATCATCTGAAAGCCTTGATAAAACAGACTTATCTGTAACAGGAGAAAAATCCCCTGAATCAAGATTTTTTCCACCGTTTATAACAACCTCACCGTTATATGAGCAATAGGTTATAGGACACTCTTCAGTACCCGAATCCTCTTTGGTAAAGTTAAGAGAAGACACACGGTATTCACCGCTTTCTATGCAAACCGTAATTCCATTTTTGCCTGCTTTATCTGTATTTCTTACCGCTTCAACCGCTTTTTCAATTGTCAGAAAAGGTGAATCTTTTGTACCGCTGTTTTTGTCATTGCCTTTTGTACTTACATAAAAATCGCCTTTAATCATTTTATCATCATCTTCCGTATTTGTGTATGTTGAAAGAGTGGGTACGGGTGCTTTGTATCCGCTGTAAATTTCATCGACTGCAAAAGGTACTATGTATGAATAACTGCCGATTACAAATCCCGCAAGAACAACAAGTAAAAGAATTGCTTTCAGTATTTTTTTATCAAACATCTTAAAAACACAAAGGAAAACAAGAACTGTTGTTATAATGAATGATAAGTAAACGGGAACAATCAATGCAAGCTGGTTCAGCTCGCCATTACCTATAATGCCGTTTATCAAAAGCATAAGTCCGATAAGGACAAACGCAACAACCAGTGCAGTAATAGCTGAACTTGCAATTTTTTTCTTTTTATTGGCATTTTTGCTCAGCGGTATTGAAAGCAATGCTCCACCAAGGCAAACAACAAAGCCGAGAATAAACTGAAGCGGTGTATATTCAAAACAGAGATATTGCATGTGGTAGTAATACAAACCGACTAATGATAATACGATGCCTGAAACAAGGCAAATGATATAGGTTATCATTTTATTTTTTAATACTTTTTTCATAAAAACACCTTCACAAGTTCAGTTTTATCGAGTAGCGTAAATTATATCATATATTTACGAAACATTCCACCATAAAAAGGAGTGCCACCAAAGTGACACCCCATAGCAAGCATATTCAGTTCGAAAAATTGGAGTTTATTTATATTCTTTTAATGCCTTGCTTGCCACAACAGTTCCAACAACAGCGAGGGCATAGAAAAGAATAATGATATAAGATTAAGGGCTACCAAAATCAAACACACTGCACTTCTTCACTCTTACCTATAACTACTACGTGGGAATATTTTTTTCATTAATATTCTTCTCTTTCTAAAAAACAGAAAGCCACCATGGTCTGAGGTGGCAATAATAAGCAAATCTTCTGCACTATAAGTTTCTATGTTTTCAACAGATTTTCTAAAATATCATAACAGCTTTGTGAGTTACAGTTGCTTGCTGTTTGTTATTGTGATATAATTATTTGGATAAGACGGAGGAGAAAGATATGATTTATAGTTTTTATCACATTACGGATGTACATTATTACAGTAAAAGGAATTTTGCCTGTGATTGGCGAACTTTTCCACAGCCGAGTACACAGATATGTATTCTTAAAAGTGAAGAGGCGTTTATAAAAGCGCTTGAAATTATTAAAGCTGATAAAGACACAAATACTGTTATTATAACGGGTGACCTTACAAACCATGGCGAAGGCTACAGCCACGAGGAGGTAAGGGGTTTACTGCAGAAATTCACCGATGAAGGCGGAAACCCTTTCGTTTACACAGATAACCACGACTATCCGTATTTTGAGGTTTACGGGTTTGACAAAAACGGAGAAAAAGTACGCACAGAGCATTTGCCTGAGGAAGAAGTAAAGGCTATGTATCACCCATTCAGCAGAGGTAAGGCTTTTGATACATTTGACGACGGAATAACATATATCGCAGAGATTATGCCCGGTCTTTATCATATTGTCATGGGCTATGATTGTGTAAGAGACAACGGAATCGAGTCTCCCACTTTCTCCGACGAACTTATGGCATGGGTAAAAGAACACACAGAAAAAGCAAAAGAAAAAGGTGCCATTGTTACCTGTAGCACCCATCGTCCCATAGTTGCCCCTTCTCCTGCTTATGAGGTCGTGGGCAAGGGACACACCTTTTCGGACGGCGAAAAAAGAATAAAAGAGCTTGCAGATATGGGTGTAAGGCTATTTTTCAGCGGACACTCACATGTTCAGTGTATGAAAGAAATCACAAGTGAAAAGGGTAACAAAATTTACAGTGTACAGACCTCATCACTTGCCGCATTTCCTCCGAAAATGAGAAAAATTACGATTGATACCGAAAAAGGCACTGCAGATATCGAAACAATAGATATTGACTTGCCCGACCTTGGAATGACCTTCACCGAATATGCAAGAAAAGGTTTTCTCGGTATAATTGAAAAAATTCCCTACAACATGGAGCATGACGTTGAAGCTTTCGCCAACACTGAGGGCGGTATTTCACTTCCCAAGGATTTGATTATGAAGCATCCGAGGATTGTAATGTTCCTGGGCAGAAAGCTTAACGGTCTTACCTACAGCAAGGTTGCGAAATTTTCAAAGAAATATCACGACTTGAAAGAATGTGACTACGAAGATAAGACAGACAGAAAATTCGTAGCCCTGATTATGGAGCTGATAGCAAACCTTTACCGTGGCAATGCCTCCTATTCACCCGACACAGTAGAATATAAAATAACAATGGGTAGTTTCAAAAAAATCGAGAAACTTATTTCTGTCCTTCGGATTGATATCAGAAAATCTCTTGGCGGATATACCCTGTCTGAATTTGTTGAGCCGCTGCTTTATAACAGTGGTCTTGATGATGATAATGTTGTAGTTTCAATTAAATAAGAAAAAAGTAAGGAAGTGCTGCGAAGCCCCTTCCTTACCGGGTTTATGAAAGAAGAATGACATCTCAATCGAACCGCTTTGGTTCAGATTTGGGATGTCATTCATTTTTTGATTAATTTGAAAGATTTTAATTAGTTTTAATTGATTCCGGCGTCTCTTGTGTAATTCCGATAAGGGAATTCCGCCTTTCAATCATATCGGCTGACTCAACGGGGATTCCTGCGTGAAGATCTCCGGGTTCCATAAAATTAAGTCCGCCCTCGTAATCTGCCGGGAAATAGCCTTCTTGGGCAAGCTTTTCTCTTTGTTTGAGAACCTCCATAACATATTCGTGCTGAGGATTGTTGAAATCCCAGAACAGATACGGGATAATCATCAGAACGAAGCCGGCAAGGTCAAACGCCAACGGAACCGCAAGGATGCTGAATCTGACGGAATCGATATAAAGAATGTCCCAGTTTGAATTAAATCCGCTTCTGAGAATGATTACGGGTATTATCAAGCTTACAAAAGTGGTGACGGGAGAAATTATCCAGTTGAACACACCGCTGAAATTCTCGAGACGTTCACCGGAAAGATACATCTGATAGTCATTCTTTCTGATACCCATATCGGCGTCGGCAACATCGGGAATTGAAGTTGCAAAGCCTTTGATAAATTCGCAGACAAAAATAACGATACCGCACATATTCTGCTTTGTCGGGAAAGCCATAATTGTCAGCATTTCCGCAACAGAATTTACAGCGCATATAACAAGTTTGGCGATTTTCAGGGTTCTGTATGAAAACCTCTTTACAAAGTAGGGAGCAATAAAGCTGAGAGGTGTTGAT
>JAZSNR010000081.1:0-6982 GCA_045536495.1 Acutalibacteraceae bacterium
GTTTGTACTGTCGCTTCGGCGGCGGAATGGAGATTTATATGGGTATGACAAATACTATAAGCTTTAATAAGTTGGGGATTTTTGACCTTGAGATAAACAGGGTCGCGATCGACAACATTTTCGGTACGGGTATAGATATTTATTGGTACGCCATTATTATTACCTTCGGCATGATTCTTGCAATATCTTTCTGTATGTGGCAGTCAAAAAAATTCGGGTTTACTTCTGACGAGCTCCTCGATGTTTGTCTTTGGGGTGTTCCTTGCGCTCTTATAGGTGCCAGATTGTATTTCGTACTTTTTATGTTAGATCATTTTGATTCTCTTTGGGACATGATCAATTTCAGAAACGGCGGGCTTGCCATATACGGCGGTATAATCGGCGGTATATTGGCGGCGTTTATTACCTGCAAATTGGAAAAGCTTAATTTCCTTAATCTTCTTGACCTTGTGGGTATGAGCCTTCTTATAGGTCAAGGTATCGGCAGATGGGGGAACTATGCAAACCAAGAGGCCTTCGGCACATTCACAAAGGGCAATTTCGGTATGATGAGCAATAAGGTTGCGGCTTACATAGCCTCTCACCCCGATAAATTCGGTTTAGAGGGTGTTACGGATGTGAATGCCTATATTGAGGAAAACAATCTCTTTGTTCACCCAACCTTCTTCTATGAATTTGTCTGGTGTATGGCAGGCTTTTTGCTTCTTTATTTAACTCTTAAAAAATTCCGTAAGTTCAGCGGTCAGCTTTTCCTTTCCTACGGTATCTGGTACGGAACAGGCAGAGCAATTATTGAGGGTCTAAGAACAGACAGCCTTTATATCGGCGAGACGGGAATCCGTGTGTCACAGCTTCTTTCTGTTTGTATCGTTGCAGTTTGTGCAGTTATTCTTGTTGCAATGCTCATTAAAGTTAAAAAGCATCCCGTTAAAATCGAAGGTGTGGATTATTTCCCGCCCGATGCTGCAAAAATGCTTAAAGAGATTAAAGAAGAAAAGCTTCAAGCGCAGTCCAAAATAAAAACAGTTGATATAAGCGAAGAGAAAGGGGAGGGCGACAATGGCTGAAATTATAAGCGGTAAGGTAGTTTCCGCGGCTAAAAGAGAAGAGCTGAAAAACCGAGTTGAAGCCTTAAAGGAAAAGGGAATAGGCGTTGGTCTTGCAGTTATAATCGTTGGTAATAACAGCGCTTCCCGTGTTTATGTTAATAATAAGAAAAAGGGTTGCGAGGAAATCGGCGTAACCTCATTTGAATTTGCATTACCTGAGGAAACAACGGAAGAAGAGCTCCTTTCTCTTATTAAGAAATTAAATAACGACAGTAGGGTGGACGGTATTCTCTGTCAGCTTCCTCTCCCGAAGCATATTGATGAAAAAGTAATTTTAAATTCCATTGACCCTTTGAAAGATGTTGATGCTTTTCATCCCGTAAACGTGGGTCATATAATGATAGGCGATTTTACATTTTTACCTTGCACGCCTGCAGGTATAATGGAAATGCTAAAATACTATAATATATCCGTTAGCGGTAAAAAATGTGTTGTTATCGGAAGAAGTAATATTGTTGGAAAACCTATGGCAATGCTCCTTCTAAAAGAAAACGGAACGGTTGAAATCTGCCATTCAAGAACAGAAAAACTCAAGGAAGAAACTCTTTCTGCAGATATTCTCGTTGCGGCGGTGGGTATAGCAAATTTTGTAACTGCCGATATGGTAAAAGACGGCGCAGTTGTTATTGATGTTGGTATGAACAGAAATGAAGAGGGCAAGCTCTGCGGAGATGTTTGCTTTGACGAGGTTGAAAAGAAAGCGTCTTTCATTACCCCTGTTCCCGGTGGTGTAGGACCAATGACAATCACAATGCTTCTGGAGAATACCGTAAGATCAGCAGAAGCAAAGCAGTAAAAAGGTAAAAGATTTTATTATACGTGCCTCTCGGCACTAGAACCCTCCACCGCACCAAAGACGAGCTTTGGTGCGGTCCCCCTCCCTTCGCCAGGGAGGTGAAAGTGACAGGGTTAAATTTACCTTTTTATTATCTTGTTAATTGCTTGACAAGGTTTAGCACGTATCTTATAATTTATTTGTTTAATTTTTGAACACTCGTAAGAATAGTGTTTATTTCGGAGGAAAAAATAATGAAAATGAAGCTTTCATTCCGTTGGTATGGGGAAACAGACCCTGTTTCACTCCAATATATTTCCCAAATTCCCGGTATGCGCTCTATCGTTTCTGCGGTTTATGATGTTAAACCCGGTGAGGTATGGCCCGAGGAATCTCTCAAGGAAATGAAAGAGCAGTGCGAAAACCACGGTCTTGTTTTCGATGTTGTTGAATCAATTCCCGTCCATGAAGATATTAAATTAGGCAGAAATAATGTTGAACAGCTTCTCGACGTGTATTGTGAAAACATCAGAAGATGTGCAAAATACGGTGTAAAATGCGTTACTTATAACTTTATGCCTGTTTTTGACTGGACTCGTACTCAGCTGGATAAAGAAGCTAAAGACGGTTCAACAAGCCTTGTTATGTATTGGGAACAGATGAAAGGTCTTGACCCTCTTAAAGATGATATTCATCTTCCCGGTTGGGATTCAAGCTATTCTCAGGAAGAGGTTCGTGAGCTCATTACCGCCTACGGTGAAATCGGTGAAGAGGGCTTGTGGGCAAATCTTGAAAAGTTCCTCAAGAAAGTTATTCCCGTTGCAGAGGAATGCGGCGTAAGAATGGCAATTCATCCCGATGACCCGCCCTATCCCATTTTCGGACTTCCGAGAATTATCACTAACGAGGAAAATCTCGACAGAATGCTTTCTATTGTTGACAGTCCTGCAAACAGTCTTTGCCTTTGTACAGGCAGTCTCGGTTGTGCAAAGAGCAACGATATTCCGGCGATGGTTGAAAAATATGCTAAAGCAGACAGAATCGCCTTTATGCACATAAGAAACGTTAAGATTATGGAAGACGGCTCATTTGAAGAACGCGCTCATCTTTCCGATTGCGGTTCTCTTGATATGTTTAAAATCGTTAAAGCTCTTGCAGATAATAATTACGAGGGCTATGTTCGTCCTGACCACGGCAGAATGATTTGGGGCGAAACAGGTAAACCCGGCTATGGTCTTTTTGACAGAGCTTTAGGCGCAGCGTATATTAACGGTCTTTTTGAGGCTTGTGAAAAGGAGTCAAAATAAAATGAACGAAATGAACACAAAAATTTCCAATATCGGCGTTGTTCCCGTTATTAAGCTTAATAACCCCGAAAGAGATGCCGCTCCTCTTGCAAAAGCTCTTTGCGAGGGTGGTGTGCCTGTTGCAGAGGTAACCTTCCGCGCCGCAGGTGCAGATACTGCTATTAAACTTATGAAAGAGGCTTGTCCCGAAATGCTTGTTGGTGCAGGTACAGTCCTCACAACCGAGCACGTTGACAAAGCTATTGCCGCAGGTGCTCAGTTTATTGTGACCCCCGGCTTTGACCCCGAAATTGTTAAATACTGTGTGGAAAAGAATATGCCCATTTACCCCGGCTGCACAACTCCCACAGACTATCACGCGGCTCTCAAATTCGGTCTTGAGGTTTTAAAATTCTTCCCTGCAGAGCAGTCAGGCGGACTTGCAAAAATCAAGGCTATGAGCGCTCCGTTCCCTATGTTCAAGGTTATGCCCACAGGCGGCATCGGTCTTAATAACCTTAAAGAATACCTTTCCTGCCCTGTAATCGCGGCTTGCGGCGGTTCATATATGGTTACTGCCGAGCTTATTGATAATCAGAAATGGGACGAAATTATCGACCTTTGTAAAAAGAGCGTTGAAATTGTTAAGGAGGCAAGAAAATAATGGCAAAAGTTGTTACATTCGGTGAAATTATGCTCCGTCTTGCACCGGAAGGCTATTACAGATTCTTCCAGAATGATAAAATGCAGGCTACCTTCGGCGGCGGTGAAGCAAACGTTTCCGTTTCCCTTGCAAATTATGGTATGGAAAGCGTTTTTGTTACAAAGCTTCCCGAACACGCTATCGGTCAGGCGGCAATTGATTCTCTTCGTTATTTCGGTGTTGATACCTCAAAGGTTGTAAGAGGTGGCGAAAGAGTTGGTATATACTATCTTGAAAAAGGTGCTTCCCAGAGAGGCTCCGTATGTATCTACGACCGTAAATATTCTTCAATTCAGCAGGCATCTGTTTCCGATTTCGATTGGGATGCTATCTTCGATGGTGCAGATTGGTTCCACTTTACAGGTATCACTCCCGCTTTAGGCGAAAACCTTGTTGATATCTGCCGTGAGGCTTGTAAAGCGGCAAAGGCAAAGGGTGTTAAAATCTCCTGCGACCTTAACTACCGCGGTAAGCTCTGGACACGTGACGAAGCAAGAAAAGCAATGACAGACCTTTGTCAGTATGTTGATGTTTGCATTTCTAATGAAGAGGATGCAAAGGATGTTTTCGGCATTGAAGCAGAGGATACTGATATCTACGGCGGTAAGCTCAACCACGAGGGCTACAAATCTGTTGCAAAACAGCTTGCAGACAAATTCGGCTTTGAAAAGGTTGCAATCACTTTAAGAACATCAATTTCCGCAAGTGACAATGACTGGGCAGGTATGCTCTATGACGGCGAGAACTATTGCTTCTCAAAATCTTATCATCTTCACATTGTTGACCGTGTAGGCGGTGGCGACTCTTTCGGTGGCGGACTTATTTACTCTCTCCTTAATGGTAAATCCACTCAGGAAGCTATTGAATTTGCTGTTGCGGCATCTGCTCTTAAGCACTCTGTTGAGGGTGACTTTAACCGTGTTGGCGTTAAAGAGGTTGAAAAACTTGCAGGCGGCGACGGTTCAGGTCGAGTTCAGAGATAATCTGCTTGTCCTCCAAATAGCATTTTTCACATAAAAATGTGTTAAAATTTGTTAATAATTAAAGTTTTAAAACACCCTTGGTTATAGTCAGTTTGCTTGACAACCAAGGGCGTTTATATTATAATTAATCTATCTGTAAAGTTCTTAGGAATTTAAAGTTTACGGTAATCTATTTTGGAAGGGACGTTGTTTTATGACAGCATTTAAGAAACCCCTGTGCGGTATTTTGGCATTTATTCTTGTATTTGTCTTTGTTGCCGCCACCCCCATATCTGTTTTTGCAGAGGACGAAGCTCCGACTATGTCTGCAAAAGAGATTGAACTCAACAAAAAGACCGAAGACGGCTATGAGTATATCAAAGTCGAAGAAGGTTCAGCAGTTGAGCTTATTAAGTATGTAGGTAATAAAACAGAAGTTAAGCTTCCCTCTAAATTGGGCGGTTTGAGCGTTATCACCGTTGGTGAGGGTTGCTTTGAGGGTAACTCAACTGTTGTAAGTGTTAAATTCAACAGTGAAATTGTTACTGTTAAAGACAGAGCGTTTAAAGATTGTACCGCTCTTAAAGAGGTTACAAAAACCGAATCGCTCACATCTCTCGGTGCTTCTGCTTTCGAGGGCTGTACAGCTCTCGAGGAGTTCGAATACCCCGAATCAGTTACTGCAGTTCCCGAAAAATGCTTCGCAGGTTGTACTGCTCTTGCAGAAGTAAAAGAGCACAAGAACCTTAAAAACGTTGCAAAAGATGCTTTTGAAGGCACAGCTTGGGAAAATGCACAGCCCGACGGCGCTCTCAGCTTCGGTAGAGTTACTTATGGCGTTAAGGGTCAGGTTAAAGATATTGAAGTTCCCAAGGGCGTTTCTCTTATTGAAGATTACGTTTTTCTCGGTTGCGACTATATCGAAACTGTTACATTAGGTCCCGACGTTGAAGAAATCGGTCTTTATGCTTTCCAGAATTGTACAAACCTTAAGGTTTTCAATTTTGATGATGCTATCGGTGTTCTTGATGCAGGTGCTTTTAAGGGATGCTCTTCTCTTAAGGTTGCAGATTTCTCCGAAACAACTCTTGCAACAATCGGCTATGAAGCTTTCGCAGGTTGTACCTCTCTTGAGGAAATCAAGCTTCCCGAAACTCTTTCCGATATCGGTGATTTTGCTTTCGCAGATACAAAGTTCAAAACAATTGAATTCGGAAAGAATATTGCCGCAGTAGGTGCTAACTCTTTTGCAGGCAACACATCTCTTGAAACTATCAATGTTGTTTCTAACAACAAAGAATTTTCTTCCGTAGACGGCGTTCTTTACAATAAAAAGGGTACATCTCTCGTTACATTCCCTGCAGGTATAACAGGTACTTACCAGCTTCCTCAGGGCGTTGATGAAATCAGAGCATACGCTTTCAAAAATGCAAAGATTTCCGAAGTAATTCTTGCAGAAGAGCCTGCTCTCAGATATATCGGAGTAAGCGCGTTTGAGGATTCTCAGCTTGAAGCATTTGAGATTCCTGCAAATGTTGAAAAAATCAGCAGTAATGCTTTCAAAAATGCAAAGAAACTTAACAAAGTAACCTTCAACGAAGGTCTTACATATATTGCTGCATCAGCTTTTGAGGGTTGTTCAGCACTTTCAGAAATCGCTCTTCCCGATACTCTCCACGATATCGCAAATTCTGCTTTCAAGAATGCAGGTCTTAAGAGCGTTAATCTCGGCGACGGTGTTGCAAAGATAAACAGCGAAGCTTTCGCAGGCAACAAAAAGCTTACTGATCTTTATATCGGTAAAAATGTTGAAAAGCTTGGTAAAGGCGCTTTCGCAGATTGCGCAAAACTCGTTGCAGTTAATCTTCCCGCATCTCTTGCATCCTTTAGCGGTAACGCTTTCAGCGGTTGCAGCTCCTTAAAAATCGTAAATCTTGCCGATGGTGTTGAAACTATAAATGAATATGCATTTTCCGCCTGCCCCGTGGAATCGCTTGTACTGCCCGAAAGTCTTAACGCAAAAAGTGTCTGGAACATATGCTCATGCTTTTACAATACCTTAAAGAAGCTTAGTTTACCGCAAAGCTTCACTAAAACTATGGGCTTTGGCAACTTTCAAGTCCTTGAAGAGGTGACAATGTCTGATG
>JAZSNR010000009.1:0-10742 GCA_045536495.1 Acutalibacteraceae bacterium
TTACATAAAATCCGCGGTACCACCCCGGTTACTGACAAAAGTCAGTCACTCATTAGGACTCTTAATAAAGCCTGTAGCCATGGTAACGGGGCCGCCGTAGCTCCTTACACGAAAAATCGGTTGGGGAGCTCTGCTCCGGAACGAGACCGAGTTTTTGCAACGTACTGACTTGCACCGAACGTCAGCTCTCTGAAACGCCAAACCAAAAACACGTAATTCCTTCATCGCATTTCAAAAATATGTGTAGTATTATAATATTGATTTTGGTAGTTGTCAAGTGGTTTTTTAAAAATGCAGAATGCAAAATGCAGAATGCAGAATTAAAGGGTCTGCGACGCAATTATAAATGCAAAATGCAAAGCGCAAAACGCAAAGTGTAGGGGCGCAAAAATGCGCCAAATAAGAATAAGTAAAAGTATTGGTAACTGGCGACTGGCATCTTGGAAAAATATATTTAATGCTATAAAATTTCCAACCGAAATTATCAAAAAAGTGCTTGACAACTCATAAATAAAGTGTTAAAATCCACTCAATTGAAAATATCACAAATAAAAGCTGTGACGAAGACGGTTGAATTTTACAACTTCCAGAGAGTCGGCGGTTGCTGTGAGCCGATAGCTTGTATTTTCAGAACCTATCCCTTCTGAGCTGAAGGTCCGAAAGATTTTTTGAGTAGGCGCCTTCCGAGAATGCTACGTTAGTGCAACGGAGTTGATGGACTCCTGAGTGGCAATTTTAAATTGCAATTTGAGTGGTACCGCGGAATTTATTTTCGTCTCAAAGTAAAACCGAAAGGTTTTATTTTGGGGCGTTTTTTATTTGTGTGCTTCAAGTAAAATATACTTTTCTTTTGAAAGGATTGATGAAAATGGCAGACAAAACAGTAACAAACAAGCTTGCAGAGGTTGCTCAGCGTATTGAGGAGCTTCGCGAGATTTACGGTTTTTCAAATGCTGATATGGCAGAAAAAACCGAAGTAACTCTTGAAGAGTATTTGTCCTTTGTAAAGGGCGAAGAGGACCTTCCTTTCTCATTCATTCATAAATGCGCTCTCGCATTTGATGTTGAAATTACAGACCTTCTTGAAGGACAGAGTGCAAAGCTCACAACCTATAACGTAACCCGTCGTGGTAAGGGTCAGACAACTGCTAACGAAGAAGGCATTTTAATTCAGAACCTTGCACCTAAATTCAGAAATAAGCTTGCTAATCCATATTGGGTAAAATATGAATACAGAAGTGAACTTCAGTCAAAGCCTATTGAACTTGCAACTCACTCAGGTCAGGAATTTGACCTTGTTATCAAGGGTTCTCTCAAGGTTCAGGTTGGCGACCATACGGAAGTTCTCCACGAGGGTGACAGTATCTATTATAAAAGCTCAACACCTCACGGTATGATTGCCGTTAACGGAGAGGATTGTCTCTTCTTAGCTATGGTTATGGCAGAGGATGAAGAGGTTGCTGATACTCATATGAGTACAGTAAATGTACCCAACCCAACAAAGAGAGTTCCTCTTATCTGCGATAAATTCATCAAAACAGTTGAGGATGAAAACGGTGTTTGCACAGGAATTTCCTTTGAAAACGAAGATAAGTTCAACTTTGCATTTGATGTTGTTGATGAAATCGGCAGACAGTATCCCGAAAAGCTTGCAATGCTTCATATTGCAGACGATATGACTGAACGCCGTTTCACATTTAAGGATATTAAAGAGGGTTCATCTCAGGCAGCTAACTACTTCAAATCTCTCGGTATTAAGAAAGGGGACAGAGTTCTTCTTGTTCTTAAGAGAAACTACCAGTTCTGGTTAGCGATTTTAGGTCTTCATAAGCTTGGCGCAGTTGCAATTCCTGCAACAAATCAGCTTGTTACACACGATTATGAATACCGCTTCAATGCAGCAGGGGTTTCTGCGGTTGTGGTTACTGCAGACGGTGTTGCAACAGATTATGTAGATGAGGCACAGAAAAACTGTCCCACCCTTAAAACCAAAATCGTTGCTAACGGCAAAAAAGACGGATGGCATTGCTTTGATGAGGAGTATGCTCTTTTCAGCCGTCGTTTTGTTCGTGATGAAGAATCACCCTGCGGTGATGACCCGATGCTTATGCTCTTTACTTCGGGCACAACAGGCTATCCAAAAATTGCTACTCATAGTCACAAATATCCTCTCGGACACTTTATTACAGCAAAGTATTGGCACTGTGTTCAGAGAGACGGTATCCACTTTACAATTTCCGAAACAGGCTGGGGTAAAGCTCTCTGGGGTAAGCTTTATGGTCAATGGCTCTGCGAGGGTGCAGTTTTCGTATATGACTTTGAACGATTTGACGCTTCAAAGATTCTTCCTATGTTTGCAAAATACAATATCACTACCTTCTGTGCACCGCCTACAATGTACAGAATGCTTATAAAACAGGATATTTCTCAGTATGACCTTTCATCAATTCAACATGCAACAACAGCAGGTGAGGCACTTAATCCTGAGGTCTTCAAGCAGTTTGAAAAATCAACAGGTCTTCGCATTCACGAAGGCTTCGGTCAGACAGAAACAACTCTTTCTATCGCTACTCTTAAGGGTACTAATATTAAAATTGGTTCAATGGGTAAGCCCACACCTCTTTATGATGTTGATGTTGTTGACTCTGAGGGCAGACCCGTTGCAGACGGTGAAACCGGCGAAATCGTTATTCATACAGACAGCAAAGTTCCATGCGGTCTCTTCCTTGGTTATTACAATAATGAAGAAGCAACCAAAGAGGTTTATCATGATGGACTTTACCATACAGGCGATACCGCTTGGCGTGACGAGGATGGTTACTTGTGGTATGTTGGCCGTGTTGATGATGTTATCAAATCATCAGGCTATCGTATCGGACCATTTGAAATCGAAAATGTTATTATGGAGCTTCCTTATGTTCTTGAATGTGGCGTTTCTGCCGCACCCGATGAGGTAAGAGGTCAGGTCGTTAAAGCAAGTATCGTTTTAACACCCGGTACTGAGGGAACAGAAGAGCTTAAAAAGGAAATTCAGAAATATGTTAAGGAGAATACCGCTCCTTATAAATACCCAAGAATTGTTGTTTTCCGTGATGAGCTTCCCAAGACAATCACTGGTAAGATTATAGGAAATAAACTTTGATGAATAGCAAATAGCAAATAGCAAATAGCGGATAGCAGATAGCTAACAGCTAATTGCTAATGGCTAATTGTTAACAGCTAAATTTAATAAAAAACTTGACATTTGATATATATTATGGTATCTTTGAGGAAATTGAATAAAAGGCGTTGAAGAAAAGGGCGCAATTGTTTCACCTTGCAGAGAAGTGGCGGTTGGTGCAAGCCATAGGTTGAGAGATTGATGTTTGTAGTTTCCGAGCCGGGAGGAAGAAAGGCTTTCGCTTAGTAGAACCTCTCCGTGATTGCTGCGTAAAGGCATAGAAGTTGATGGACTTCGAGAGAGGCAGTTTTTAACTGCAATTTGAGTGGTACCGCGGGTATAAATTTTAGATTTTACTCGTCTCAAAGAATATCTTTGGGACGAGTTTTTTATTGTGTCCCACTAAAAACGGAGGATTAGTTTTATGGACAAAATGACCGGACTTGATTTTAAAATCAAGGAAATGGCCGCGCGTATTCGAGAGTTACGCGAAATCGAAGGCTACACTGTTGCTGAAATGGCAGAAAAAACAGGTGTAACCGAAAGTGAATATCTTGCTTGTGAAAACGGCGAAAGCGACCTTAACTTTGCTTTCATTTATCGTTGTGCTCTTGCTTTTAATGTTGATGTTTCCAGCATTATCGAGGGTAGCACACCCAAGCTTACAAACTATGTTTTCACAAAAGCAGGTAAAGGACAGAAGATTGAAAAAGCTCACGGTATGACTTATTTCAACCTTGCTTCCAAATTTAAAAATAAGATTGCTGAACCTCTTTTTGTTGAGGCTACATATAGCGAAGAAAATCAGAATAAAGATATTGAGCTTACCTCTCACGATGGTCAGGAGCTTGACATTGTTGTTGAGGGTAAATTAAAGGTTCAGGTTGGCGAACACTCCGAAATTCTCGGACCCGGTGACAGTATCTATTACGATTCTCTTACTCCACATGGTATGATTGCCGTTGATGGTAAGGACTGTACCTTCTATGCTATTGTTCTTAACCCGTCAGGTGAGCCGATCCCTGAGCTTCAGCATGTGAAGACAGAGGAATATAAGGCACCTGAAAAGATTAAAGAAGATAAAAAAGAAAGAATTTATCATAAATTCATTGATGTTGAGCGTAACGATAAGGGTACACCCACATCAATCAAATTCAAAAATACAGAGAATTTCAACTTTGCATTTGACCTTATTGATGCTCTTGCAGACAGAGAACCCGATAAGTTGGCAATGCTTCATATTGCAAGAGATAAGACTGAAAGACGTTTTACCTTTAAGGATATGAAAAAAGGCTCTGCTCAGGCAGCGAACTATTTCAAATCCTTGGGTATCAAAAAAGGCGACAGAGTTATGCTTATTCTCAAGCGCCACTATCAGTATTGGTTCGCAATGCTCGGTCTTAATAAATTGGGTGCTATCGGTATTCCTGCTCCCAATCAGTTGCAGGAGCATGACTTGGAATATCGCTTCCAGGCTGCAGGAATTAAAGCAATTCTTTGCACAACCGATGGCGATGTTGCAAATCAGGTTGATATGGCAGCAGCAAAATGCCCCGACCTTAAAATCAAAATCGCAGTTGGCGAAGAGCGTGAAGGATGGAGAAACTACGATGAAGAGTGTAAGCTCTTCAGCTCTCACTATGAGAGAGGGGAGAATGCTCCCGGTGGGGACGATTTAATGCTTATGTTCTTCACATCAGGAACAACAGGCTACCCCAAAATTGCCGCCCATTGTTACAAATATGCTTTGGGTCATTTCCATACTGCAAAATTCTGGCATAATGTTGACCCTGATGGTCTCCATTTCACCATTTCCGATACAGGCTGGGCAAAGTCTATGTGGGGTAAATTCTACGGACAGTGGCTCTGCGAAGCAGCACTTTTCGTATATGACTTTGACCGCTTTGATGCAGCAGACATTCTTCCGATGTTTGCAAAGCATAATATCACAACATTCTGTGCTCCTCCCACAATGCTCAGAATGATGATTAAGCAAGATATTTCCAAATACGATTTCTCCTCTGTTAAGCATATGACAACAGCAGGCGAAGCCCTTAACCCCGAGGTTTACCGCCAATTTGAAAAGGCAACAGGTCTTCAGATTCTTGAAGGCTTCGGTCAGACCGAAAGCACAATGATTATCGGTAATATGACCGGTGCACCTCATAAAATCGGTTCAATGGGTAAACCCGCTCCCATTTACGATGTTTGCCTTGTTGATGCAGACGGCAACAAAGTAAATGTTGGTGAAAACGGCGAAATCGTTGTTAATGTTAAAGACGGTGCACCTTGCGGTCTCTTCAAGGGTTACTATAACGATGAAGAGAAAACCAAAGAGGTTTGGCACGACGGCTATTATCATACAGGCGACGTTGCCTGGATGGATGAGGACGGCTTCTATTGGTATGTTGGTCGTGTGGATGATGTTATCAAGTCCTCCGGCTATCGTATAGGACCTTTCGAAATCGAAAGCGTTATTATGGAGCTTCCCTATGTTCTTGAATGTGGCGTTTCTGCCGCTCCCGATGAGGTAAGAGGACAGGTTGTTAAAGCGAGTATCGTTCTTATTCCCGGAACAGAAGGCACGGAAGAGCTCAAAAAAGAAATTCAGCAGTATGTTAAGGAGAAAACCGCTCCTTATAAATACCCGAGAATTGTTGTATTCCGCGACGAACTTCCAAAAACTACCAGCGGAAAAATACAGCGTAATAAATTATAATGTATAGTAAAGAAGGTGGAGAGATTGCAAAGTAAACGAATGACCCTTTTCGCAGGGCACTATGGTAGCGGTAAAACAAATATTGCCGTGAACTTCGCTTTGTATCTTAAAAGCCTAGGTGAAAATGTTGTTATCGCCGACCTTGATATAGTAAATCCCTATTTCAGAACTCGCGACAGTCTTGAAGATTTAACTAATGCAGGAATTAAGCTCATTTCTTCTGCATTTGCAAATTCCAATGTGGATTTACCCGCTTTGCCTCAAGATGTTTATTCTCTTCTTGACAAACGTGAAGAAAAGGCGATAATGGATATTGGCGGTGATGACCGCGGAGCTTATGCATTAGGAAGATATGCGGACGCTATTAAAGAAGAAAACGATTACGAAATGCTTTTCGTTTTCAATAAATATCGTCCTTTAACTCCCGATGCTCAGTCCGCTTACGAGATAATGCAGGAAATTGAAGCCGCTTGTAAAATCAAATTCACAGCAATTGTTAACAATTCCAATCTTGGTGAAAGCACCACAGCAGAGGATGTTATAAACTCGGTTGACAGTGCCGAGGAATTATCAAAATTAACGGGCTTGCCTGTTAAAATGACAACTGTCACAGAAAATTTAGTTAATAATCTCAACGGAAAAGTTGAAAATCTGTTTCCGCTGACTTTACAAAAAAAGATAATTTAGGAGGCAGAAAAATGGCAAAAGTAACATTCGCAGAAAATGTTTGCAAGGGTTGCGGTTTGTGCGTAACTGCTTGTCCCAAGAAAATCGTTGAACTCGATTCTGCAAAGCTTAACGCAAAAGGACACCATCCTGCACATTGTATTGATGAAAGCAAGTGTATCGGTTGCGCATTTTGTGCAACAATGTGCCCCGACTGTGCTATAACTGTTGAAAGGTAAGGTGAAATAAATGGGTGAAAAAGTTTTAATGAAAGGTAATGAGGCTATTGCCGAAGCTGCTATCAGAGCAGGTTGTATGCACTATTTCGGTTACCCCATTACTCCTCAGACAGAAATTGCCGCATATATGGCAAAAAGAATGCCCAAAGTAGGTGGCGTATTCCTTCAGGCAGAAAGTGAAATCGCTGCTATCAATATGGTTCTCGGCGTTGCCGCAACAGGCAAACGTGTTATGACATCATCATCAAGCCCCGGAGTTTCTCTTAAGAGCGAGGGTATTTCCTACATAGCAGGTACAGATGTTCCTGCACTTGTGGTTAGTGTTCAGCGTGGTGGCCCGGGTCTTGGCGGTATTCAGCCCTCACAGTCTGACTATTTCCAGGCAGTTAAAGGCGGTAGTCACGGTGACTTCAAGAAAATCGTTCTTGCACCTGCATCAGTTCAGGAAATGGCAGACCTTACAAGCACTGCATTTGACCTTGCTGATAAGTACAGAATGCCTGCAATGATTCTTGCAGACGGTACTCTCGGTCAGATGATGGAGCCTGTTGAGCTTCCCGAAACTGCTCCCAACAGCTTTGATAAGCCCTGGGCGCTTACAGGTACAAAAGGGGAGAGAAAACACAATATTGTTAACTCTCTTTACCTTAAACCCGAAGAGCTTGAAAAAACAAACTTCGAGCGTTACGCAAGATACAAAACAGTAGAAGAAAATGAAGTTCTTTTCGAAGAATATCTTATGGATGATGCAGATATCTGCGTTGTTTCCTTTGGTATCACAGCTCGTGTTGCTAAAAATGCTATTGTTGAAGCACGTGCAAAGGGTATCAAGGTTGGTATGATTCGTCCCATTACTCTCTGGCCCTTCCCCGAGAAGGTTCTCAGAGCTGCGGCAGATAAATGCAAAGCATTCCTTTGCGTTGAAATGAATATGGGTCAGATGATTGAAGATGTTAAGCTTGCAACAGAATGCAAGAAACCCGTATATCTTTGCAACCGTACAGGCGGTATGATTCCCGCTCCCGAAGAAGTACTTGCAAAAATTGAAGAAATCAATGAAGGAGGTAACAAATAATGGTAGTATTCGAAAAACCGAAAACATTAACTGATGCACCGCTTCACTATTGTCCCGGTTGTACTCACGGTATTATTCACAGACTTGTTGCCGAGGTTATTGATGAACTCGGTATCGAAGGCAGAACAATTGGTGTAGCTCCCGTTGGTTGCTCCGTTATGGCTTATGATTATTTCACCTGCGACTTTATTCAGGCTCCTCACGGTAGAGCTCCTGCAGTTGCAACAGGCGTTAAAAGAGCAGACCCCGAAAACAATGTTGTATTTACATATCAGGGTGACGGCGACCTTGCAGCTATCGGTACTGCAGAAACTGTTCACGCCGCTGCAAGACGTGAAAACATCACAGTTATTTTCGTAAACAATGCAATTTACGGTATGACAGGCGGTCAGATGGCTCCCACAACTCTTCCCGGTCAGGTTACTCAGACCTCTCCCTACGGCAGAGATGTTGAAACAGTAGGTTATCCCGTTAAGGTTTGTGAGCTTCTTCAGAATGTTGACGGCGCAGCATACCTTGAAAGAGTTTCTGTAAACAATCCCTCAAATGTTAAGAAGGCAAAAGCTGCTATTAAAAAAGCATTCCAGAATCAGCTTGAAGGCAAGGGCTTCTCTCTTGTTGAGGTTGTTTCCACTTGTCCTACAAACTGGGGTATGACACCCGCAAAAGCACTTGAATGGCTTGAGGAAAATATGCTTCCTTATTACCCCTTGGGTGTTTATAAAGATATCTACGCAGAGGAGGCAAAATAATGAGTAAAGCATGTAACATTCTTTTTGCCGGTTTCGGCGGTCAGGGTATTCTTTTTGCAGGTAAATTCGTTGCATATAAAGGTCTTCTTGAGAACAAGCAGGTTTCCTGGCTTCCTTCTTATGGTCCTGAAATGCGTGGAGGTACTGCAAACTGTAGCGTTATCGTTAGTGATGAGCCCATCGGTTCTCCCATTGTCGGTAAACCCGATGTTCTCGTTGCTATGAACCTTCCCTCACTTGATAAATACGAAAATGAAGTTGTTTCAGGCGGTAAAATCTTCGTTGATTCAACTCTCATTACCCGTAAGGTTGAGAGAACTGATGTTGATGTTTTCTACATTCCTGCAACTCAGCTTGCAAATGAGCAGGGCATCAGCACTCTTGCTAATATGATTATCACAGGCAAGCTTCTTAAAGAGGTTGAAGCACTTGGCTTTGACGGTATAGATGCACCTCTCTCCAAGGTTGTTTCTGCCCGCCGTCAGAACCTTCTTGAAGTAAACAAAACCGCACTTAAGCTCGGTTACGATTATTAATTTTATTTCAATTCATAATTGAAAAGAGGTATTTTCAATGAGTTACGAATTTAAGATTGAAAGAACAACCGCTCCCAAGGCAAAACCTCAGGACGAGAGCAAGCTTGGTTTCGGTAAAATCTTTACAGACCATATGTTTATTATGAACTATGATGATGGTCAGGGCTGGCACGATGGAAGAGTTGTACCTTATGGTCCTCTTGCTCTTGACCCCTCATCAATGGTTTTCCACTATGCTCAGGAGCTTTTCGAAGGTCTTAAGGCATACAGAACTGCAGACGGCAACATTCAGCTTTTCCGTCCTCAGAAAAACATTGAAAGAATGAATAATACTTGTGACCGTCTTTGCGTTCCCAGACTTGACCCCGATATGGTTCTTGAAGCTATCAAGACTGTTGTTGAGGTTGATAAGGATTGGGTTCCTCATAATGACGGAACATCACTTTATATTCGTCCTTTCATTATTGCAACTGATGCTTTCCTTGGCGTTCACGCTTCTCACAGCTATATTTTTGCAATAATCCTTTCACCTGTTGGCTCTTACTATGCAAATGGTATGGACCCCGTTAAGATTTACATTGAACGTGAATATGTTCGTTGTGTAAAAGGCGGAACAGGTATGGCAAAAGCCGGCGGTAACTATGCCGCATCTCTTATCGGTCAGGAAAAGGCAGACAGAATGGGCTATGCTCAGGTTCTCTGGCTTGACGGTGTTGAGAGAAAATACATTGACGAAGTTGGCGCAATGAACGTTTTCTTCGTTATTGATGGTACAGTTATCACTCCCTCTCTTGAAGACGGCAACATTCTTCCCGGTGTTACAAGAGCTTCTTGTATCGAAGTTCTTAAAGCTAACGGCTACAAGGTTGAAGAAAGAAAAATCTCTGTTGACGAGGTTAAAGAGGCTCACAAAAACGGCACACTTACCGAATCCTTCGGTACAGGTACAGCTGCTGTTATTTCTCCTGTTGGTGAATACATTGATGGTGACGAGCATCTTGTAATTAATGACAGTAAAATCGGTCCCGTTGCTCAGTTCCTTTATGATGAACTCACAGGTATTCAGTGGGGTAAACGTGAAGATAAGCTCGGTTGGATTGTTAAAGTTGATTAATTAATGTGTGAAACACTCCTTGCATTTGGTTGCTTGGAGTGTTTTTATGTCAATATACTTGAAAAAAAAGAGAAAAAAAGTTATACTCTAATAAATAAGACGAACAAGGAGGTAATTTGATGTTAAAATATGAAATCGAAGGCGGTAGCTTGCCCGTTGTTATTTGCTATCCCGAGCAGGGTCAGACACTTTGCACCGAAGGCGGTTCAATGAGCTGGATGAGTCCTAATATGAAAATGGAAACAAATTCAGGCGGCGGTATAAAAAAGGCATTGGGCAGACTTTTTGCAGGCGAATCGCTTTTTCTTAATGAATTTACCTCTGTGAACGGAACCGGTATGATTGCATTCTCATCAAGCTTCCCCGGTGAAATTATTCCTTATGAGGTAACTCCAGAAAACGGAATAGTTGTTCAGAGAAAAGGTTTTCTTGCTATGGAAAAAGGTCTTGACCTTTCTGTTTTCTTCCAGCATAAAGTTGG
>JAZSNR010000051.1:0-14422 GCA_045536495.1 Acutalibacteraceae bacterium
ATCCTTGGGCAACGAAATTCAGAAAAAGATTTTCAACGAAAACTTTATGGTTATTCCAACGAGGTTCAATTATTACGTCTGAATTGAGCTTCTTCCTTGTTGGTCTTATAGGCGGTAAGAAAAACGGCTTCTATAAGAAAAAATTGCCTATGACAATTGCTATGATGTTAGGCAACAGTCTTGAAATGGTGTTCTACGGAACCAAGAAAATCATTGAAAATGAAATTAACTACGAGGTTCTCGACTACTGCGAATGGCAGAACGGCTATAGAGTTGAAGCTACCGTAAATCTTCTTACGGGTTATATTAACAAGGTGAGAGGTATTGCCCTTACAAAAATTAACACAATGCTTCTTGCAAGATGGGCAGGTTTTGAATCCGGGCTTACAGCGGTGCAAACCGAGGACACAATGTGGAAAATGTTTATTGCCGCTTTCGGTCCCCAGTTGATATTCGACTTTTTAAGCCTTGTTCCAATGTTCTTCTATAATATCGACCAGAAAACAAGAGACAGAATGTATCTTGATCTGGAAAGAACACGAGCACAAACAGCAGTTACAGAAAAAGAAAAATCAGATAATTGATAAAATTAAATGGAACTGTAAAACTTTTGTTTTACAGTTCCATTTTTATAATGGTATTTATTAATACTTATCAACATCTTCCACATCAAGTGTGAATACGATTGCACCGCCCACAGAAACTTCTTTTTCGAAATCGTCTTCTCTAAGACCTGTTCCGAATCCGCTTGTTGTGGTAGTAATTCTTGTGCGCTTTTGTGAGCAATCTTTAATGATTTCTTTAGCCTTTGCAACGGTGTTATCTTCGGCACCGATAAGGAAGGTGGTGTTTCCTACCATTAAAAAACCGCCTGTTGTGGAAAGCTTTGTAACGGTGAAGCCTTCCTTCGTAAGAGATGAGGAAACAACAGCGCTGTCATCGTTATTTACAATTGCAATTAAAAGTTTCATATATTTATTCCTTTCAACTATTAGAGTTTTGGTAATATCATTTTTTTGCTTTTTTTGTCAAGGATGTTAACATCAGGGATTTCATAACGGTTGTCGTTGGCATCCTTAATGAGAACCCTGCCGTCATAAAGAGGTTTTATGGCGGTCAAGTGATTGCGGATTTCGAAAGTGCAAATGCCTTTGTCCGTTTCCGCCGTCCACATCCAAATTTTAAACTTTTGGCTCATTTTTATGAATTTTGTGATGCGGGGAATCATATAGTACTCTTTTAAACAGTTTTCAACTACCGCTTTGGATTCAGGCATAAGGTCATTTATATCGCGAATAACGGCAATTTCGTTGCCCTCGGAATCCATAAGCGCAATGTATTTTGTAAGACCTGTTATGGGGAACATTCGGTGAAGCTCAAGCTCGGTGAATTTTTCTCCCGTATAAAATTCTGCATCAACAAAAATTTTGTCATTTTCCGTAAGTCGTACTTCGGAGCCTTCAATATATCTGGGCATTTAATTCACCTCACTCAAAATTTTCTTCAGCCTTGCGTTTTTGAAGCTGTTCGCCCATAGACTGAATTTCTACAAGCTTGTAGTATTTTCCTTTTTGCTTCAAAAGCTCTTGGGGTGTTCCGCATTCAATAATTTCGCCCTTGTCAACAACTACTATTTTGTTTGCTTTTCGCAGAGTAGAAAGTCTGTGAGCAATCATTAAAGTGGTTCTTCCGCTTATAAGTCGCTCAATAGCACCTTGAATAAGATGCTCTGTTTCCGAGTCAACTGCGGCAGTAGCTTCGTCAAAAATCAAAATGCTGGGGTTTTTGAGAACTGCTCGGGCAATAGAAACACGCTGACGTTCACCGCCGGAAAGACCCACACCTCTTTCACCAAGCATAGTATCGTATGCATCGGGGAGCTTTGCTATAAAGCCGTGAGCATTGGCAACCTCTGCGGCATGAATTACTTGCTCAACGTGAACTCTTCCGCTACCAAAGGCAATGTTATTGAAAATAGTGTCGCGGAACATAAGCGGCTCTTGCTGAACATAACCGATAGAATCGCGGTAATATTTCATATCAACATTTTTAATGTTTTCTCCGTCAATAAGAATTTCACCGTCGTAATCGTCATAGTAACGCATTAAAAGATTTATAAGGGTTGATTTACCCGAACCGGTTGTACCAACGATACCGACTATATCTCCGGGTTCAATAGTAAGGTTAATATTGGAAAGGACTTTTTTCGAGCGGTCAAAGGCAAAGTTGACATTTTTAAATTCAATTTTACCCTTCATTCTTTCGAGGGTATGACCTTCGCCGAAATTGTGTTCGGGCTCGGCATCTATAATATCAAGAATTTTTTCTGCGGAGGCAAGAGTATTCTGATAAGTATCGCTCATATTTGCAAAGAAGTTAATGGGCGTATAGAACATACTTGCATAGGAAACAAAGGAAACAAGAAGACCAAGTGAAATCTCATCGCTTCCGTTTATTACCATATTACCGCCTAAAAACCAGACAACGATAGAACCGCAGGTTACAAGGAAAGTGATAAGAGAGGGGAAAACCGCTGCAGGAACAGCAACTTTTTTGTCTTCTTTATACCATTCATCACAGTATCTGGCAAATTTATTTATGGTTTCCTTTTCATTTGTGAAAGCTTTTATAACTCTTACACCGGGAATGGAGTTTGCAAGAACAGTTGAAATTGAAGCGCTTCTTCTCCAAAGACGCATATATTTAGGTCCGATTATTTTACCGAAAAGTCTGCCTGCAATTACAACCACGGGAACGGGAATCAATGAGAATAAAGCCAGCTTCCAGCTCATACCGAACATTATGATAACAAGTCCTACAAGGGTAAATGCCTGAACAACAGCTTCCTGTGTTATTTTCATAATGAAAGCCTGAATAACACCTGCATCAGAGTTTACTCGGTTAATAACAGAGCCTGTTGAAATTTTATCGTAGAAGCTTAAAGGCAAATATTGAGCCTTTTCGTAAATATCTTTTTTCAGGTTGAGGGTTATTCTGTCGCCTGCAAGGCGGAGTCTGTAAGAACGAAAACCGTTCATTACATATTGAAGAATATATATTCCCAAAAGAGCCGCAAGAACTTTTATAAGCATTGAAGAATCTTTGCCTGGGATAACATCGTCCACCATTATTTTTGTTATGTAGGGTGGGACAAGAGATAACGCCGTTGCCACTACGGAAAGCAGCATACAAACAATAAGTGATTTCTTTTCGGGTATTACATATTTTCCGAATTTTGAAATAAGCTTGCCCTTTCCCGAGCAGTTAATACAATCTGATTCGGGGTTTGGGAGCTTTCTGCCGCATTTTGGGCAAAAGCAACGTTGCTTGTGGTAAACGGATTTAACGGTTTCGGCTTCGTCAAGCAAATCCTTACCATCGTTAATCGCATTAACAAATACCGCCGCCGCATCGGCAACCTCTGCGCCTGCATAGGAAAAACGCAGGACTATTTTTTTCTTTCCGTTTTTGAATTTTATCTTAAAAACGGCATTACCGTAAAGACGTTTAACGTGAGCCGTGTCAATATCAGAATACTGAACGGAAAAGCTGCCGTTTTCATAGCATTCGTCAAAGGCAATCAGCTTTTCCTTTGTGAATACCATCATGGATTCGGCATAACGTCCTTTAAGGTTTAAATCGCCCACCACAATAAAAAGTGCCTCGTCATTTTTTAGAAGGCGATTGAAGCTTTCTTCATATTGTTTTGGAATGGGTTTGTTGGTTATTAATTTCACTTTAACACACCCCTTGATAATGAAAAGATATATTATATTTCACTATTCGCCTACATTATAACAAAGTGAAATCAAAAGTAAATACATTTTTTATAATTAGCCAAAACAAGAATTTAAGTTTGTTGTATATTGATAGGTTTTATGCTATACTGAAATTTATAATGAGAAAAGGGTGATAAGATGGGTAATGAATTAAAAAGAACCTATGTACCATTTAATGATTGGAAAGAAAAATCCAAACAGACGGAATATACAGAGAAAACCCCGCTTCTTTCTCCTGAGGGAAAGCTTCTTGCTAAAGGTTGGGCAAGAAGAAATGTTTTCGAATATAACAGAGATTATGTAAAAAAAGGAATAATCAGCCGTAAGGAATGGGACTTTTATACCATTCACGTTGGGGACGAAATGCAGATTCTCATAAGCTTTGCAAATATCAATATCGGCGGTTATGTGGCGGCAAAGCTTGTTGACCTTAAAACAGGTCAGGTTATTTGCGACTCTATTCAGTATTTTGTAGGTGCTAATAAGCACGTTTCACCTCCTGTGATTGATGTGCCCACGCGCTTCAAGGACAAAATCGGGAAAACCGAATTCGATTTCCATACAAAAGAAAAGGAAAGAACCTTGTGGTATAAAGGCTCTTTCAAGGGCAAAGCCGCCCAGGTTAACGTTTCTATGGAAATAATGGACGGTCTCGAAAATATCACAACAATTTTCCCCTTTGACGGTGACGATACTAAATATTTTATGACTACAAAGCAAATGTGTATGCCCTGCGAGGGTAAGTTCACGGTTGGTGATTATGTTTATGAGTTTTCAAAAGACAAGGCTTTCTGTACTGTTGATTGGGGCAGGGTAAACACTCCACACGAAATGGTTTGGTATTGGGGAAGCGGTAATCAGTACATAACTGATGAAAAGGGCAAAAAGCACCTTTTCGGCTTTGAAATTACCTGGGCAATCGGTAACGAAAGTAATGCAACGGAAACATGCATTTTCTATGACGGCAAGGTGCATAAAATCGGAGCGGTTGATGTTGAGAAATTTCCGAAAAACAGATTTCTTGAACCCTGGAAGATTATTTCTGAGGACGGAAGATTCAATATGACAATGCAGCCCACTCTCGATAATCATAGCGACGTAGATTTTAAAGTGGGCAGAATGAATTGCCATCAGGTATTTGGCATCTGGAACGGCGATGTTACCCTTGACGACGGTACAAAGCTCGAAATAAAAGACCTTTTCACATTCTGTGAATATGTTGAAAACAGATGGTAAGAAAAAGGTGTTCTGAAATGAAAGATAAAATATCTATGATATTGTCTATGGTTGTTTTCGGAACCATAGGTATATTTGTAAAATATATAGCATTGCCCTCGGGAGTTATTGCGGCGTTTCGGGGAATCGTAGGTGCTCTTGTAATTTTAAGTGTTATGCTTTTAACCGGGCGCAAAGTAGATTTTAAAAAGATTAAAAAGAAATTAACTGTGTTACTTGCTTCAGGGGTAGCAATCGGCTTTAACTGGATTTTACTTTTTGAAGCCTATAGATTTACGGGAATACCCGTTGCAACTGTTTGTTACTACACCGCACCCATATTCGTTGTTATCGTCTCTTCATTTATATTCAGAGAAAAATTAAAAGCTAAACAAATAATATGCGTGCTTATTGCATTAATAGGCGTTGTTTCGGTTTCGGGGATTTTGCAATCAAACGGTTCAAAAATAACAGGTGTTCTTTGTGGTTTAGGTGCGGCGGTGCTTTATGCATCGGTTATGATTATGAACAAGTTTATGGGCGAGGTAGAGGCTTATGAAAGAACTGTTGTTCAATTAGCAGTAGCAGGACTTGTAGTTTTACCCTACGCCTTGCTCACAATGGGGGAGGTAAGCTTCAATCCCAAATCTGCAATACTTCTGCTTATTGTAGGTGTTGTTCATACGGGATTTGCTTATTTAGTGTATTTCGGCGCAATGAAAAATCTGAAAAGTCAGACTGTTGCAATTCTAAGCTATATCGACCCTGCATCTGCCATAATTCTGTCAGCGGTTGTGTTTATGCAATTACCAACGGTATATGAACTTGTTGGCGTTGTGCTTATAATGGGCGCCGCA
Source organism: Acutalibacteraceae bacterium (assembly GCA_045536495.1). Lineage (GTDB taxonomy): Bacteria > Bacillota > Clostridia > Oscillospirales > Acutalibacteraceae > DTU089. The sequence goes on from JAZSNR010000051.1 coordinate 5,852, forward strand.
TTCTTCAGCGAAATCGGAAAAAGAAAACATCCGTGACTTACTGAAAAGTCACGGATGTTTTTTAGTTAGCTTCTCTTTCTTTGATTTCAGATTTTCTTGAGAAATTATTTATAATATTATAAATAGTTCCAAGATATTTTCCGACTTTGAACCAAAGCTGCACAGGCTCATCGGGATGACCGCCCTGCTGTGAGGTTTTGTTGATTGTAAGTTCTGTGAAAGCCTCTTCGGAGCCGTATGTATAAGATTTAATAGTTAAGGAGTCTTCTGTGAAGTCGAGAATGTTATAAACCTCCTCAGTTCCTGTAAGGTAGTCAGTTGCAATGAACTCGCTCTTCATATCAGAATCCACAATAGGCTCCTGAAGCTCGGAATCAGGATCTACACTGAGAGAGCCGTTGTTGAGATAAATTGTACCTTTGGGATTTGTTACACTTGTTTTTCCGTCAAGAGCCTCCGTAACTTCATTTTTATACACAACGTGGCTTCTGCTGAAGCAATGGCTATGACCTGTAAGAACAAGGTCTATCTGGAATTTATCAATAATAGGAGTGAAAAGAAGGCGGAGAAGCTTGTTTTCTGCTTCTCTTGATTCAATGTGACCACCGTATAAATCGTGGTGGAACATCATTATTCTCCAGGTTGCATCGGGTGTTTCTTCAATTGCTTTTTCAACAAAGTCATAGTGGTCAACTGCAGATGAATTTGTACTGTCAAGCACAATGAAAAGTGCATTGCCTTTTGTGAAATAATAGTCGCCGTGAATGAGTGATTTTGAAATATTATCTGTCTTTGTATTAGGGTAGTTTGCTATTGCATCATATGTATATCTTTTTACATCGTGGTTGCCGATTGCCATAGCATAAGGAATTGTTTTAACCTGCTCGGGCACAAACATTGCATAATATTCGCAGGGCTGACCCTCTGTTGCCTGGTCACCGCCTGAAAGGATGAGAGAAATGTCGTTTCTTTCTGTTGTTTCAACCAGAACCTTGTCCCAGGTTTTTGCAGTTTCGTAAAGCCGGGGATCGTCAAAGCTGTCACCTGTAAGGTGAATATCGCTTACATACATTGCAGAAAAATCTTCACCCTCTGCAACTGTTTTAAAGGATTTTACCTTTGTATCTGTTGTGCCGTCTGTGCACACATAATAATATGTTTTCCCTTTTTCAAGACCTGTTACTGTAACGTGGTTTGAACGTTCAACTTTTTCGTTTGAATGAATTGTACCTGTAAAAGACATAGCGTTTTTCATGTTTTTGTTTTCGCTTACCTTAACTACAGGGTCAACTCCGTCTTTACCGCCGTACCAGGTTATACGCATTTCTGTGTCGTCTGCACCGGGACTGATGTATACTCCTTTGTTTTCTTCGAGGTATTCTGACCAGGAGTTTTCCTCAGATACAGCCGAAACGCTTATAGGTAAAGCAGAACCGAACAGCATAACAAGACACATTATCGCTGAAATGAGTTTTATTGTTTTTCTCATAGCATTTTCTCCTTTGTGAAATATATTTCAAGTAATTATATCATACATTTAAAAATCATACAACTATGTTAAAATTTTACTCAAATGTTTAAAAATGAAATAAGCGAAAAATTTTCATATTGACTTTCATTTGATTTCTACATATAATATAAGTGTAATATAGTGTAAAACAATATAAAGCACTTTTAGGAGGTTTGTTATGGCTAAAAAATCTATTAGTGTCACTTTAGAAGAAAGTACAATTGAAAGTTTGCGCAGAATTGCTGATGATGAAATGCGTTCAGTCAGCAATCTTATTGATTACATTGTTTTTCAGTATTCTAAAAGTTTAGCTTCAGCTCCGTCTGCTAAAATCGGACATGCTGCTTCTTTTGGCAGAAATGTGTCCGTAAACGATTTTAAGGAAACTGAAAATGCTCTTTATAAAAATGTTTCTTTGGATGACGATGATCGGATTTTTCTTAAGGGTTTAGGAGTTGAAATATGATTTTGTATATTTTTGCAGGACCTAACGGTAGCGGAAAAAGCACAATAATCGCCCAATACATTCGGTTGTATCATTTGGAAAATGTAGAATATGTTTGCCCTGATATATATGCTTCAAAACTTTTCGGAAATGTCGAAGATGTTAAAGAAAGATATATCAAAGCTATTGAGTTTGCTGATTACAAGCGAGAAAAGTTATTAAAATGCAATAAACCTATAATAATGGAAACGGTTTTATCCCATTCGGATAAATTGGATTTTGTTGAAAAGGCAAAAGCTAAAGGATATGATATAGTATCTGTTTTTGTGGGAACGGATTCACCTGAAATAAATATCTCAAGAGTTAAACAAAGAGTTTCTCAAGGAGGGCATGATGTTCCGGAAGATAAGCTCCGTGAAAGATTTGTAAGGTCTATGAATAATCTTAATATCCTTTCAAAATTAAGTGACGAAATTTATGTTTTTGACAATACATTAAAACCAAGACTTGTTGCATCAAAAATTAAAAATGTTCACTATGTTGCTGACGATGTACCCGACTGGGCAAAGAAAATTTAATGGATATACACGCAGGAGAAGAAAATGAACATTACAGGTGCGATTTTTGATTTTGACGGAACTCTTTTTGATTCTATGCATGTTTGGAAAGGGTATAAGGACAATTTCTTTAATTATTTAGGGATTAAGTTAACGGAGGAAGACGAAGAGGCTTTTAAAGGCCTTTTTCTTCGTGAAACTTTTCTTCTTGCCATTGAACGCTTTAACCTTGATAAAACCTATGAAGAGCTTTTATCAATGCTTTTTGATTATATAAAAGGCAGATATATGACTGAAACCGAGCCTAAAAATGATATAATTGAATTTCTTGAAAAATTGAAAGCAAAAGGCGTAAAAATGGGTATTGCCACCGCAACAGGCGAGCCTGCACTCTGCGCGGTTATGGAAAAATATGATATGCTTCATTATTTTTCTGCAATTTATTCAACCTATACAGTAGGTGCTTCAAAAACCGAACCCAAGGTTTATGATGTGGTGCTTGAAGAACTGGGAACAGATAAAGAAACCACATGGGTTTTTGAAGATGCGCTGTACGCCGCGAAAACTGCCAAAGCCAACGGTTACAATGTTGTTGGGATTTATGATAAAAGCGAACCCAAACAGGACGAACTTAAAGAGCTTGTTGACATATATATTCATAACTACAAAGAACTTGATTTATAAAAAACCACTGCTGAAACAAAAGTTTCGGCAGTGGTTTTTAAGTCAATTATCAAAAGCTACAGGATTTGTTTTGTTATTTGCAAATGCGTCAGGTCCGGGGTCGGACATTGAAAAATACATTTTTGCGGCTTTGGTTGTGCCGAAATCTCTGTTAGAGCCTGAATTCTGCACCTTGTTAAAAGCATCGCGGAACATCTGGTTGTGTGCTTCCTCACGGTTTAAGAGAAAGTCGATGGTTTCGCGCACTTTTTTATCGTCAATCTGGCGGTAGAGGTATTCGTAAACCACCTTTGCACGCTGTTCGGATGCAATATTACTGAGCAAATCCGCACACAAATCGCCCGTAACAGTTACATAGTCGGCAGTCCAGGAATAACCTGAAGCATTGATTAATCCGGGATTTAAGCCGAGTATCACATGGGACTGGATTTCTCCGCTCGGTACTTTTTCGGCATCAACATCGTGACCATTGAGTAAGTTGATTGTCTGTGCAATCATTTCCATATGACCCAGCTCTTCTGCGGCAATATCAAGAAAAAGGTCCTTGATTTCAGGGTCTTTAATTCTGAAGCTCTGGGACATATACTGCATAGCGGCTTTCAGTTCACCGTTACCGCCGCCCAATTGCTCCTGAAGAAGTGCCGCGTATTGAGGATTCGGTTTTTCAACTCCAACAGGATGAAAAAGCAATTTTTCGTGTTTAAACATATTACTACCTCCGTTCGTTTTCTGTTTCTTACTATTTCCATTTTTTGAAAATTTATACAAAACAGAGGTTGTAATATAAAAATTGATTTTTATTTAATAGTTAATGTTGCGTTGTAATCATCGATATCATAGTTTCCTGCGGTGTTTTTCAGCAACTCATAAAGGTCTGCTTTCTTACCGTCCCAGCCTTTGATATCGATCTTTTTAAATATGAAGCCTAACCTCTTAAGAAGATTCAGCCATACATCACCCTTTGGTGTTCCTTCAACATAGCTCTGGTTACCTTCGAATACACCTCGCACAAGTTCTGTGGCATAATCAAGGGCACGCATATTTCTTATGCTCTTATCACATTTGATAAACAGTAGTCTTGCAAGTGTGCCCACTTTAACCTTGCATAAAAACTTTCCTGCCAGATGAAGAACTTTTTTTGTCATACCCTTGTCTTTTATGCCTAGTTTACCCATGGCGCGCTTGGTGTCATCTCTCATATCTGTAATAATATTTACAATCATTCCGTCAAACATATCGGCAAGGTATTTTTTGCAGTCGTCGGTATCCCATTCAAAGTCGGGAGTTGGAATGCTTTTTATATCAACAGTTTTCTCATCTTTGATGCTTACAAGTCTGATAAAAGCAGGGTCTGCAATAACCGAGCCCGTTGTGATATCATAAAGCTTGTTTCCTTTTTCTGTTACAAATTCATTGATGCTTTGGTTATGCATGTGTCCTGTGAAAAGAATGTGTATGCCATTATCGGCAAGGAAGGTTGCAAACTTATGGGCATCTCTGATAAGTATAGGGGAAATCAGCGAAAATAACGGTTGTCCCGGGAGAATTGGGTAATGGCACATAGCAACAATTGTTTGATTATCTTCCTGTGCTTTTTTTGCCTGCTCTTTGATCCAGTCTAATTGATCGTCAAAGAAATGGTATTTGCCATCTTTTTTCAGGTCGCAGTTAAGCGCCATAAGTCGCACATCATCGGAAAGCTGGGCAACATAGGAAAGATGCTCCTTATCAATTGCAATGGCATCACCAAAGCCAAAATCACGATACAGCTCGGTGAGTTCATTTCTCTCGGTGTGTTCGGGAGAGTATCTTCCGTTTTCACCGAAAGCAAATGTGTCCTCTCTGTTCCATTTAAAATCGTGGTCGGCGGTAACAACATAGATTTTTTTACCGCTGTTTTTGAGATCATAAAGAAGCTTGAGAAAGCCTTCATGGCTCTTTTTTTCTCCGTTAAAAGCTAAATCTCCTGCAATGAGGATAATATCTGATTCATCAGCATTTTTGAGAAATTCAATAACACTTTTATTTATGCTTTCAGTTTCCGCAAAGCACTTTTGCTCATAATGCATAAAGTCTTCATATTCTTTACCGCTGCAACCAAGCGCGGTGTCGAAAAAATGAGGGTCTGCCATTACATAGAATTTTAACTGTTCCATATATTTAAATCTCCCCTTGAATTGATAATTTTATATTATCAAATATTAATTGAAAAAGCAAGATTGTTGGTATTGCTATGGTGTAAAATGGTACAAAAATTGCACTTTTTAAAAGCGGAAAATATGTAAAAAACTTTACTGCATAATTCAAAGAAAAGCAGAAGAAATGGTTTGCAAAAAAATGTTAAAAAATTATCAGATTTTTTCAAAAAAGTATTGAAATGGGATATATTGGTATGTTATTATTGTATCAGTACAAAAATTGTACTCGAACAAAAAACAAAAATGTGGTGGTTGGAGGTTTTTGTTTTGGCAAGACATAAATCAATTGGAACTAAACTCGAAATTGTTCAGACAACAACTCGATTGATTTGGGAAAAAGGATATTCTGATATGTCCACCAAAATGGTAGCAGCTGAACTTAATATGAGTCCCGGTAATATAACATATTATTATCCTTCAAAGGATGATTTGTTAAGCATTCTTGTTAATTCACTTTGCAAATTTCAACGAAAGCTCATAGAGGATGAGGCAGAGGACGGCATAAGCTCGGTAATGGCAGTTTGCCTTGAGCTTATGACAATGGCATCGGCTTGTGAAAGTAATCCTATCGCAAAGGATTTCTTTATTTCTTCCTACCAAAGTCCTGTAACACTAAAAATGATTCGTGAAAACGATACTGAACGCTCAAAAGAGGTTTATAAAGAATATTGCAAGGGTTGGACGGATGAGCAATTTGAGGAAGCGGAAATTTTGGTTTCGGGCATAGAATATGCAACGCTTATGAGTCTTGATGAACACGTTTCCCTTGAAACACGAATAGCAGAAGCTCTTGATAAAATATTATATGTATATAATGTTCCGAAAAAAATTCGTGAAACCAAAATCAAAAAAGCATTAAGCTATGATTATAAACATATCGGAGAACGAATTTTCAAGGAGTTTAAGGAATATGTTGATAAAACAACAGAGGAGACCTTTGAAAAAATGCTCATAGATGCAGAAAACCATAGTTAGAGCATATAAACGAAAATGAACCATTTATCCTTATTTTTAGAGGTGCTTTTATGAAAAAAACCAAAAAAATCTTATCCGTGATAATCGCATTGTTAATACTTATGACAACATTTCCGGCTTCCGTTGTGGCTGCAGGTGATCAAGATACAGAATTCATACAGCAACCAACTGTTGAAAACGGCTATACTGCGGAATTCAGCGAATCCAATGCAGTTTTTCAGTGGTACAGCAGCTCTGTTGTAACCGATACCGATGTTATTGATAGTAACTCTGTTGCATACCAGGATGGCATATGGTACGTTGAATATCCTTTCTTTGGAAATGAAAAACCGTATATAACTCTTGATCTCAAGGTAGCTGACAGAATCATTTTTGATAAAATAGATTACAATAGTGATATTGAATACATTGAGATTTATCACAACTCCAACTTGGTTGATACTATATCCCAAATTTATTCGTCACCTTACATTGATGAATATACAGTTGAATCAGACGGCATTTATGATTTTCATTTCCGTACCACTACAAATGGAGGTGACGGCTTGGGTGGTGGAGCTAGTGATGTTGGGATGCATGGCGAAAAAATTATTATTGAAATCCAAAATGCTCTCGATGGTGCTACAACCAACACCCTCACCAACTATGAATGCGGTAAAGAATACCTCTGCTTTGCAACTTACGAAGGTGAAACCTATAAATCCGACCCGGTAACGGCTGTCCACTCCTGTATCGAAGCAACCTGTTACAATGCTTCAATCTGCAAGGTGTGCGGTGAAGAATTTGATGCTCCTGACCTGACGAACCACGATGAAACCATTGAATTGGAAAACGGCTTCTGTCCTTATTGTGGTATTTACGAGCCTGCAGAATTGAACGAAGATAATTACTATGAAATTTCCAACGCAGGTCAGCTTTTCTGGTTTGCAAACTATATCAATACCGTTGACAGAACGGCAAATGCGGTTCTTACGGCAGATATCAATCTTGAAAACAGACTCTGGACACCCATCGGCTCCACAGGTGAAAATAGCCACAACTTCCGTGGTGTCTTTGACGGACAGAATCACACCATCAAAGGTCTCTATGTAGAAGGTGGCAGAGCAGGTCTCGGCTTCTTCGGTGAGGTAAGAACCGGTACAGTCAAGAACTTTACCATCTACGGTGAGGTGGTTGCTAACACTGATGTCAATTACGTTGGCGGTGTTATCGGCTCTATCTGCGGTCTCAACGGTGAAAACGACCTTGAGCGCAACGGCGCGATCATTCAGAACATCACCTCTTACGTAAACCTTACCGCAAAGACACACGGCATCGGTATGATCGGTGGGTTTGTGGGATATGCAAACCACGAGAGCCTTATCGAAAACTGCTCCTGGTACGGCACCTTTGATGCAGGCGAGTACCGTGTGGACTCGGGTGCAGGCGGATTTATCGGCAAGATTCAGGAGAGTACAAGTAGAGTGACCATCCGCAACTGCGGAGCATACGGTACAATAAAGACAAATTACGCAAAGAACAGCTATAATAACACCGCAACCATCTATATGGGAGGTTTCCTCAGCTTTTCCAACACGGGCGCACAGACAGCCATTGAAAACTGCCTGTTTGCAGGTAAGTTTGAGTGCGGGGAAAACCTGACCGACGAAGCCCGTCTTGGCGCATTTGGCACCCTTCGTAGCGTTAATGCAATCAAGAATTGCTATTATCTCGGTGATGACGGTCTTGAAGCAGTTCATAGCGATTCACCTCTGAATGCAGGTAGTGAAAATATAGAGATCACAAGTGTAACCACAGAACAGCTCAAGTCCGGCGAGGTTGCATATCTCTTAGGCGAAGCATGGGGACAAATGAGCAATACAGAAGGTTCACTTCCGATTATAACAGATAATGAGCTTTACAAGGTTGTAACAGTAGGTGAAACAGGCAACTACTCTGTTGCAAATGTTGGTGACACTAACGGTGACGGAACAGTTGATGTAATAGACTATCAGGCACTTGTTAATAAAGCACTTGCAGATGACCACGAGCAGATTGAAACTGCAAGCTATGATGATATAGTGAAATATGACCTTGACGGTGACGGTTATCTTGATGTTATTGATGTATACCTTCTCCACCTTTTCATAAACGGCTTTACAACTGTTGATGTATATGCAGTTGGTGATTACGATTTAAACGGCAAAGCATTTGAAGAAGCTG
>JAZSNR010000010.1:0-2731 GCA_045536495.1 Acutalibacteraceae bacterium
ACCCATATCCTTCTCTTTCACACCCCACATCCACAGCGAAAGGCTCCCGAAAGGGAGTCTTTTGCTTTTATAAAAATGTTTCACGTGAAACGTTTTTATAAATTATGCAAATATTACACATTTTACTGCTAAAATTTGCCACATAAAATTAAAAATTTTGCTTTTATTTTTATAATAAGTATGTTATACTTATGTAAAATCGGGTATTAGGGTGCGAAATATCACCTTTTTATCATTTCGGAGTGGGATTTTTTGGCAAAAGTTGTTTCAATTATTAACCAAAAAGGTGGTGTAGGTAAAACTACAACTGCCGTGAGCCTTGCAGCCGCAGTTGGCGCAAAGGGATACAGAGTTTTACTTGCAGACATTGACCCACAGGGCAATTCAACAAGTGGATTTGGTATAAACAAAAGAAAAATCACAAATTCATCATATGATGTGCTTGTTAAAGATATAAACGCAAATGACGCAGTTGTGAAAACGCAGTTTAAGAATGTTGATGTTATTCCCGCTGATTTGAATCTTGCAGGTGCAGAAGTTGAATTGATTGAGATTGAAAAGAGAGAAGCAAGACTTAAAATTGCTGTTGCTCAGCTTTGGAACAAGTATGATTATATTTTCTTCGACTGCCCCCCCTCTCTCGGTCTTATTACAATTAACGCATTAACGGCGTCAGATACATTCTTGGTGCCTGTTCAATGTGAATTCTATGCTCTTGAAGGACTTGCACAGCTTATGGCAACTGTCCGTCAGGTAAAAAGACTTTATAATCCACATATTGAACTTGAAGGCGTTTTGCAGACAATGTATGACGGAAGACTTAATCTTACACAACAGGTTGTGACAGAGATTAAAAAATTCTTCCCAAATAAAGTTTATAAGACAACAATCCCAAGAAATGTAAGACTTTCAGAGGCTCCATCATTCGGTGAGCCGATTATGTATTATGATAAGCATTCAAAAGGTGCATTGGCTTATGACGCTTTTGCAGACGAATTCTTATCACAACAGAAGTGATGAGGTGAAGATATGGCAAAAAAAGGTGGATTGGGCACAGGTTTAGATGCTCTCTTCCTTGATAATTCTGCGACAGAGAGTAACAATACTGCTGTAACTCTCGGAATTAACGAGATTGAGCCTAACCGTGAACAGCCAAGAAAGATATTCAATGAAAAAGCTCTTGAAGAATTGGCAAAGAGCATTGAGCAAAATGGAATTATCCAACCTTTGCTTGTTCGACCAATGAGTGACGGTAGCTATCAGCTTGTAGCCGGTGAACGCAGATGGCGTGCAGCTCGTATGGCAGGGCTTACAGAAGTTCCTGTTACTATCCGTGAAATGACCGACGAAGAAGCAAGTGTATTTGCTCTTATCGAAAACTTGCAAAGAGAAGATTTGAATCCGGTTGAAGAAGCAGAAGGGCTTAAATCTCTTATTGAAACTTATGGATTCACACAAGAAGAAGCTGCTGAACGCGTAGGCAAATCCCGTGTAGCAGTTACAAATACATTGAGATTGTTAAAGCTTCCTGAATCCGTACTTAATTTACTTGGTAATGGCAAACTCACGGCAGGTCATTCACGTGCATTACTTTCTCTCGACGATGAAAAAGAGATGCTTCGAATAGCAGATGCGGCAATAAGCCAGGACCTTTCAGTTCGTCAGGTTGAAAAAATGGTTAAATACGCTTTACAAGGGGAAAAACCCAAACCTAAAAAGCGTGATAAAAAGAGAGATAAATTCTATGATGAGGTTGAGATTGCTCTCACAAATGTGCTTGGAAGAAAGGTTAAAATCTATTTATCCAGCACAGGTCATAAAGGAACTCTCGAATTTGAGTTCTTCGGTAAAGAAGATTTAACAAAGTTAGCAAAAGAATTTGACAAATAAGGTGAAATAAAATGTTAGATATAAAGTTTTTAAGAACTAATCCTGATGTTGTTAAAGAAAACATCAAGAAAAAGTTTCAGGATGAAAAGCTCCCACTTGTTGATAAAGTAATCGAGCTTGATGCAGAATACAGAGCTGCAAAAGGCAGAGGCGATGAGCTTCGTGCACTTCGTAACTCTGTAAGTAAAGAAATCGGCGGACTTATGGCTCAGGGTAAACGCGACGAGGCAGAAGTTGTTAAACAAAAAGTTAAGGATATGGCAGACGAGCTTAACTCTTTACAGGTTAAAGAAGCAGAGCTTGAAGAAGAAATCCGCAAGATTATGCTCGTTATCCCTAACATTATTGACCCTAGCGTTCCAATTGGTAAGGATGACAGCGAAAATGTTGAAATTCAGAAGTATGGTGAACCAGTAACTCCTGATTTCGAAGTTCCATATCATGTTGATATTATGGAAAATCTCAATGGTATCGACCTGGACTCTGCAAGAAAGACAAGCGGTAACGGTTTCTATTATCTCTGTGGGGATATAGCCCGTCTTCATTCAGCAATTCTCTCTTATGCAAGAGATTTTATGATTGACCGTGGCTTTACTTATTATATTCCACCATTTATGATTCGTAGCGACGTTGTTACAGGCGTTATGAGTTTCGCAGAAATGGAAAATATGATGTATAAAATTGAGGGCGAAGACCTTTACCTTATCGGTACAAGTGAACACTCAATGATTGGTAAGTTTATTGATAGCTTTGTTCCTGAAGATGAACTTCCAAAAACACTTACAAGCTACTCTCCTTGCTTCCGTAAAGAAGTTGGCGCACACGGTATTGAAGAACGTGG
>JAZSNR010000055.1:0-20436 GCA_045536495.1 Acutalibacteraceae bacterium
CACCGCGCCAGAATCTCTTGCAGATCTCGGAGGTTTCAGCGGGCATTACGTTTGAAAGAACGGAGATAACGCCTGCACCGCCCATTGAGAGAACGGGGACGATCTGGTCGTCGTTTCCGGAGTAAATATCGAGCTTGTCAAGTCGGAGGCCAAGCGGTCTTAGGAAGACAATACAGCTTTGCAACTCCTTGGCTCACAGAACGACATGGCTACGATCCGACTTGGGCATTACGTTTGAAAGAACGGAGATCACGCCTGCACCGCCCATTGAGAGAACGGGGACGATCTGGTCGTCGTTTCCGGAGTAAATATCGAGCTTGTCACCGACAAGAGCCGCTGTTTCAACGATTTTGGAGATGTTTCCGTTTGCTTCCTTGATTGCAACGATATTGTCATGTTCAGCGAGTTTAACGTATGTGGAAGGCTCGATGGAGCATCCTGTTCTTGAGGGAACATTATAAAGAATGCAGGGCTTTGTTGAAGCATCTGCAATAGCTCTGAAGGATTCAATAAGACCTTTTTGAGTTGCTTTGTTATAATAAGGTGTAACAAGAAGCATTGCATCGCAACCGATTTCACTTGCGAATTTGGTAAGGTCGATAGCATAAGCGGTATCGTTTGAACCTGTACCTGCAATAACGGGAACTCTGCCTGCAACCTTTTCAACGGAGAAGCGAAGAACTTCTCTGTGCTCTTCATCGGAAAGGGTTGAACCCTCACCTGTTGTACCTGCGATTACAAGAGCATTGATACCCTCTTCAATCTGCCAGTCAATAAGTCTGCCGAATGCTTCATAGTCAACGCCGTTTGCATTTAAGGGAGTTACCAGGGCTGTTGCAACACCTGTGAAAACTGTGTTTTTCATAATTTTTACCTCACAAAAAAAATAATAGTTGCCGAAAAGCAACTACCCACACAAATATACTCCAAGAGCGAGTATTGTATTATGTAAGATAGCTCTCCACCAAAATGGTGACAACAGTAAAGATATTATTCCGTACTGCCAGACCAGCTTTTTGCCGTAAGCTGTCTTCGGCATCTGCTCCTTTCACCGTAACAGTTTTGGCAAACCTTTTTGAGTTACGGCTACTATTAACAAAATGCACCTCTATCGGTTGCTAATACTATATCATAGAGAAATTATAAAGTCAATTAAAATTTACAACAAATAACAGTATTTTATTACATATTTAATTATATAAAGTAGCAAAAACGGGACGGTCAAGACCGTCCCCTACATTGTACCACCCACCACCTTCGGTGATCCCCCCCTCCTTTTTGCTTCGCAAAAAATAGGGATAGGGTTTTGAAACACTTTTACATACTGGCAGCTGGTGGCTGGCGACTGGCAACTAAATCAAAATGCCATTAAAACCGATGCCACAAATGAAATTACCGCTGCTATATAATCTGTTTTAGTTAATTTCTCTTTTCTTAAAGCGCTGATAATTGTTGAGAAAACCATTACTCCGCCCGTTACAAGAGGATACTGAACAGAAGCAGGTAAATGAATGAGAGAAATAAGCAAAAACCAATTTCCTACTCCATTGAAAATTCCGTAGCCACCTGCAAATAAAAGTGGTTTACCTTTAACAATGGGGATTTTCTTGTACTTTATAAGAAGCCAGAAGCCGCTGATTATGATACAAGCAAGGGATGAAAGGAACATAAAGCCCGTACTGTCTGTATGAGGAATTTCCGAGGACTGATGGATTTTTGAGATAACACCTACCCCACCATTGAGAACAAACACCGCCATATAGTAGAAAAAGGCTTTTTTACTTTGCTTGCCGCCTTTGAGATTAAGAAGAACGGAAACAATAATCAAACCGCAACAAATTACCTTGAAAATTGTCAGCTTTTCATCATAAAAGCCAACGCCTAAAAGGAACGGGAGAAGCATACCGCCCAACATTGAAAAGACGGAATAAACTGAAAGGTTTGCTATTGTAAAAGCCTTTAAACTGAAATATGTCATCAGAATACAAGCAAGGGCATAAACAGTCGCCAAAGCAACGCTGAATGGTGTTACAATTATATTGAATTTGCTTATAAAGAGCATCATAACAACAATTATAACGCTTTTATACAAATTAAATTCCAAAGCGGATTTCAAATCACTTCCGCGACTCTGCTCAAACCTTTGGTTAAAGAAAAACTGCAGAGCAAACAAAATCGTTGCACTGAAAACAAGTATGTAATAAAGCATAATTTTATTCAACATTTCCTTTGTAATATTTTTGTAAGAGCTTTTTAGTTTTTTTGCTTTTGCTGATTTCGCCGTTCAAAAAAACAACTTCTTTTTCGTGGTGGTAATTTATTTTATAATGTGGAAAATCTAATAGTCCCGACCAACTGCCGTATTTATTTATACTGCGAATATCTTCCCAGCAAATTGTTTCTCTGCGTTTAAAGGGATGGCAAATTACAACGTTTTCATTTGAGAAAATATAATGAGTGGGAGAAATAAACAATACAGCAATAAAAATCAAAGCAATTAAAACACCGGTTACTGTAAAAATATTTTCATCTGCCCATAACCCAAAGGATATCAGAAGCAAGCCGAAAGCAACAAATGAAGTGTTAGGCAAAAGATGATTATTAAAAGCAATGTGTTTTTCTGTGCTTACAGGTGCTTTTGTTTTCATTTTCGCCAAACTCCTTTCATTTTTATTTTATGAATTTAAGATTTCAATGTATTTTTCTATTTGCTCTTTAGTTGGTTTATAGTCAGGCTTTGAGCAACAAGGAATATTTGGTTTTCTGCCGTCTGTGTAGTAAAATGGAGTTAATCTGTCATTTTCATATTCCTTGCGACATTCTTCTTTTCTGAAATCAGGAATATCGTAGGGCTTGCCACCGTCAAGCATTGAACGGTGAGCGAGAATTGCAACGGAAGACATTGTAGTTGCAGAATAAATATCATAAGGATGCTCGGGTTGTTTACCCTCTTTTATACAGTCAAGGAACATTCTCGCAACAATATAATCACCGCCGCCGTGACCTGCATTTTTTATAAACTCTTCGTCTTTATCATTCCAAGAGGGTTCGTAAAGGTTAACTTCCTCCATCCCCTCGGGAACTGACCAATGGTTATAGCGAAGCATCACCTTGTCACCCACACCACGAAGATTTTCAATCTGACCCTGCTTTCCGCAAATGCGGTATGCGTTATGATGAGCACCAAAAGCGGCACAGCCGGTAAACCTGAAAACAGAACCGTCATCATTCTGTGTCATCATAATAGTTGCGCTATCACCAACATAGCGATTTGTTCCCTCTTCTTCCATAGGAGAGAAAATTCCGTAAGCAGAAACCTTTTTGGGTGTTGCACCTGTTGACCACATGAGTGGCGCTAAAGAATGGGTTACATAATATGAACGGGGAAGAAAATTTCTCCAATGCTCAGGGAAATATATGTACCCCTTGTAAAAATCGTAATCGGTTGAATTAAGAGGATGATTATATTCACCCTCAGCATAAAGAATTTCACCAAGAGTTCCGCCATCGCAAACCTTTTTCATTTCGCGATTAAAAATCATTTGAGGGTAGTTTTCTGCAAGCATATAAATTGAATTGCTTTTTTCAAATGCACGAAGAAGCTCAACACCCTCTGCCATTGTACCGTTACTGATACATTCACAGAAAACGTGAATGCCTTTTTCAAAGCATTTTATGGCATATGGAGTATGCTCGTGGAAATAGTTTGCAATAACAACTGCATCCATTTGGGTTTCAATAAATTCATCAAAATCGGAGAAACCGGGAATATCGATACCAAGCTCTTTCAAGCCCTTGTTTCTTCTTTCCTCGTTAAAATCGCAAAGAGCAACAACTTCACAATCCTCAAAAAGCTTCAAGTTTTCTGCAATATCAATTCCGCGTCCTGCGCCGAATATACCTATTTTCACTTTTTTCATATTAATTACCTACCCTTTGGGTTTATTTTGCTGCCTCTTTGATTTTTTCTGCAAGGGCGTTGATTTCTTCCTGAGTCCAATCGGGGTCCATAAAGATATGAGCGCAACGCTTCATAATTTCAAGACTCTTCTGACACATATTTTCTGAATATTCAATGTGCTTGTTGCACTCCATTTTAAAAGGGTCCATAAGAGGATGTGCCGCGCCGCGTTTTTCAAGAATGGGCTTCCAGTCGTTATAAACATGCTTACCGGTAAAACCGGGTACTGTTGCGCCAACCTTTTCTGCAAAACTGAGGCATTTTTCAACAGTATCAAAACGGAAAGTAATTGCTATTGCACTGTCACCATCGTCATCATTGCAAGGGGGATAATCAAATCCTTCGCCCAGCGCTTCCTTAAGAAGTGCTTTATTTTTTCTCAAATCTGCAACAATGCCGTCAAGCTTTTTGAATTGCTGACGAAGAATTGCAGATGTAACCTCACCAACACGGAATTCTGTTCCGCAGAAAGGCTCGGTTGAGAAATCCTTCATCTGGTCGCCAAAATACGCAACGGCACTGCTGTCGTGATAAATAAGTGCTTTTTCAAAAATTTCTTTATTATCTGTGAGAAGTGCGCCACCCTCACCACCTGCGCTGATAATTTTGAAATAATTAAAGCTGAGAGCCGCTGCATCACCGATTGCGCCTAATCTTTGACCATTGAATTTTGCACCATTTGCCTGACAAGCATCTTCAAGAACAAATAAATTATGCTTCTTTGCAATTTCCATAATGGCTTTCATATTGCAGGGGTAACCCATCATATGAACAGGAATAATTGCTTTTGTTCTTTCGGTAATTTTCTTTTCTATATCATTTGGATCAATCATAAGAGTTTCATCAACCTCGGCAATAACGGGCATTGCACCTGCCCCAACAACTGCCATTGCAGTTGCGATATATGTATAAGCAGGAATAATAACCTCATCACCGGGTCCGATACCCATCCCAACCAAGGCAGAAACAAGGGCTGCATAACCTGATGTCATAAGAACTGCATGGTCAAGACCGAAAAGCTCTCTCATATCTTTTTCGCAATTTTCGGTTTCTTTTAAAGCGTCGTTGCATTTGAAAAGCTGTTTTGATTCTATAACTCTTGCTACTGCATCTATTTCTTCTTTACCGATTCTGAACATTATTCCTACCTCATCTTTCTAACTTCTCGATATTCCGGAGTGTGCCTTTCATCAAATAGAAATCCGCATCATCTGTAAGGCACTGCACACCATTATATTTAAACATTGTTACTTCATAACCACCTCTGCAAAGCTGGTCTTGTGTGGGGAAATAACCCTTTGAGCCATTTGCATTGGAGAGAGAAAGCACATTCAAATCCTTAACTGCTCTATTTATTCGCATTCCTATTTCAGAGAAAAGCTCATAAGGGAAAGCAGCAAAAGCAACATCACCAATTCTTATGATACTTTGCTCAATTCCAGTAAATTCTTCTTCCTTGAAATCTGTTTCATAGGACTCTTTTACCTTGGTAAAATAAACTAACATTTGCTTACCATAATTTATGGTTTCACGGGAATATTTTTCGCAACCTGCAACTGCATCTTCATAAGAAATTCTCTTATCATAAGGCAATTTAACGCTATCACTTACAGAAGAAACGGAAAAATCCTTGTATTCTTCGATACTTTTAAAAATTCTTATGGCATCCTTTGCACCGATACCACCAACCTCGTATATGTAAGGAAGTTCTGCTGTTGTTGCGCCATTAGAAAGTCGAGGACCAACATCACCCTCGGGGCCGTTGAAAAAAGCAGTTATTGCTCCGCTTTCTTCTTCAAGGGCATCTGTCATAACACCCGACCAATCTCGGCTGACCTCTTTATTAACACCGGCACAGGTGCCGTGGCAACCATAGTGAATTATGTTACCAATAATCTCCCCTTTTTCGTTCTTAAAGGAGATAACAGTCATCTGCGGGTTATAGGGTGCCCAATAGCATTGACCAAGGCTGACACTGTTATCAATTTCAAGCTGACGGCGGTTAACACCTAAATCACTTTTACCAACACCAACCCCCATTGTAACAGGTTGGCTATTTAAAAAAGCTTCATCAACCGCTTTTAAAATGTTAGGCTTCATAATGCTTTCATAATAGGGCATATCAACCACACCCCAACCAGGCATATTATTGGTTGAGGGGCCTGAATGAGTATGGGTAGCACAAATTATGATATTACCGATTTTAACATTATGTTTTTCGCTTATTAACTTTCTTAATTCGTCGGTAACGGTTGTGTCAATAAGGCACACACAAACTGTTATCAAAACAAATTTCTCTTCACCTTGGGTAAAAGCAAAAACTGTTGCAGTAAGATTATCGTTGATGCTTTCGGAATATAAATCGGGTCTGTAACCAAAAAGATTACCACCCACCTCGGGAGTTATATCGCCCCTTGCGACACCTAGTAAAAGTTTACTTTTCATAATATCACCTTAAAAGCACTTTCCATCTTTGCAGTCTTGGGTATTACCGCCACGGTAACAAAGTTCGTTAGGACATTGTTTTGTTTCAAAGAAGCTTACAAGGTTATTAACAGTTGTTTCTGCAATATTTTCCAGGGCTTCTTCTGTCAAAAACGCCTGATGGGATGTAACAATAACATTGGGCATTGAAATAAGCCTTGCTAAAGTATCGTCTTCCATAATATGCCCTGAATTATCTTCAAAGAAAATATCGGATTCCTCTTCATAAACATCAAGACAAGCCGCGCCGACTTTTCTTGACTTAATACCTGCAAGAAGGGCTTCTGCATCAACGAGCCCGCCTCTTGAGGTATTTAGAATAACAACGCCTTTTTTGCATTTTTCCAAAGCATTTTCGTCAATTAT
This sequence comes from Acutalibacteraceae bacterium, assembly GCA_045536495.1. Classification (GTDB taxonomy): domain Bacteria; phylum Bacillota; class Clostridia; order Oscillospirales; family Acutalibacteraceae; genus DTU089. The sequence goes on from JAZSNR010000055.1 coordinate 6,812, forward strand.
ATGGTTGGTTTCCTCGGTTAAAGGACAATGAAGTGAAATAATATCGCTATTCTCAAAAAGCTCATCAAGCTCAACATATCTGATTGTATCGCCGTTATCGAGTCCTTCTGCTCTGAATTTATCATAAGCGAGAACCTTCATACCAAAGCCACGGCAAATATCAATGAACACTCTGCCGATTCGTCCTGTTCCGATAACGCCAACGGTTTTCCCGTGCAAATCAAAGCCTGTAAGGTTTGCAAGGCTGAAATTATAATCTCTTGAGCGGATGTAGGCTTTGTGAATTCGGCGAATTGAGGTTAAAAGAAGCGCCATTGTATGCTCTGCTACCGCATAGGGTGAATAGGCAGGAACGCGCAAAACGTGAAGCTTACCGAAGGCGTGCTTCATATCAACATTATTAAAACCTGCGCAACGAAGAGCTAAAACATTTACCCCCATTTCGTTGAGCTTATCAATTACGACATCATTTATTGTATCATTAACAAAAGCACAGACACCGTCAAAGCCCTTTGCCAAGTCAACAGTATCTTCATTAAGCTTTGTTTCAAAATATTTGAATTTAATACCCTTTTCCTGACCGTATTTTTCAAAAGAAGGTTTATCGTAAGGCTTTGCATCAAAAAAAGCGATTTTCATAAATGTCACTCCTTGATATCATCTATAATAATATGCTCAATTTATTATAATTTATATAATCTTTAAAATCAATATAAATCCTGTAAGCACAACAAGGAACAAAAGATTCAAAAGTGTGAACACTTTCATATAATGCCCTGTCATCATAGGATTTCGTTTTGTATATTCTCTGAATGTAATAAGACTTGCAAGGGATGATATTAAAGTACCTACCCCGCCGATATTTACGCCCACCAATAAATCCTGATAGTTTTCTGTAAATTGAGATAGCAAAATTGCTGATGGCACATTGCTTATAAACTGGCAGGAAAGAATACTGAATAAAAGCGTATTCTTTTCCAAAAGAAATGAGAAAAAGTCTCTGACAACATCAATTCTCGCCATATTACCTGCGAAAATGAAGAAAAAGACGAAAGTTAAAAGTAATGGGTAATCAACCTTTTTCAGTGCGCTTCTATCGGCAAAAAGGAGAACGAGAGGAATTACAATTAAACCAATCCAATAAGGAATACCTCTGAAAACAATGGCAATTGCCAAAGCGAAAAGAGCAAGATACAAAACAACTCTTGCGGGTGGCAGTTTTGAGTACTTCTCCTTAATTTCAAGGTGTTCGGGCTTAATAAAAATAACGCAACAAATTGTTATTAAAGTAATTGCAAAAGCAAAGGGCGGCGCCATTATCTTCACAAATTCAAGGTTATCGATATTGAATTTTGTGTAAAGATAAAGGTTTTGAGGGTTACCGAAGGGGGTCAGCATACCGCCTAAATTTGCAGCAATATTTTGCATTACAAAAGTGAATGCCATATATTTTTCTTTTCTCGTTTTACGAAGAACATAATAACCGAGAGGTAAAAAGGTTAAAAGCGCCATATCGTTTGCAATAAGCATAGAGCCGATAAAGGTTATATATACAAGGGCTAAAACGCTGAGCCTTGCGTTTTTAAAAATCTGAACAATAGCTTTTGCGAGAGTATAAAAGAACCGGATATTTCTTAAAGCGCAAACCACCGCCAAAACACAGAAAAGACAAGTGAGAGTTTTGAAATCAAAATAACCTATGTATTCCTTATCAAAGGGTACGAAAAAACAAGTTATGACCGCGGCTGCAAGGGCAACCACGGTCACAGTATTCTTTTTCAAAAATCTGATAATTTTTTGAGAAAAGGCAGATAAAGACATTTTGTGACTTCTTTCTAAAAGCTATATTTAATATCCGCATTAATAAACGCAATATTTTTAAAATCCTCGGGATTTTTGCGGACAATGTAATCAATATAGGAATCAATTATATTTGCGGTAAAAATATAACCCATAGGATTCATATGCCCGTAAAGGAAAAACTTTTCTCTGAAACGCTCATTATAAACAGGACCGTACTTATAGAGGTCGATAACGTAAGAATTATCAAAAAACTCGGTTAAATCATAAAGAGCTTTTATGGTTTCTTTTGTTTGTTCTTCTCTTCCGCGGAAACTGTCATTTGGAAAGGTTACAAAGAAAAACTTTGCATCAGGACTGATTTCTTTATATCGGCTGATAATTTGAGCATAATTGCCTATAAATGTGGGTTTATTCTTTCTGTAGTCTGTTGGGTCAATATCTTCTACACCGCCTACAGTTAAACCGCCGTTATAAACATCGTTTACACCTAAAGCGATAACATAAGCCTGGCATTTTTTGCTTTCATCCCAAAAGCCGTTTGCTTCTGCGAAAGAATCAAGATATTCTCTTGCCGTCATACCACCACGGGAGAAATTATAGGCAATAAGTCCGTTTTTTCTTGCAATAAACTGTCCCCAGGAATAATCGAACATATCGTGATAACCTTTATTTCCGCCTTCGTCACGAGTCTCAAATTCACCTGAGGAAAGACTATCGCCAATAAAAGCGATAGTCCTAAAAATTGATGTGTAGCTATACCCTTCTACTAACCTATCAAGCGGTTTTTCATCGGGGTTATATAATAAATTTTCCCAATCCATATTAGTCCTCGTCCGGATGAGCTGCTCTGTAAGCTGCGACTGCATCGTCATAAGCTTTCATAGACTCTTCTGTAGGAAGATATTCTGCTCTTTCTGTGTTAGCAATTGTGGGAGGATTGCCCTTTGAATCGTAGCAAGGAGTGAGGAAATCATTTTCCCAAAGCTTTCTGTCCTCTTCCTTACGGAAATCGGGAATATCATAGGGTTTACCGTATTCCATAGCGCTTCTGTGACCGAGAATTGCAACTGAAGCCATTGTTGTTGCGAAATATTCATCGAACATAGGCTTTCTGTTTTCTCTGATAGCATTGAAGAACTCTCTTACTATGAAGAAATCCCCACCGCCGTGACCTGCTTTTTCTGCAGCTTCTTTTGCTTCAGACTCAAAATCTGCTTCATAAGCGGTTACTCTTTCCATACCTTCGGGAGTGTGCTGTTCATTAAAGGAAAGAAGAACCTTACCGTCTTCTGCACGAAGGTTTTCAATCTGACCTAATTCACCGCATACACGATATGTATTAGCGTGACCGCCGAAATGAGACCAACCTGTTACACGGAAAACAGAATCATCATCATTAAGACAGGTAACAACCGCGCTTCTGTCAGGCAAACGCCAATAAAGGTCGCCACCGCCGTTTTCCTCGTTAAGAGGTCCGAATACGGGCATTGCAGTAACTCTTTTGGGGAATGCGCCTGTGATATACATAAGCGGTCCGAGAGAATGAGTGATATAATAAATTCTGGGAATATGATATCTCCAATGCTTTGAAGTGGGGCAATAATGGGCAATTTCCTTTTGTGAAATAATCGGATGATTATATTCACCCTCGCAGAACAAAGCCTTACCGAGAACGCCGGACTGATAAACCTTGCGCATTTCCTGATTAAATTTCATAAAGGGATAGTTTTCAGCAATCATATAGAAAGCATCGCTTTTTTCAACTGCTCTTACAAGCTGAACACCCTCACCCATTGAAATGTTTGAGGTGCATTCGCTCAAAACATGAATATTTTTCTCCAATGCTTTAATAGCATAAGGTGTATGCTCATGGAAATAGTTGCAAAGGAAAACTGCCTCTAATCCCTCGTGATTTATAAATTCATCGAAATCTCTATATGTAGTAACATCGGGGTGGTCCGCTTTAGCTTTCTGAAGCTTCTTCTCATCAAAATCGCAAACAGCAACAACCTCACCGTTGTTAGCGGAAACGCCATCATAGAAACCGCTTCCGCGACCTAAACCGAATATACCGAATTTAATTTTTTTCATAATAATACCTCCGTTGGTAATTGCTTCTTTCATTTTATCACAGAGTTTTGGTTTGTAAATAGAAAATTTACATAAAAATAGAGAAATTTGTTTGATTAAAAAGCTGTTTTATAACAAGCTAACAAAAAGGAAATGTTGATTTATGATGTTCTTTTTGATATAATTACAGCAATAAAAGAAAGAAAGGTAAATGTATGAACAAACCACCTTTTAAAATTACAGAAGTAATTCTGAATTATGTTGCAGAAATCACAGAACTTTCAGATAAGCTTACATCAATTAACAGATTATCTTCAAACCCGACTTTAAGAAGAACAAACAGAATAAAAACAATTCAAGGCTCTCTTGCTATTGAGCAAAACTCACTAAGTATTAAACAGGTTACTGCTGTTATAAACGGCAAACACGTTCTTGCTCCACCCAAAGATATTGCAGAAGTCAAAAATGCTTATGAGATTTATGAGAGATTAGATGAGCTTGACCCCTACTCCGTTGAGGATTTGCTGACCGCCCATGGTGTTTTAACAAGAGAACTTGTTTCAGAAAGTGGTATTTTCCGTTCCGGTCAGGTTGGCGTTGTGGATGGTGACGGCAACATTTTACATTTCGGAACATTACCACAGTATGTTCCCCAACTTATTGAAGATTTATTGAGTTGGACAAAAGATAATGATGTTCATCCGCTTATCAGTAGTTGCGTTTTCCACTATGAATTTGAGCTTATTCACCCCTTTGCAGACGGCAACGGCAGGCTGGGAAGATTATGGCACACACTTCTGCTTTCAAAATGGAACCCCCTCTTTGCTTGGCTTCCCGTTGAATCAATTATTCACGAAAACCAAAGTGATTATTATGATGCAATAAATTCTTCAAACGATGAAGGTGAGTCCACCATTTTCATTGAATTTATGCTTCATGTAATTAAAGAGGCTCTTATAGAAGCAATTGAAAACGAAGAATAAATAAATTTAAACGACACCCATCAATTACGATACGTGTCGTTTGTTTTATGTTTATAATTAAAGCCTCACATAAATTAATCTATGCCACCAATAAGGCCAAATCATTTCGTCTGCACTGCCCTGCTTCGACCAGATGCAATCCCAGCTTGTTTCTTTCCATTCGTCATTTTGCTTTTGGAAGTTCAAAACAAAACTTACAGTATTATCATTGCAAAGGTAATAAACCTCTGCGGTTTTGCCGTCACAATCTAAAACCTTAAAGGAATTGATTTTGCCAAGCATTGTGTTTTCAAGATGTGCATATTCCAATTCATCATAATATTTATTTGTTAAAACCTCGCATTTGAGTAGTGATGTTCCCCACACAACAAGGAAAACTAAAACTATTGCTAATGGTATGTATAAAGGTAATCTTTTGATATGTTTTTTCATTTTATTCTCCTAACACCCGGAACAAATCCTCAAACAGTGCATCCCGATTAATGTCACAAACATATTTTATAAAATGTCTGTTTTCGTCATATGCATAACTGCCGTCATATTCCGGAATAGGGCTTGGAATAAGTTTTGCATTCATAAATCTATTATTATCATTAAAAAGCCAAGCCACTGCGGTAACATCCCAAATAACTCTGGTCCAGGGTTTTTCTTTCGCATAGGATTCAGCTTCATCAACCGTGTTCTTATATAAATAATCGCACAACTCATTTCTTCCTTCGAGCCAATGTTGCAGTTCATATTTCGAAGTTGCAAAACGATCAACAACTCCTTTACAGGGCAGCTGTACCAACGGTATTCCGCAACCAAAAACAACTCTTGCAGCAGCAATATCCTGCTTCATATTAAATTCGCTCGCACCGTAAGATTCCCAGGTAGCGTGACCACCGAGCCAAATCACTACACAATTTTCTTTCATTGCAGGATTTTTTAATATAGCCGATGCAACATTGGTAATAGCTCCAATAGCAATAATATAAAGGGGATTTTCCGGCGAATATTCGTTAGCCAAATCCGCCATAAAATCTGCTGCTTGAGATTCTACCGGTGTCGTTTCATCCAGCAAATAATTTTCCGAACCTTTAAAAACAACCGACAGTAAATCTTCTCTTTTTGTCAATTTCAGCAACTGTATAATTTCATCATAGCTTTTATGCATACCCTCAGCAGCAGTTTCAGACCTTGTATTCAAAAAAGGTGCGGCACAAATGCCTTTGACACAAAGTTTATCTGAGGATTTCAGCATATAACCTATAGCGAACTGATCGTCAATCTCGTTGTATGCATCTGTATCCAAAACAACATCAACTTTCCCCTGTGGAACTGATAAATTTTTAAAATATTGTTCTTGTGTCATAATCATTTCCTTTCTGCTACTGAATATAAAGAAAAGACACCCTATTGGATGTCTTCCTCTTATGGTTGCGGAGGTGGGATTTGAACCACACGGCCTCCGGGTTATGAGCCCGACGAGCTACCAGGCTGCTCTACTCCGCGATATTTACTTGCGCACTCTCTTGAGTGCTTGAGTATTATAACACTATATTTATATGTTGTCAAGTGTTTTTTATTCATTTATTTCATTTATTTATCAATCTTCTATTGCATGTTTTTGTTGATTTAGCGTGACGGTCAAGACCGTCCCCTACTTTTTTATTGTAATATTTTAGTTGCTATGCTATACTAAAACCAATATAATCCGAGAGGAGAATGTGAAATGAATCAGGAATATTTTTTTCAAAATGCAAAATGGGTTGGTGCCGAAAACCGCACCGCTAAAACCTTTTCTGTTTTGAGAGGTTATTTTGAACTTGATACTGTAAAAAAAGCTACTCTTAATGTTTTGGGATTAGGCTTTTTCAAATGTTTCATTAACGGCAAATGTATCAATCCTGATACCTTCCTTCCCCTCTCCTCTGATTTTGAAGCCGGTTGCGACCCTGTTGACGAGGTTATCTCGGCTCACAGGATTTATGTTCCTGAATTTGATATAACACCTTTTGTGAAAGAAGGCAAAAATAATATTGCAATCCATTTTGGTGGCGGCTGGTACACATTTGAAAACCGCACTTTCGGTCTGCCAAAAGCTATTTATTGCATAAAAATTGAAACCGAAAACGGCATTGAAACCTTTGTTTCCGATGAAAACTGCCGTATAGGTAAAAGTTTTGTTCAAGAATATGCTTTCACATTCGGTGAGCACCAGAACTTTGTTGATTTCGCAAATTGCTTTGATGCTGATTTTGACGATTCAACTTGGAAAAATGCAGTATTAACAGAAAGCGTTGATACAGAATACTGCTCCTCGGACTGTCCTCATGACAAGCTTATTGAAAAGCTCCCTGTAAAGATAGTTAAAGAAAGTGAAACCGCTGTTATTTATGACTGCGGTGAAAATACTACCGGCTACCCCGTTTTAGAAATTGATGCTCCAAAGGGTGAAAAAGTTATTGTTAATTTTTCCGAGGAATGTTTGCCTGACGGCAGTTTAGACCCTGCACAAATTCAAGCCCAACAGTTCACGGTTGTTTCTGACGGTAAAAAGACTTTAGCTCAACCCGAATTCACTTGGTACGGCTTCAGATATTTTGAGGTTATCGGTAACGCTACACCAAAATGTGTTAAGGTTATTCACGCAGATGTGCCTGTTTCTTCTACCTTTGATTGCGACAACGAAACGCTTAACTGGATTTACAAAACATTCTTACATACTATGCTTTGCAATATGCACACCGGTCACCCTTCCGACTGCCCCCACCTTGAAAGAAGAGGCTACACAGGTGACGGTCAGCTCACCTGCCATGCAGTTTTAACAATTCTTGATGCAAAGGCCTTTTATGAAAAATGGATGCAGGACATCGGAGACTGTCAGGATGTTTTAAGCGGTCATATTCAATATACTGCGCCCTATATTCACAGCGGTGGTGGTCCCGGTGGTTGGGGCTCGGCTATTGTTGAAGTGCCATATCAGCTTTATAAACATTATGGCAATAAAGAAATTCTCGCAAAGTATTATCACAATATGAGAAGATATATTGATTATCTCGATGCCCATTCCGATTACGGACTTGTTACAAGCGATAAAGCAGGTAACTGGTGCCTTGGGGATTGGTGTGGACCGAATATTCTTTACCCCGACAGAGATATCACCTCTCATAATCAGCAGGTTGTTCTCCCTGCTCCAATGGTAAACACATATTTTATGGTCAAATCCTTAAAGCAAATGTGCGAAATTGCGCAAATCATCGACAAGGATGAAGATATAGCTGAATATGAAGAGAAAATCAAATACCGCAAGGGTGCAATAACTGCTGCATATTTTAATGCTTTTGACGACAATTTCATTATGAATGTTCAGGGTGCAAACTCTTTTGCAGTTGATTTAGCTCTCGGAAGCGAAAAGACCTATGAAAATATGGTAAGTTATTATAAAAAGCTTGGTTTTTATGATACAGGTATTTTTGCAACTGATATTGTTACTCGTTTGCTTTTCCAAAAGGGTGACAGCGATTTGGCGGTTGACCTTTTAACCCACGATGGCGACCAAGGTTACGAGCATTGGCGCAAAAACGGCGCTACCACATTCCACGAATACTGGGATTCTAACCGAAGCCGTTCCCACTCTCACCCAATGTTCGGCGCACCTGTTGCTTACCTTTTCGAATATCTCTTGGGTATAAAGCAAGAAGAAAACACCGCAGGCTACACCTCGCTTATAATTGAGCCGCAAGCGGTTTCTCGTTTTGGAAGAATGAGTGGCAGTATTAAAACGCCACAAGGAATTGTTGCAGTAAGCTATGAAAACAAAGACGGAAATGTAAGCTTTAAGGTTACAATTCCCGAAAACACCAAAGCAATATTCCGCTATAAAAACGAAGAGTTTCCTCTTTGTCAAGGAGAAAATCAATTTGAAATAAGTTTATAAAATAAAATCGGAGAATTTATTATGAAACCTTTACGTTATCGTCAAGTACATCTTGATTTTCATACATCTGAACACGTTCCCGTTGGAGATAGATTTAATGAAAATCAGTTTAAAGAGGCTTTAAAAGAGGGGCACGTTGATTCCATAACCGTTTTTTCAAAATGCCATCACGGTTGGGCATACCACCCCTCCTCTGCAAATGAAATGCACCCTCAATTGAATTTTGATTTATTAGGTGCTCAGCTTAAAGCCTGTGCAGAAATCGGAGTTAATACACCCGTTTATCTTTCCGCAGGTTATGATGAAAAATATGCCCGTCGTCACCCCGAACATGTTAATAAACCCACACCAGATGCAGGAATAGATTTCCTTAACCGCGCCTATTATCACCTTCTTTGCTATAACACACCTTATCTTGATACTCTTGTGGCACAGATTGAAGAGGTTATGGAAAAATATAATCCTTCGGGAATTTTTCTTGATATTTCTTCTCCGAGAGTTTGTTATTGTCAATATTGTATTGAATCAATGAGAAAAGAGGGTTTAGACCCTAAGAATGACGATGACGCACGCCTTTTTGCAGACAAGGTTTACGCTGAATACTGCAGAAGAACCGGTGAAGCGGTAAGAAAATACAACAGCGAAACAACTATTTTTCACAATGCAGGTAACATCACTCGCGGCAGACGCGACCACGCACATTTCAACACTCATCTTGAGCTTGAAAGCCTTCCAACAGGCGGTTGGGGTTACGACCATTTCCCGATGTCAGCCGCTTACGCGAGAACCATCGGAATGGATTTTCTTGGTATGACGGGAAAATTCCACACCTCCTGGGGTGAATTCGGCGGTTACAAGCACCCCAATGCTTTAAGATATGAAACTGCTCTTTCTCTCGCTCTCGGTGCTAAATGCTCTATCGGCGACCAGCTCCATCCGAGCGGTGAAATGAACACAGCTACATACAACCTTATTGGAAAAGCATATAAAGAGATTGAAGCAAAAGAGACATTTGTCAAAAATGCAGAGCATATTACAGATGTTGCAATTTTAAGTGCAGAAGCTTTTTCAGGTAAACCTAACAGAGAATGTCCCCAAGATATCGGCGCTGTCAGAATTCTTCTTGAAGGAAAAATCCTTTTTGATTTGATTGATCAATATACTGAATTTGATAATTACAAGCTGCTTATTTTGCCCGATATTATAAGGCTTGACGAAGAGTTAAAAACAAGACTTGATAAATATCTTGAAAAGGGCGGAAAGGTTCTTTTCAGTGGTAAATCGGGTCTTTACAAAGCAGAAGACAAATTCGCTATAAACCTCGGAGCAGAGTATTTGGGCGAAAATAAATTCAAGCCAACATATATGATACCAAATTATGAAACGGTTAACGGCGAAACTGCTTATGTTATGTACACATCTGCACAAAACATTAAAGCAACCGGCGAGGTTACTGCACATCTTGAAGAACCCTATTTCAACCGTACGCCCGAGCATTTTTCTTCCCACCAGCACACACCAAACAACATGGGAGAGAAAAAAGTCGGTGCATTTGCAACAGAAAATACCGCTTATATTGCTTGGAATGTTTTTGAGGACTATGCTGTAAAAGGTTCATATCACCTTAAAGAGCTTGTGCTCAACTTAATCGGCAGACTTCTCCCCGATCCAAAAATTACAACAAATCTTCCTGACAGAGCAGTTGTAACATTTACAAAACAAGAGAACAGACATATTGCACATCTGCTCTTTGCCCACACAACCGTTCGCGGAAACGGTATTGAGGTTATAGAAGATATTGTTCCCCTTTACAACATCAATCTATCTGCCGTAATTCCAGAAATGCCGAAAGATGTTTATATGGTGGAATGTATAAATGGCGAAACCACAAAAACGCCTCTTGCTTTCACCTATGAAAGCGGCAAAGTAAATGTAAATATTGATAAAATTGATTTACACGCTATGGTTATTTTTGAATAAAAACAATATTTACAACAACTTATTTTTTTGTTATTATTAATTTGATTTATATGTTAGAGTGAGTGTGATAGGTATGGACAAAATTTTATTTGGTACAGGCGGTTGGCGTGCAGTTATCGGTGAGGATTTCATTTGTGAAAATGTTCGCCGTGTTGCAAAAGGTATCAGCCTTCTTATGAAAGAAGAAAACAAAACGGACAAGCCTGTTATAATCGGCTTTGACAGACGTTTTCTTTCTGAAAATGCGGCAAAATGGGTTGCAGAGGTATTGACAAATGACGGTATAAACGTCTTATTTATGGACCGTTCTGCTCCCACCCCTCTTGTTATGCATACAGTTAAGGACCGAAAGCTTGATTACGGTATTGAGATTACCGCAAGCCACAATCCCTCCAGCTACAACGGAATCAAGCTTGTTGTTGAAGAAGGCAGAGATGCGCCTCTTGAAACAACAGGTCGCCTTGAGGAGCTTATTGCAGAGGTTGAGGATGTTGAATACACAGAATTTTCTGTTGCAGTCGAAAAAGGGCTTGTAACATATATTAACAACCCTTTCAACAAATTCCTTGATGATATTATTGATTTGATTGATATTAAAGCTCTTCGCGAAAGAGGCTTGCGCGTTCTTTTCGACTCTATGCACGGCTCGGGAACATACCCTCTCCTTGTTATTTTCCACACTGCAAGATGCACTATTGATACAATTAACGTTAATAAAGACGCTTACTTTGGTGGCGTTATGCCTGCACCCTCGGAAAAAAGCCTTGTTACCCTTAAAAATTCCGTTGTTAACGGAGGTTACGATTTCGGCATCGCTATGGACGGCGACGGTGACAGACTCGGTATCATTGATGCCAACGGAAGATACATAAACGCTAACGAAATCCTTTGTCTTCTTTACTACTATCTCGTTAAATATAAAGGTTGGCGCGGTCCTGTTGTAAGAAATCTTGCAACAACCCATATGCTTGATAAAATTGCAGAAAGCTTCGGCGAGAAATGCTACGAGGTTCCCGTTGGTTTTAAATATATTTCTTCAAAAATCGACGAGGTTGACGCCGTTCTCGGCGGTGAATCCTCAGGCGGTCTTACCGTAAGAGGTCACATTCACGGCAAAGACTCCGTTTATGCTGCATCTCTTTTTGCAGAAATGGTAAGTGTTACGGGCCAGTCACCCTCTGAAATTCTTGAAAGTCTCCGTAAAGAATTCGGCGATTTCTCAATGGTTGAGGACGATATGCGCTTTGACCCTGCAATTAAACCCGTTGTTGAAAAAACACTTATGGTTGAAAAACGTCTTCCTGTATTCAAGGATGAAATTGTAAGAGTTAATTACGAGGACGGTTGCAAGGTTTATTTTGAAGACGGTTTTGTTATTTGCCGTTTTTCAGGTACAGAACCCCTTCTCAGAATTTTTGCAGAAAGCACAAATCCCGTTCGCGCAAAAGAATATATTGATACTTTCAAAAAGTTTTTATTTGACTAAACCACTAATTTGAGGCGATTATATGAATATCTGGCACGATATTAACCCTGATAGAATTTCACGCTCTTCCTATGCCGCTGTTATTGAAATCAGCAAGGGCAGTAAAATGAAATATGAGCTTGATAAGGAAACCGGTCTTTTAAGACTTGACCGCGTTCTTTATACCTCCACCCACTACCCTGCTAACTACGGCTTTATTCCCAGAACATATGCTAAAGACAATGACCCCTTAGATGTTCTTGTGCTTTGCTCAGGTAATATACAGCCTATGTCACTTGTTGAATGCTACCCCATCGGCGTTATTACAATGCTTGATAACGGCGCACCCGATGACAAGATTATTTCAATTCCCTTTAATGACCCCACTTACAGCTCATATAAGGACATCAGCCAGCTTCCTAAACACGTTTTTGATGAGATGAAGCACTTCTTCTCTGTTTATAAAACCCTCGAAAGTAAGGAAACTGCAATTGACGAGGTTAAAGGTGTTCTTGATGCGGTTGCAATTATCGAGGATGCTATAAAAGCATACGATGAAAAATTCGGAAAATAATCTATTTTATTGAAAAAATCTCTTGCATTTGAAATCAGTTTGTGTTACTATATATGACTGTATGATACGAAAATAATGACAAGGAGGTGCCGTAATGCCCAATATCAAATCTGCAAAGAAGAGAGTTATTGTTAATGCAACAAAGGCTGCAAGAAACAAAGCTACTAACTCCGCTCTTAAAACTGCTATTAAGAAAGCTAATGCAGCTATCGAAGCTAACGATGCAGCAAAAGCTGATGCTGTTAAGGTTGCTGTTAAAAAACTTGACCAAGCTGCAGCTAAAGGTCTTCTTCACAAGAACAACGCTGCTCACAAGAAATCACAGCTCGTTAACAAGCTTAACAAATCCAACTAATTGTTGGACAAAAGAAACCCCACAGCAAAATGCTGTGGGGTTTCTTTTATCTTTTTTTGTTTAAATAACTTTTAGTTGAGATGAAGATGGCGAAATTGTGCGAGGCGACAGTGTATGAAGATACTCCGAGCCGAGCAAAACGCCATATTCGCTCAAATAAGAGTTATTTTGTTTGATAGAAGCCTACCTTTTTCATAACTTTGTCTAAAGTACGTTGAGAAATTCTTGTTGCAAGGTCTGCGCCTTTTTTCATACATTCTTCAAGATATTTCTTATCATTGATAAGCTCTTTATAACGAGCCTGAACGGGTGCAAGTTCATCTATAACTGCTTGACCAACGGCGGTTTTAAAGTCGCCGTAGCCTTTACCCTCAAACTCTTTTTCAATCTCCTCAAAGGATTTGCCTGTGCAACAGGAGTAAATTGTCATAAGGTTATTTATGCCGTCTTTACCCTCTGCATATTTAACACAA
>JAZSNR010000068.1:0-13487 GCA_045536495.1 Acutalibacteraceae bacterium
AAAATATATCATCCACGAAGTGGATATCATACCGAAGGTATATCATCCGTCGCAGACGGATATCATTCAAATGATATATTGCCTGACGGCAACATGATATAAACAGAGTTCATGCTATATTTTCTGCGAAAATATGATATACACCTTCGATGTATGTAGGGTGCTGCGCACGGCATTATTATGAACTAAGTAAATAACAAGGTTCTGTCGTAGACAGCTTCTTATTAATGATAAAGGCTTCAAGACAAATTGTCTTGAAGCCTTGTTTATTAATTTTCTATCAGATACTTAAACCGAAGAATTTTAAAATAGCTTTCAACAACATCAAAAGAATATCTAAAATGTTGTTAGATGCAATAAGATTATCTGTAACATCATCGGGGCCAATATTACCTGTTCCCTCAAAAACTTCTCCTTCATACTCTGATGTATGGGAAGAAAGCCAGGAAATCATACCGTCGGGATATGTTAACTGAACAGCATTTCCGTTACCGTCAACAGTTGACATATTCGGGTAATCACCATTCTCAATAGAGAACATATCGTAGTTTACTGCAAACCAGGTATGGTGAGCACTGCTTGCTGCAGAACCATCGGCATAACAAACCTTTGTTATTGTTGAAAATCTGCAATCTTCAGCTACATTTGAAACTGCTGTTATTTTATCCCAAGTGGGAGATACTGATAAATAATAGTTAACAAGAGGGTCAAGGGTACTTGAGGTTAACCAGATTGGCATATCCTTAAGATGCTTAATCAAATTTGCATCAGGTGCCCATGCAGGACAAATAGGGAATGCAGCGGCAAACATTTCGGGGTAAGAAATCGCCATTTTAAGAGTCATTTTACCGCCCATGGAATAACCGCCCACATAAATTCTTGTAAGGTCGATGTTTTCTCCATATAAAATAACGAATTCGTCAATAGCGGCTCTTAAAGGAGCTATCATTTCATCATCCCAATAAAAACCGTCCTCTTCTCTTGAACGAGCGGCTAAAATAAATGCACCGCCTGCTGGCTGGAAACGAGCCTGAAATTCGTCACTTGCCCAATAAGCTATCTGGCTGTTATTAACCTGACGACCATCGGTAGCACCGTCGCCCATACCGTGAAGCCAGATTACGAGAGGATATTTTGTTGTGTCATTTTCTTTTACGGGTGAAAAATAGCGGTAGTCAATTGAATAATCCTCTTCAACAGGACCTTCGCCGAACACGAACTCGTTTTTAAGAGGGTCTAAACCGCCCTCAATAGACAAAGCAGCTGCGCTCATAGGAAACGCAGAGAACATTGCCAAAACGAGAAGAATTGCAATAATTTTACTGAATTTTTTCATTGTAACACCTCATTTCAATTTACAGAAATTACCTGTTAATATTAAATTACCATATAAACCGATATTTTGCAATGATTATGAGTAAATTTATTCATAGAAATAAATATCCACCTGCCAGTTCAAAGCAGGTGGATGTTTGTTGTTTTCGTTATTTTATTTTGAATAACCAAGCTCAAATGCTTTAAGGTTCATTTCCAAGAATTTTTCGGGGACGCAGGATTTAACTGCATCGAGCCAGATTTCCTTGGGGATATCTGTATTTTTTGCCATTGCGCCGATAAGAACAACGTTTGTAGCTTTAGGTGAGCCTGCTTCTACTGCAAGAGGAAGAGCATCAAGCTCAACTACTGCTGCGCCTGCATTTCTTACTGCGTCAAGAACGCCGTCGGGATATACGCTATCACCGATAACAACTGACATAGGGTCAATTTTCTGTGTGTTCACAATAACTTTTCCATCGGGCTTAAGGCAGGAAAGCCATCTTGCCGCTTCAAGCTGTTCGAAAGCAAGAATAAGGTCCGCTTCGCCCTCGCCAACAACGGGAGAATATACCTTTTCGCCATATTTAACATAAGTTACAACAGAGCCGCCGCGCTGACTCATTCCGTGAACCTCGGAAACCTTAACATCGTACCCTTGTGAAAGAAGAGCACTACCTAAAATACGGCTTGCAAGCAGTGTTCCCTGACCGCCAACGCCAACTATCATTATAGCTTTATTCATTTTTAGCTCTCTCCTTTCTTATTCAATAGCACCGAATTTGCAAAGCTGAGAACAAACATTGCAACCGAGGCACTGTGTAAAGTCGATTTCTGCTTTTCCGTCCTTCATACTGATTGCAGGGCAACCGATTTTCATACACATTTTGCAGGATTTACATTTATCTTTATTAACCTTTAAGGGTGGGTTATGTTTAACTGTTTTAAGAAGAGCGCAAGGTCTTCTTGAAATAACAACTGCAGGAGCATTAAGGTCAAGTGCGTTTTTAATAGTAGTATAGCATTCGTCGAGGTTATAGGGGTCAACAACAAAAACATTGTTGATTCCAACTGCCTCGCAAAGCTTTTCAAGGCTTACTGCCGCTGCGGGCTCGCCCTTGATATTGAAGCCTGTTGTTGGGTTCTGCTGGTGACCTGTCATACCTGTGATGCTGTTATCAAGAATAATTGTAACAGAATTGCTGTTGTTATAAGCAATATCAATAAGGCCTGTAACACCTGAATGGATAAAGGTTGAGTCACCGATAACTGCAACGGATTTGTTTGCGTGCTCTGGGTCTGCAAGGTTTCTGCCGTGAAGACCTGACACGCTACCACCCATACAAAGAACTGTATCAATCATACCAAGGGGCTTTGAAGCACCGAGAGTATAGCAACCGATATCACCGCTAACTGTTACATTAAGCTTCTTAAGAGCATAGAAAAGTCCACGGTGAGGGCAACCTGCGCAAAGCACGGGAGGTCTTGCGGGAATTTCAACATCTGCTTTAAGAGATTTACTTTCTTCACCAAGAATTACTTTTCTGATAAGGCCCTGAGAATATTCACCGAGAAGAGTAAATTCTTTTTTACCCTTTACATCAACACCGATTTTACGGCAATGAGTTTCAATATAATCGTCAAGCTCTTCGAGAACATAAACTGTTTCGCATTCTTTGCAGAAGTCTTTAATAAGCTTTTCGGGAAGAGGATAAACGCAACCTAATTTAAGGTAAGATGCTTTATCACCAAGAGCTTCTTTTGCATATTCGTAGCAGATACCTGCAGTAATAACACCGATTTTCTTATCGTTGTATTCAACACTGTTAAGATCGTTTTCAACTGCTTCAGTTTCGCAATATTCGATTTGATTAAGAATTCTCTTTTCAACCTCAACGTGCTTAACCTTTGCATTGGCAGGAACCATAACATACTTGGGAGCATTCTTTTCGTAGGGCTTAAGACCATTGTCAACTCTGTCAGAAATTTCTGCAAGGCTTCTTGAATGGGAAACTCTTGTTGTAAGACGGAGAAGAACGGGTGTATCAAACTTTTCGGAAAGCTCAAAAGCCATTTTTGAATATTTAAGGCATTCATCGGAATCTGCGGGCTCAAGCATCATAATTTTTGAAGCCTGAGCATAGTGACGGCTATCCTGCTCATTCTGAGAAGAATGCATACCGGGGTCATCTGCAACAACCACAACAAGACCTGCATTAACACCTATATAAGAAGATGTAAAAAGAGGGTCTGCAGCAACATTAAGACCAACGTGCTTCATAGCGCAGAATGAACGCGCACCTGCAACTGCCGCACCGAAAGCCACTTCCATTGCAACCTTTTCATTAGGTGCCCATTCGCTTGTTATTTCATCGTATGTAGAAATGCACTCCGTAACCTCTGTACTGGGTGTTCCGGGGTAGCTTGAAGCAACTCTGCAACCGCCTTCATAAAGACCGCGTGCAACTGCTTCATTACCTAAAAGCAATTTTTTCATTTTATATGTACCTCTTATTTATTAATTTCATTCTGTGAAGCAACAAGGCTTTCACCGCAATACATCTCACGAAGCTTGGGTTTCTCGATTTTACCTGTGGGGTTACGGGGAACCTTTGCGAAAATAAGCTTTCTGGGACGTTTGTATCTTGGCAAATCATAGCAGAAGTCGTTAATATCGTCTTCTGTAAGAGATTCGCCCTCTTTAGCCTCGATAATTGCCGCCGCAATTTCACCCAAACGGGCATCGGGAAGACCGATAACTGCAACGTCTTTGATTTTATCGTGCTTACGAAGGAAGTCTTCAATCTGTACGGGGTAAAGGTTTTCACCGCCGGAGATAATAACGTCTTTCTTACGGTCAACAAGGAAAATAAATCCATCCTCATCCTCCTGCGCCATATCCCCTGTATAAAGCCAACCGTCACGGAGAACTTCATTGGTTGCTTTTTCGTCTTTATAATAGCAGAGCATTACACCGGGACCTTTAACTGCAAGCTCGCCAACATCACCGCGAGAAACGGTGTTTTTATTTTCGTCAACGATTTTAACTTCCCAACCATAGCCTGCTTTACCGATTGCGCCAACCTTGTGAACATTCTCAACACCAAGATGCACACAACCGGGTCCGATGGATTCGCTGAGACCATAGTTTGTGTCATACTGATGATGGGGGAAAATATTGAGCCAACGCTTAATAAGGCTTGGGGGAACGGGCTGAGCACCAATGTGCATTAATCTCCACTGAGAGAGTGTGTATTCGCTTAAATCAATTTCACCGCTGTCGATAGAGTCAAGGATATCCTGAGCCCACGGAACGAGAAGCCACACAATTGTGCACAATTCTTCACTTGCAGTTTTAAGAATCAACTCAGGCTTTGTACCTTTAAGAAGAACTGCCTTGCTACCTGCCACAAGAGAGCCGAACCAATGCATTTTTGCGCCTGTATGGTAAAGGGGCGGAATGCAAAGGAAAACATCATCTCTGGTCTGTGAATGGTGATTCTGCTCAGTTAAAGCTGCGTGAACAAGGCTCTTGTGAGCGTGAAGAATAGCTTTGGGGAAGCCTGTTGTACCTGATGAAAAGTAAACTGCTGCCTCATCCTCATCGGAAATTTCAATTCCGGGAGCATGGGATGAGCAATATGTTACTAATCTATCGTAGCTTTCTGCAAAGGTGGGGCAATCCTCACCAACGTAGAAGGTATATTTAACATCGGGAATTCTATGGGCAATTTCCTCAACACGACCTGTAAACTCAGGGCCGAAAACGAGAACATCGCTATCAGAAAGCTTAAGGCAATATTTGATTTCCTCCGCAGTATAGCGGTAGTTAAGCGGAACTGCGAGAGCACCTGTTTTGAGAATACCGAAATAAATGGGAAGCCATTCAATTCCGTTCATAAGAAGAATTGCAACTCTGTCCCCTTTCTTAATTCCTCTTGAAAGAAGAAGGTTTGCAAAGCGGTTTGCTCTTTTATCAAACTCGCCCCAGGTAAGCTCAGTTCTGCCAACGTTAAAGGGATTTGTTTCAATAAGAGAATATTCACGCCAGGTCTGGCGACTTTTCCCCTGCATTTCAGGGTTAATCTCAACGAGAGCAACCTCGTTTTTGTAATTATTTGCATTAATCACAAGAAAATCTGTAATAGGCAAAGTAATTCATTCCTTTTTTATAAAATACTAAATAAAAATTTTAACACACTCTGTCGCAATATGTCAACACAGATTATATATTTTCAAGTGTTGAAATGTAACTTTCGATATCAAAATCCTCAACAGGACTATTGTTTTTAAGATACAAGGGATGGTGGGGATGTCCTTTAACGGAGCGTTTTCCAACCGTGTACCATTTTGCCCCGAATTCATTTCCGATTTTTATCATATCTTTTACACAGGGAATAAGATATGGTCTTTTTTCTATAATCGTGCCCCAAGCCGCCCATACGGCAGGAGTTTTGCCCACACCATAGGAAGAAAGAATATATCGAAAAGCGTTCATATTTTCGTTATGTAAATATTCGTTGAAGGAGCCGTCCATATCCTTGGGGTTAGTTGCTCTTTGGGCATAGACATTGAACATAATAAAGCTGTCAAAGCCATTGAATGCAGCAGCGCGTTCAACGGATTTCAGGGTATTATCAAGGTCATCGGGCTTTGCGGTAGAGGGGTTAATTCCGATGCAGATTAAAGGGTTTTCCCCTCTTGTGCCCAATATATAACGATATTCTGTATAGGCATTGGGAACATAAAGCCACTTTGCCCTATCATATTCAAAAGACCCGTCTGCTTCCTTTAAAAGCGCTTCTTCAAATGGGATAATATTAAGTTCATTAGTTTCACAGGTAGGAATATGCATATTACTTTACTCACCTTTTATATAAATATGGAACTATTATACAATAATATATGACTATTTTCAACATTGTTTCTTATTGACTTTTTCTACCTGTATTATATAATTATAATGTAGAAAAATGGTGTATTTTTGTGCACCACAAAGGAGAGATACAATGTATCATTCAATGAAAATTGCAGGACTTGACAGAAACCTTCCTCTCTGCCCTCTTAACGAAAAGCTTCAGATTGGTGCTTTTGTTATGTTTGGCGACGCAGAGCTTACAGTTGCTTGTGCAGAAGAGCTTCTTAAAAAAGCTCCCGAATTCGATTACATAATAACCGCAGAGGCAAAGGGTATTCCCCTTGCTCACGAAATGTCCCGCCAGAGCGGTAAGAAATACTTTGTTGCAAGAAAGAAACCAAAGCTCTATATGACAGGTGTTTTTGATGTTATTGTTAACTCCATTACAACTGAGGGCGAACAGCACCTTTACCTTGATACTGCAGAAGCAGAGCAGATGAAAGGTAAAAAGGTTATTATTGTTGACGATGTTATCTCAACCGGCGAATCTCTCAAAGCAGTTGAAAAGCTTATTGAAATGGCAGAGGTAGATTATGCAGGTGCTCTCGCAGTTCTTGCAGAGGGTGAAGCCGCAGACAGAGAAGATATTATTTATCTTGAAAAGCTTCCTTTATTTGATGCGGAAGGTAATGTTTTATAATGGCAGGAATACTTTATGTTGTAGGAACACCTATCGGCAATTTGGGTGATTTTTCACCCCGTGCTGTTGAGGTGCTCTCAAATTGCGATTTTATAGCCGCAGAGGATACAAGAGTAACAATAAAGCTTCTTAACCATTTCGGCATTAAAAAGCCAATGGTGAGCTACTATGAGCACAACCGCGCTCAGAGAGGCGGAGTAATCATTGACCGCCTTTTAAATGGTGAAAGCTGCGCGCTTGTTTCCGATGCAGGTATGCCAATAATCTCCGACCCGGGTGAAGATTTAACAAAGCTTTGCCACGAAAACGGTATTCAGGTTTGTGCTGTTCCCGGTCCTTGCGCTTTTGTTACGGCTCTTGCAATTTCAGGTATGCCCTCGGGCAGATTTACTTTTGAGGGCTTCCTTACAAGAGCAAAACAGAACAGAAGAGAGCATTTAGAAGAGCTTATTAACGAAAAGCGCACAATGATTTTCTATGAAGCTCCTCACAAGCTTGCGGCAACTCTCGCTGATATGGCAAAACACTGGGGCAACAGAAACATTGCTTTGGTTAAAGAAATTACAAAAATCCACGAAAATGTTGAGCGCACTACCCTTTTTGACGCAGCAGAAAAATACAAGGACGGAAGTGCAAAGGGTGAATACGTTCTCATTGTTGAGGGTAAACCCGAAGATGAGGAAAAGGAAATCACAATAGAAACGGCAGTTGAAATGGCGAAAACGCTTGTTGAGGGCGGAATGTCCAAAAACGAAGCCGCCAAGGAAATTGCCAAAGAAACAGGTCTCAAAAAGAGTGACATTTACAAATCTTTACAGAATGGGTGATTAAATGCTCTGGGGAGTTCAATGGTATTACTGGATAATACTTTTAGCTGCAATAATTCTTGCAATAATACTTTGGATTAAGGCTCTCAAAACGGGAAAAGAACGTCGTGAAAGGCTGAAAAAAGAAGCGGCAATCTGGAAAAGAGATTATGATTTGAGAGAAAAATATTCTGTTTTGACAGAGGAAAAGCTCAAATCCGCCGAAGAAACTGAGCTTCTTCACGCAGTTGCTATGAATATTCAGGTTTTCCTTGAAAAAGCAACAGATATGACGGAAAGCTTCAATTCTTTATCCCAAGAAAAGAAATATATTTACTCTCTCGAATACTTTGACGAGGATGGGAAGAAAAGTCTTTCCACATTCTTCAAAAACAACGGTGAACCTCTTGTTTCTCTTGTTCCCGATGCATTAAATGCTGTTGGTGCAGGAAGGTATATTGAGCATTACGCAACTCTTTTACCAATGTATGACCCTGACAGCGAGGTTTCAATTGACTACACAATTGTTAGTAAAGTTGACGAGGAATTTTCGAATATTTATGATTCCGACGAGCTTTGCAGATTAACTGCTAAATACATTTTGAAAAACAAGGAAATATTTTTATCATAAAACCATATTTTTAACAAACAATTTAAAGGAGTAATAAAAATGGCTGCAACATTCTATCTTTCCGCCTTTGCAGATGAAGCAGGTGGCGGAATAAAAGAACAAATCGCCGCTTTAAAGGCTCACGGTATGACTCATATTGAGCCAAGAGGACTTGACGAGGGTAACATTTCCCTCTATTCCGTAGAGCAGGCAAAGGAGCTTAAAAAGATTCTTGATGACAATGGTATCGGAGTTTCTGCTATCGGTTCTCACTACGGTAAAATTGAAATCACAGACGATTTTGCACCTCATTTTGAGGATTTCAAAAACTGTGTTGAGGTTGCAAATATTCTCGGCACAGAGAGAATAAGAATGTTCAGCTTCTTCTTTACTAAAGGACAGAGCCTCGAAGAATATCGCGATGAGGTTTTCGAACGACTTGATAAGATGTGCACATATTCTCTCGAAAACGGAATCTGGTGCTGTCACGAAAACGAAAAAGATATTTACGGCGACATTGAAACCCGTTGCCTTGAAATATACAAAACCTTTGAGGGTAAAATCAAAGGCATTTTTGACCCGTCAAACTTTATTCAATGCGGTGTTGATATTCTCCCGGCTTACGAGCTTTTAAAGGATTATATCGACTATTTCCACATTAAAGACTGCCTTTATGATGGTGGCAAGGTTCGTCCTGCAGGTCTTGGAGACGGCAACATCGTTGAGCTTCTCACAAGATTTTCTAAAGATAAGGACGGAGACCATTTCCTTACTCTTGAACCCCACCTTAAAGTATTTGAGGGTCTTAAGGAGCTTGAGGGTGAAGGCGGAACAGCAGACCAGCTTAAAGATGACTACACCTACCCCACTAACCGCGCAGCTTTTGATGCGGCGGCAGATGCGCTTGATGTGTGCCTTGAAAAAGCAAACTTAACAGATTTAACAATCAGAAAATATTAAGGAGTTTTTAAAATGTTTAATCACGAAAATTTAAAAGGCAGAGTTGCAGTTGTTACAGGCGGCGGCGGAGTTCTCTGCGGTGGCTTTGCAAAGGACCTTGCTCGTCAGGGCGTTAAGGTTGCGGTTCTTGATTTAAGAGAAGAATCTGCAAATGCAGTTGCAGAAGAAATTAAAGCAGAGGGCTTTGAGGCTATAGGCGTTGCATGTAATGTTCTCGAAAAAGAGAGCCTCGAAAACGCAAGAAGCTTTATTAACGAGAAAATCGGCACTTGCGACATTCTCATTAACGGTGCAGGCGGTAACCACCCCAACGGCAACACAACAAAAGAAAAATTCCAGCTTTGCGATTTAACAGAAAAAGCAGAGGATGTTAAGACCTTCTTCGACCTTGATCCCAAGGGTATTGAATTTGTATTTAACCTTAACTTCCTCGGCACACTCCTTACAACACAGGTTTTTGCTAAAGATATGGTGGGCAAGGAAAACGCAACAATCATTAACATTTCCTCAATGAACTCCTACAAGCCTCTTACAAAAATCCCTGCATACTCTGCAGCGAAAGCGGCTATTTCAAACTTCACTCAGTTTATGGCTGTTCATTTCTCCGAAGTAGGTCTCAGAGTTAATGCTATTGCTCCCGGCTTCTTCTCAACAAATCAGAACAAAGCTCTTCTTTATAACGAAGACGGCTCTCTCACTCCCAGAAGCGAAAAAATCCTCGGCCACACCCCTCTCGGCAGATTTGGTGTTCCCGAAGACCTTACAGGCACTCTCCTCTTCTTAAGTGACGAAACCTACAGTAAATTCGTAACAGGTGTTATAATCCCCGTTGACGGCGGTTTCTCCGCATATTCAGGTGTTTGATTATTTTAAAAGTTCACACCCCACAGTTTACGAGTAAACTGTGGGGTGTGTTGTTTTGTTATCGTTTGGCTGAAACGCCTTTTGTATTATAATAACTCATATAAGACTTTGTATGTGGATTATACCATCTTACTGTATAGGTATATTTCACGCCTTTTTTAGCATTTTTGTCTGTATAAACAAATCCTTTATACTCTTTACCGTTTATTGTAACAGAATCTTTAACCTCATAATATTTTTTACTTAAAACGGTCCATTTACTTTCACCTTCAGCTTTTCTTAGAACAGCAAAATCATAATCATAATACGGTGCATCCCATACCACCTTTATATTGCCATTTACCACACCCGCTTTAACAAGCTCCGGAGCTTTATTAACTCGATAATCATTGATTCGTCTGGTTGCTCTGTTGCCGTTTTTATGCACTGCAGCGACCTTAATAATTGTGTTTGAATTATACTGCACATCAGTAAGGCTAACAGAATAAGTTTTAGAACCATCTGCTTTAATAGTTTTCTTGTAATCGGTCTTTTTTGCAAAATCCACCGAAACATCATAACTTACTGCGTTCTCAACCGCTTCCCATGATATCTTGTAGCCTTTACTTGTTGGCGAAATTGTCAGCTCAGGCATAGCGCAGGTTTCAGTCATTATTTTGCCAATATATCCATTACGCGGAGTTGAGCCATTTTCATCGCTCACAGCATAGGAAAAGGTTATCGGGCTATCTGCAAAATCCAAATTACTTGCTAAAATATGGTCGTTTTTCCTACATACCTGATCCCAGTGTCCTTCGCATTTATAATAAACAACCTCGGACATATTTTGGCCGGCTTTTGTTTTTTCTTTCACAAAAACATAGTCCACATCGTTTACTACCTTCCCTTTAAACAAAGAGCTTGCGATTGTATCCTTACGAATATAGAAATTCTTTATATATTTTTCTGTTGTATACCTTGTGTGGGTAACAGAATGAAGGTTTGAATACTGCTCAACATTGTTATAAACGCCACGAACTTGATATGTGTAAGCAATATCATTTTCACAATCAGTATTTTGATATTCGTTATCAGTGCCCTCATAACAAAGTATATATTCCGCATCCGGAGCATCTTTGAGTTTTCGGTAAACCCTATACGTATTTGCCGGTGTAGTGCTCCAACTAATACTTGTGTATTCCGCAAGCTCCTCAAGATAGATTGTTATTTCGGGGAAATAAACCGTTTCTTCAACATCTGTTTTATATGTACTTAAAAATCCACCTGTTCGACAAGCACAAACAGTAAGCGTCTTATTGTAATAGCTTTTTGGATAAAAATTGTAATAGTTCTTTTGGGTTTTAGCTTTTACAATCCAGTTACCGTATTCATTCTGCTCTAATATGCGATATGATGTTGCGTAAGGAACTTTTTCCCATTCAATATGCACGCCATCTCCCTCACCCGAAATCTCGAATTCGGGCTGAGCTAATACGAGATAATCCTTACCTGCAGAATAACTACCGCTAAAGCCATCACCCATAGAACGAACTGTGTAAAGATATCCGCCCTCTGCCAATGATGCAGTTGTATCAACATAAGTTGTGGTTTCGGGTGAAACTTCTTCTAAGAGGGTCCATGCAACATCACTGTCGAGAGGTTTTCTGAAAACCGAATAACTCGTTGCACCCTCAACAAGCTCCCAGGATACAACTACACCTTCCTCGGTGATATTAAGATCATCAAGCTCCGGAGCAGGAATATACTTTATCTTCTTGTCACTATTCTGATAATATGCGCTCACAGCATTTCCGTAATCGGAAGTTCTTGTTGCTCTTACAGTATATTGATAGTTCTTTCCGCTTACGGCAGTTGCATCTTTATACGATGTGCCTGAAAGATTTTTTGCAATTGCTTTCCAATTGCCGCCAACTTCTTTTCTGTATACAGTATACCTTGCTTTAGATGATGTTTCGTTCCATTTAAGGTAAATAACATTATCTGCTATAACTTTAAGTGTGCTCAATACAGGAGCTTCAGAATACAGAGATCTGATACCGGCGTAATGGTATCTTGAATTGGTTTTGTTTTTACCGATACCCTTTACAGTATAAATGTAGTTTCCGTCTTTTGTTTTGGCTTTTGTATCAGTAAATGTATTCTTCGTACCGCTCACAGAACCGACTTTTGTCCATTTTGTTTCGGTTATTTTTCTGCGATAGATATAGTATTTTGAAGTTCCTGAAATTTTTGTCCAGGTAATTTTAGGTCCATTGACCGTGGTGCTCACGCTTTTAAGCGCAACAATTTTTTCTTTATACGAGGGAGACCTGTCAACAACCATTTTAAACTGACACATTGAATTTTCATCGACAATAATCTCATCACTATTTTTATAATACTTCCCTGCATAAGTAACCACATAGTAAGTTTTTGAACTAAACTTTCCTTTTAATGTAATTTTTTCAGAAGCATTATATGTGCCATCCTCTTCAGTTATTATACAGTCACTATAAACACACTTCGTAAGTTTTTTATCGGAATATATTTCATAAAAGAAGTATGTTTCAAAAGAATATTCGGCATTAATATAAAAATTAAGATAATCATAGTTACCATAAAGCTTTACGCTTGAAACCACTTTAGTACCTTTATTATTTACAGGCACCATATAACCGTAATCCTTATCACCCACAGTAACCTTTAGTGCTTCAGCAGATACGCTGACAACTGAAACGAGAGTTATAATCGCCAGCATTATTGAAAGAACCCTTTTTGCCATTTTCATAAAAATTCTCCTTTCAAGGTGATAGATTTTCTATCACATTAGTACATTAAAATTTTATCATATTATATTTTTACAGTCAAGAGTGCTGACAAAAACATCGCCCCTCAGAGTTCTGAGAGGCGATAAAATTATGCTAAAGGATTTGTTGCTTATTGGACTGTTCGTTTATCGTAATAGCTTACATAGGTTTCGCCCTTATAAATTTTAAAGGTCTTTACCAAATAAACATATTTTACATTTTTTTCGGCTGTGGTGTCAGTATAGATTGTTTTATGCCCATACCACTTAGTTGTGGGACTATCAACCTCAGCAATCTTTTCATACTCAGATTCACCATAAACCTTTCTGTAAATATAATAACCATCCCAGCCAATATCATCGTAATTACTCTGATTTATAGTTAATTTTACATCTCCGTTGCTCTGTCTTTGGATTTTTGAAATTTCAGGTGTATTCATATAATAAAAATTATCAGACGCTACGGAAACATCACCATTTGTATTTTTAGTACGAATAGAAACACCGGCATAATTAGTTTCTGTATTGCAGAAGTATGAAAGCTTGCAGGTATATGAATCAGAACCATCGGCTTTAATTGTTGTGCTCTT
>JAZSNR010000084.1:0-5551 GCA_045536495.1 Acutalibacteraceae bacterium
GCATTGGAACGAAAGCTTTATTCTTCTTAATTTGTTTAAACCAAACTAAAAGTATTTAGAATGATTCAATTTCTGTTTCGAAAACTGGCATCTGGCGACTGGTGACTGGCGACTTTTTTATGCAAATTCCAATTTATCGAGTTTTTAATATTGATTGAATTGTATAATGGCGGTGATTATATGAACATTTTATTTGAAAATAGTTACATTAGGAATAAAGATTTAGCCAAAGAATTGTATGGTTATATATTTTTTCGTAGGAATTATTTGTTTGTTGCATATATTGTTTTATTGGTTTCTTTTATTATTAATTTGATTTTATTAATTACAACAGGTTCAGCTAATTGGTTCGTGTTTGTTTTTGTTCCATTTTTTCTTCTTTTGCGACTTTTTACTTATTTTCAGTCAATTAAACTTATGGTAAAGCGTGATAGTGAGCTTTCCGGTGGACCTGTTGAAGTGAAAACAATAGTTACAGAAGAATTTATACAACACACAAATTCAACGGGTGGTGTTAATAAGCTTGAATACGATAAAATAAAAAAATGCAACCAGACCAAAAACTTGATTTTATTGCAGTCTGATGCGAAGTTAATATATGTATTCAGAAAAGATGCTTTTTCTATAGGATCTTGTGATGCGTTTGTTGAATTCTTGAGAAGCAAGGGTATTAAAGTTAAATGAAAGTAAAGAAAACCAGCAGTCCATAATGAATGCCGGTTTTCTTTTAAAACTCCATATTCTCAATAAACAAATCACTAAAATAACTGTTTGTTGACAAATCAATATATTCCGCATTTTTAGTATAAACAGATAAATCATTCTGTTCTAAAGCGTATTTAATAGTACCGAGAAGACTACTGTTATTTATGGGAATGCATTTGTCTTTTAATTCTTTTGGCAACAGACCAATTTTGACTGCATTTTCTATATTGATTTTCGCCGAAAATCCGCCTGAAATAAAGAGGTTTTCGATATCCGAGAAAGATATCGACTTTTCTTTTAAAAGGGCTGAAACGCCCGAATAAACGGCAGATTTTGCAAGTTGGAATTGTCTTATATCACTTTGGGTCAGTTTGACGGAATCTGTAATAAAAAATTCTTCACAATCCATATAACCTGTTTCATCAATAACACCTTTTTCAAAAAGAACGGCAATAATATCAATAAGTCCTGTTCCGCAAATTCCTTTGGGTGTTTTATTGTTAATTGTCTGAAAACTTCCGTCTGCTGAATATGAATAAATTGCGCCGTCAGTTGCACTCATACCACAAGTGATATTCGCACCCTCGAAGCAAGGACCTGCCGCCGCAGAGGTGCATAATAGATAGTCAGAATTATATAAAACAATCTCTGCATTTGTGCCAAGGTCAACTAATAAGTTGTATTTGTTATTGTTAGGCAAATTTGCATGATTTACACCTGCAACCAAGTCCGCGCCAACAAAGGATGAAATGCAGGGGAGAGAAATTACATTTTCAATGTTTTTTAAGCCGATATCGACGGCTTTTATTTTTTTGCTTTCAAGGAAAACAGGGGTATATGGCGCAACACCTATTGATGATGGGTCAACACCGAAAAACAGATGCAGCATTGTTGTGTTTCCCGAAACATACATTGTATTTACTGAACAGACAACAAACTCATCAATCATCTTATTGATTTCTTTGATTAAAAGTGTCTGTAATTCTGAAACACCATTTTTATTACAATATTCGATTCGTGTTAAAACATCACCGCCAAAGGCTCTTTGTGGGTTTGTGGCGGTTTTTACTTTTATAATTTCCTTTTCATCAAGAGAAACAAGGGCAAGAGCAAGGGTCGTAGTGCCGATATCAAGTACTAAACAGCAGTTTTCAGTTATTGTTCCGCTTTCATTTGCTCCTGTTTCGGAAAATATAGCATCATTTTCAGACAAAACAACATCTATGTCTGATTTTATTTCGTATTGGCAGGAAAGCTCTTTCTTGCCGTTAACTAAAACCAAACATTTTTTGCAAGTTCCTTTGCCACCGCAGAGGTGGGGGAGCTTTTTGTCCGATTTAATTAAAATATCGGACAAAATCGCACCGTCAGGAACAAGTATTGTTTCGTTGTTAATACTGATTTTGTGCATTATAAAATCCTTTTAATCGCTTATTCTATATTTCGTAGTATTCTTTTAATTTGCTGATTTCTTCTTCACCGAAAGCACCATCAAAGAAGAATAAATCGTCTATGTTATAAAGCGCTTGATATTCTTGATTATATGTGCCGAGAGCGTCGTTACCTATGGTAAAAGGCATATTATCAAGCTCAACAAGGTATTGCGGCTCCAACTCTGTTTCGTGGCAAAGCTTGAAATTATAGTAGGTTTGAACCTTGCGGTTTTCTTTGTCAACAACAAAAATTGCGTGAACCCAACCTGTTGAAATTTCGGGTGGGAAGGGAGTTACAAAATCGAAGTCATCATCACCGCAACCGATGTTAAGAGCGGTATTTGAGCATCTTAAGGCAAGTAGAACACCGCAGGTGCATCTTCTGCCACTCCAGTTTTTGTTGGCAAAGATGGCAGGTTCGTCAATTAAATCACGGTCAATTTTAATCCAGAGCGATGCAGTAAAGCTACCGCTTCCGAGCTTGAAGCCGTCAATTACAAAATGACCGTTTGTGCCAAGCTCAACTCTTGCACCACGAACACCCTCCGAATAGTATTTAACTGTTCCCACAGTTGAGGTAACTTCGTTTTTACCTGTCGCATCAAGCATATTGTTATCAAAGAATAAAGCAAGCTTCGTTCTTTCTTCTGGAATAAATGCACTCAAGCCTTTTTCGCTATTGTAATCGGGTGTTGGTTTAATTTCGGGGTGATAGGGTTTGCCGATTATTCTTTCATATTTACCCGTATACTCAGGGAAAACTCCGGTTGGAACTTGTGAGCAGAATCCCTTTAAATCATATTCGGGAATCTGGATTCCCAGAGCATAAAGAACAATAGCATATAAATCGACTGTTCTCATATATTCGATATCGGATTTTTCTATTCCTTTACCTCTTGCACCGAAGAAAATGTATTTTTCTGTATCGGAATAACCACCGTGACTATGTTCAAATCCGCCGTGGTCAGCAATAACAATGAAGAGGGTATCGTCTATTATTCCTGCTTCTTCATAAGCTTGGAAAATGCGTCCTGTCTGCTCATCTTCATATCTGACTGTTTCAAGCTGTTTCTCCGTGCCGTAGCCGTTTCTGTGACCTGAACCGTCTGTTTCATCAAAATGAACGAACAAGAAAGTTGGCTTTTCTTTAACTATTTTAATAATTTCATCGGTTAATTCCGCATCGTTTCCGTTTGTGTATTTCTCGACGGGAATATCTTTTTCAATTAAGCCGATGTTAATGGGATTCCAGTTACAATAGGAATAAAGCTTTGCATTAGGAATAGAATTATAAATTCTCTTAAACAAAGAGGGGAGAACTTCGCTTTTGTGGTCGTGGTGACTGATTTTGCTGTTTGTAAGCCCGTGAACAATGGGCTCTGCTCCAAGAAGCATGGCACCCCAGTTTTCTGCACTGATAGTAGGGTCCATTGAAAGACCATAGTTTGTTGTTGCGCCGTTTTCAAAGATTTTATTAAGGTTAGGGGTTTCGGTAAGGGTGTTGAAATTACCCATACCGTCAATTCCTATAACTGCAACGTGCTTGTAAATTGTTCTTTCTGCCATAATATCACCTTATTTATTAAGATAAGTTTTGATTTCTTCAAGCTTGTTTTTACCGTCTTTAACGCCTAAATCGTACATTTTTTGAAGAGTTGCTCTGTCTTTTTCTGTTCTTGAAATATCAACAAATTCACTTGGTCGAATAACAACAATTTTACCCTCTTTTTCAAGCTTTTCAACATAAGCGCATTGCTCGTTGTATACTTGATTTCTGTTTGAAAGCGTTTTAACAAATTCAGGATATTTTTTATAGAATAAACCTGCTCCGTGAATACCACCGTTTTTGCGGTAATTCGCAGGGCGGGTGAGAACAACGATTGCTTTATCGTAGCCCTTTTCAAAATATTCTTTTAAGGGAATACTGTCTGCAATACCGCCGTCGAGATATGGCA
This sequence comes from Acutalibacteraceae bacterium, assembly GCA_045536495.1. Taxonomy (GTDB): domain Bacteria; phylum Bacillota; class Clostridia; order Oscillospirales; family Acutalibacteraceae; genus DTU089. The sequence goes on from JAZSNR010000084.1 coordinate 4,094, forward strand.
CACCTTTAACAACAACGGGTTTGGAGCAAAAGGGTAATGAGCCTGATGCTCTTAAATATTCCATACATTCTTCGTTTTCTAAATCGAAAATACTTTTATATTCCGCTTTTCCGTTCTCAAGATTTGTTATAACCGCGTGAAACTCTGTTTTGTTATTTCGATATGTTTCGCAGTCCATCGGGTCAAGCTTGAAGGGGATATCCTCGAACCAGAATTCCTTATTCATAAGGTTTCCAGTTTTTAAAAGTGATTTCCAACCGGTGTAAGATGGGTTTCCTGCATATTTAATGTTATATCTGAGCACTCTTCCGATTTGCTTTGATTTATAATTTATGCCAAACAATGCACCTGCAGAAACACCAACAGCAACATCGGTATAAATGTTGTTTTTCATAAGAATATCAAGAACTCCTGCGGTATAAAGACCTCTCATACCGCCACCCTCTAAAATTAAAGCAGTTTTCATTTAATTGACCTCGATTTGTTGATTGTTTTTATTGTGATTTCATTAACCGTGAATAAAAGAATGATAAAGCCTAAAAGCACAAATGGTGTAATTTTAAAGGTGGTAGCCGTTGCAATAAAGCCGAATATAAGCTGAACTGCAAAACCGATAGCATAGGCACCACCCATATGGAAGCCTGTAAGGTCAGCGGAATATTTTGCACCAAATCTGTCTGGAACGTTGTGAAGAATACTTGGGAAAATCGGACCGAAGCCGATACCGATTAAGAGTAATCCCGCAACAGAAATGCTTCCTAATGGTAATGCAAGAAGCACCATTCCGAACAATGCGGTTATTATACCGCCTCTGATGAGGGTATTGTCGCTTGCTTTTATGGAAATAAATCCTGATATAAGTCTTCCGAGCATTATACCGCCAAAGTAAAGAGAAACCCATCTTGCTGCAACATCGGGTGAATAATCGTAGGTGTTAACAAGGAAGCTTGCGCCCCATGTACCGATTAAAAATTCCATACTGCAATATAGACCCTGGGAGAGTATGCTTGTTAATGCACCTTTTAATTTGAGAATATCAATTATGCTATGCTTTTCGTTTTCTTCGATAACTTCTTCTTTTAGACCTGATTTTTCAAGCTTTTTCCATTTTTTTAGTGAAAGTGCAACTAAAATTCCAATAGAAATTTGCATTAAAGCAAGGATTCTGTAACCATTTCTCCAGCTACCATTTTCACCATCAAGAAATAATGACATAATCAATGGGCTGATTGTAACACCGACACCCCAGAAGCAATGAAGCCAATTCATATGCCTTGCTTCGTAGTGAAGTGAGATATAGTTATTAAGACCTGTATCAATTGCGCCTTGACCATAACACATTATTATGGCACAAACCATCATAACAATAATGTTTGGGGAAACGCTTATGCCCAAAAGTCCTACTGCAGTCAAAAGAATTGAAAAAAAGGTTACGTTTGCAGTACCGAATTTTCTTAA
>JAZSNR010000022.1:0-17841 GCA_045536495.1 Acutalibacteraceae bacterium
TTAATCCATTCAAGTGCATCAAGACCTGTATTCTCTCTTCCGCCCTTTGCAAAGACCTTGAACTGTCCGTCAACACGCTTTACATCAACGGAAAGAACAACACATTGATCGCCGTATTTTTCTGCCGCCGCGTGAATTAAACCAGGATTTCTTATTGCACCCGAGTTAACGCTGACTTTATCTGCACCGCATTTTAAAACTCTGTCAAAATCATCAAGAGTGTTGATACCGCCGCCAACAGTCAAAGGAATAAAAACCTTTGAAGCGGTCTGGGTAAGAATATCTGTAAAAAGTTTGCGTCCGTCGGATGATGCCGTTATATCATAGAAAACAAGCTCGTCTGCACCGTGAGAGCTATAATACTCTGCTAACTCAACCGGTGAAGAAATTTCGTTAAGGTCTTTGAAATTCGTACCTTTAACAACAGTTCCGTTTCTTACATCAAGGCAAGGAATAATTCTTTTTGTAATCATTTTACCGCCTCCAATGCCTCGCTAATTTTAATTGCACCTGTGTAATAGGCTTTGCCGATAATTGCGCCGAAGAGGTTCATTTTGTTAAGTGCGGTTATATCATCAAGAGTTGAAACTCCGCCCGATGCAATTATATTAACGCTGAATTTCTCGGAAAGCTCTTTATAAAGCTCTCTGTTTGTCCCCTGCATTGCGCCGTCCTTGGAAATATCGGTGCAGATAACAGTTGAAACACCGATTTTCTGGAGTTTTTCAAAGAACTCGAATGTGCCGTATTCGGATTTTTCAACCCAACCTTTAATGGCAACCTTGCCGTCTTTTATATCTGCTCCGACTGCGATTTTATCGCCGTAGGTTGCAACGGCAGTTTTAAGAAACTCTTCATCGGTTACTGCCGCAGTACCTAAAATAACACGACTTACACCTGCATCAAGATAGGCTTTAACAGTTTCCATTGAACGAATACCGCCGCCCACCTCAACATTCAAAGAAGTGTTTTCAACAAAGCTTTTTATTATATCAATATTGGGTGTTCCGCCGTCACGAGCGCCCTCAAGATCAACTGTGTGAAGCTCGGTTGCGCCCTGACTTTCAAAATCCTTTGCAATTTCAATAGGATTCTCGGAATAAACCGTTAAATCGTTATAGTTACCCTTTAAAAGTCTGACAGCTTTACCCTCATATAAATCAATTGCGGGAAAAATTTTCATTGTATTACCTCATATTTCACAGAATGCTTTCAAAATCGAAAGACCTACATCTCCACTTTTTTCGGGGTGGAACTGACAACCAAATATATTACCTTTACCAACTGCCGCAGTAACGGGTATGCCGTATTCGGATGTGGCAATAACAGAGTCGTCACAATCGGTTGCATAGAATGAATGAACAAAATAAACGAAATCACCATCGTTTATATATTTAAAAATCGGGCTTTTCTCCCCTACAAAATCAAGGGCATTCCATCCCATATGGGGAATATTAAGATTTTCGGGAATTTTGTTTTCTAAGGGTATTACATTACCCTTAAGGAAGCCTAAACCCTCATGTTCACCATATTCAAAGCCTTTTTCAAAAAGCAACTGCATACCAAGGCAGATTCCTAAAAATGGCTTTCCGTTTTTAGCTTCTTCTGTAATAAGCTCAACAAGACCTGATGAACGAAGCTTTTTCGCCGCATCACCAAAAGCACCAACACCCGGAAGAATTATTCTGTCTGCCTCTTTTATTACATTTTCATCACTTGTTACAACTGCTTCAACACCAATTTTCTTAAGCGAGCATTGAAGAGAAAACAAGTTGCCAACGCCATAGTCAATTATTGCAACCATTATAAAACTCCTTTGGATGAGGGTATCTCGTTTTTCATTGTTTCGTCAATGGCAACAGCCTTTTTAAGAGTACGGGCAACGGATTTGAATGCACCCTCAATTAAATGGTGAGAATTCACTCCGTCAAGCTGTTTAATGTGAAGAGTGATTGCACTGTTAAATGCAAATGCAACAAAAAACTCTCTTAAGAGCTCCGTATCAAAATCCCCTACCATTGGTGCGGGAATATTCATATAATACTGAAGATATGCCCTGCCTGAAATATCAACCGCAGAAAGAATGAGAGCTTCATCCATAGGAAGAATTGTGCTTCCGTAGCGGTGGATTCCTCTTTTATCGCCAATGGCTTCTTTAAAAGCCTGACCGAGAGCAATACCGATATCCTCTGTTGTATGGTGACCGTCAACCCAGATATCACCGCAACATTTAACAGTTAAATCGAACCTTGAATGCTTTGCAAAAAGAACAAGCATGTGGTCAAAAAATCCAATACCTGAATCAATATCGCATTCACCTGTTCCGTCAAGGTTAAGCTTAACATATATATCTGTTTCTGCAGTTTTTCTTTTAATTTCTGCTATACGCATTTAAACTGCCTCCATAATTTCTTTGATTTTTTCAATAAGAATCTGCATTTCCTCGGCAGTACCGATAGTAATGCGGTTAAAATTCTTGATTCTTTCTTTTGTAAAATGGCGGACAAGAACGCCTTTGTCTTTTAACTTAAGATAAAGCTCTTCGCCATCAATTTTCTCTGATTTTGCAAAAACGAAGTTTGCTTTAGACGGTAAAACCTCAAAGCCGAGTGCTTCAAGTTCTTTTGTTGTGTAAGCTCTTGTTTCAATAATCTTTTTGCAATTATCTGTGTAATAACTCTGAGAATCAACTGCCGCCGCACCCAAAGAAAGTGTAAGGCGGTTTATATTATATGGGTTAGTTGAATAGCGAAGCTTGTGCAAGTCATTGATAATATCTTTACTACCAATAGCAAAGCCTAAACGGGCACCTGCCATTGAACGGGATTTTGAGAATGTCTGCACAACCAAAAGATTATCGTATTTCTTAACAAAATTTACTGCACTTTCTGCTCCGAAATCCACATAAGCCTCGTCAATAACAACAACATTATCGGGATTTGATTTAATAACCTTTTCAATCTCTTCGAGGCTTAAAGCAAGTCCTGTTGGTGCATTGGGGTTTGCAATGAACACACCGCCGTCAACACCGCAGAATTTTTCATAATCAATTAAAAAATCCTCTTCTAAAGGAATTTCTGTATAATCGGAGCCGTGAAGATTTGCGAAAACACTATAAAAGCCATAAGTTATATCGGCGAAATATGATTTTCTGCCGTTGGCACAATAAGCCATAAATGAAAAGTTCAGAATATCATCCGAACCATTTGCAAGGAAAATATTTTCTGTTCCCACACCATAAAGATCTGCAAGCTTTTTAGTAAGGATTTTACCATCGGGATCGGGGTAAAGTCTTAAAAGCTCTGCTTCACCTTTATTCGCCATCTCCAATGTTTCGGGACTTGGCGGATATGGCGACTCGTTAGTATTGAGTTTTATATATTTTTTATCCTGAGGCTGTTCACCGGGAACATACGCCGCAAGAGAATTATATCTTTCGTCAAGGAATTTGCTCATTGGATTACTCTTCCCCTCTTATCGATACACTCTTTGCGTGAGCGTGTAAACCTTCTTCGGTAGCAAAGCGAACCACTTTATCGCCCACATCTTTAAGTGCCTCTCTGCTGAAATATGAAAACTGAGTTTTCTTAACAAAATCATCAACTGAAAGAGGGCTTGAAAACCTAGCAGTACCGCTTGTGGGCAAGGTGTGATTAGGGCCTGCAAAATAGTCACCGAGAGCTTCGGGACAATTTTTACCGAGGAACACAGAGCCTGCATTTTTAACATAGCCCAAATATTCAAAGGGGTTATCAACACAGATTTCAAGATGCTCGGGTGCTAAGATATTTGAGGTTTCCATAGCTTCAACAAGTGAATCTGTAATAATAATCTTGCCGTTTATATCAATTGAGCAACGGGCAATTTCTGCTCTGGGAAGCTGAGGAATCTGAATTTCAAGCTGTTCGCTTACTTTATTTGCAAACTCTTCGCAATCTGTAATAAGAACTGCGGTAGCCATTTTATCGTGCTCTGCCTGAGAAAGCAAATCTGCCGCAATATGAGCAGGGTTATTTGTTCCGTCAGCAACAACAAGAATTTCACTGGGACCTGCAATCATATCAATATCTACTGTGCCGAAAACCTGCTTTTTAGCTTCAGCAACAAAAGCATTACCGGGACCGACAATCTTGTCAACCTTGGGTACGCTTTCTGTTCCGTAAGCTAAAGCAGCAACCGCCTGAGCACCACCGATTTTAAAGATTCTGTCTACCCCTGCGATACTTGCCGCCGCAAGAATAACAGGCTTGATTTTACCCTCTTTAGCAGGTGTTACCATAACAATTTCAGAGCAACCTGCAATTTTTGCAGGAACACAGTTCATAAGAACTGATGAGGGGTAAGAGGCTGTGCCACCGGGTACATAAAGACCTACCTTTTCAATGGGTAATACCTTCTGACCGATTATAACCCCTGCATTATCATTGATAACAAAGGAATTGCGAACCTGCCTTGAATGGAAAGCGGTGATATTCTCTTTTGCCTGCTTTAAAATTTCGATAAGCTCGCTGTCAACCTGATTTAAAGCATCTTCGATTTCTTCTTTTGTTACCTCAAGAATATCATCAACTGCACCATCGAATTTCTTGCTGTATTCAACAAGTGCTTTATCGCCGTTTTCACGAACATTTTTTATAATATCAGCAACAATACCCTCAACATCAATTGTCTGCTCGCTTCTTTCGAGAATTTCTTCTGTTGAGATTTCGCTGCGCTTGTATATTTTAATCACTGTTTTTCCCTCACGATTACATCTAAAGATTCTTTAAGTTTGTCAATTATATTGGATTTGAATTTATAGCTTGCTTTATTTGAAATAAGTCTTGCGCTTATTCCTACAATTGTTTCTTTAGGCTCAAGACCGTTTTCAAGAAGTGTTGCACCTGTTTCAACAATGTCAACAATAACATCAGAAAGACCTAAAATAGGCGCAATTTCAATTGAGCCGTTAAGCTTGATTATATCAATATCACGGCATTTATCTGCATAATAGCTTTTTGCAATATTTGTAAACTTTGTTGCAACTCTCAAAGTGCTTGTGCCGTTATCGGTAAATTCCTTTTTACCTGCAACGCACATTCTGCATTTACCCATATCTAAATCAAGAAGCTCATAAACATCGGGGGCATATTCAAGAAGGATATCTTTACCTGCAACGCCGATATCTGCAGCACCGCGCTCAACATAAATGGCAACATCAGAGGGCTTCACCCAGAAATAGCGGACTTTCTTTTCTGCATTTTCAAAGATAAGTCGGCGGTTTTTCTCGTGAATCTGAGGGCACTCAAACCCTGCACTCTCAAACATAGCATAAACCTTTTCACCAAGTCTGCCTTTGGGAAGGGCTACATTGAGCCAACCGTCGTCTGCATTTTCGGTTGTATCTTCTTTATTTTCAAGGAGTCTGTCAACCTCATCAAGATAAACCGCAAAGCCGATTGCACCGGCTTTTTTATTAACTCGTTCCATAAGCTTATCATATCTTCCGCCTGAAAGAACACTTGCAGGAACTCCATGAACAAAGCCCTTGAAAGCAATACCGTTATAATAGTTCATATCGTTAACGAGTGAACAATCAATGTTTATATTCTTTTCATAGCCTGCATCAATAAGCTTTTCGCAAACCTTTGAAAGCTCGTTAAACGCATTCTGCATTTCTGAATTAACCGCAACTGCACCGATTTTTTTGAGAACCTCGGAGGGTTTACCGCAGGCATTCATAATTTCCAAAAGCATATTTTGAAGCGCTTCACCAACAGAAAAGCTTTCGCAAAGTGATTTAATAGCACCTGCATTTTTCTCTGCAATAGCTAAAAGGAGGTCGGTTTTGTTGCTCTCATTCAGCTCCATAGCATTGAAAATACCGCTTAAAAGACCGAGATGGGAAATATCAAGAACATAATTTTCGCTTATGGCATAAAGACTGCGAGCGGCGAGAATAATAACATCGCAAACATCGTCATCGGTTATATCACCCATACACTCGATACCTGTCTGCATAATCTCGCTGAAACCGCCTGCTTTTTTACTTTCGCGGTAAACGTTTTCATTATAATAAACCTTTTGAACACCCTTAACGGAGTCATCAAGATTTTTAATAATTGAAAAGGTTACGTCAGGCTTTAAAGCAAGGAGTCTGCCGTCGGTATCGGTAAAGGTGATACAATTTCCACTAACAAGGAAATCCTTGTTACTGCCGTATAAATCATATTCCTCAAACTTGCTCATTTTAAAAGGCTTGTAGCCGAACTTTGTATAAAGACTGCGAAGCTCAAAAATAATTCTTTCGGTGGGGTTAAGAACAGAAAAATCAATACTCATTTGCCCTCTCCCCCTTTGAGCTTTTCAATTATCTTTTTATAGCCACCATTACCATAAGAAAGGCAACGGTTAACCCTGCCGATAGTTGCAGAGCTGGCGCCTGTTTCCGCAGTAATTGCAGAAAAGGTTTTTCCTTCGTCAAGCTTCTTTGCAACGCTCAACCGCTGGGAAAGAGATACTATTTCATTAATAGTGCATAAATCCTCAAAAAACAAAGCGCAATCCTCTTCATTTTCAAGGCTTAATATTGCTCTGTAAAGCTCCGTAACATCATTATTTTTTAAAGGTGTCATATTTTTGACCTACAACCTTTTCTAAAAGAAAAAGTTATTCCTTTCGTATATTTGGTGTTTTAAAAAACGTGTTCATATGGTAGCACACTAAAGTGCTAAAGTCAATAGTAAAACACCAATATTTTTTCTAAATTTGAAATTTGTTAAAATGAATAAAAACACTTGAAAAACAAATGACTTTTATATATAATACTATTCGTATTTGAAATAAAAATTTGCTGGAATAGCTCAGTTGGTAGAGCAGCTCATTCGTAATGAGCAGGTCGCGTGTTCGAGTCACGTTTCCAGCTCCAAAAAGTTAACCCGTAGCATTTATGCTACGGGTTTGCTTTTTATTTAATCACTGCATATTTAAAAATGTCTTGTGCTTCTTCTTTGGTAAAGCCTGCAAGCTTAATTGCATAAATTTTGCTTAAATCTTCTTTAGACTGAAAATACAAAAGATATGTTTCGGAATTATCTTCTGCCAGAATATAGTGTCCTTGTGCTACCGCCACTTCATTTTCGGAAACGATATAATGGGAGCTACCGTTACCCATCGGCAATACTGATATTGCCATACTTGAATAATAAGCACAAGCTTTTGTGTAATCCTCAAATGAACAGAAAAGCTTTGTTTCCGGTGGGTCGCTTGAAAGAAAATCTTTTAACATTTTGTAATTATAAGGAACCGCAATATCTGTGCTGTAGCCATAATTTTCTATCCCCTTTTTAGCAAAAGAATAAACAATAGGATATTTTAAAGACTGGTTAAAATATTTTTTATGCTCATCCATTTTAGGAATCGGCACGCCCTGATTTTCATCATAGATAACAATATTTTTACCTTTACCGAAATCAAGAATATATGTTTTTTCTGTCTTTTTTTCTTTGTATTCACCAATATTTTGATTTATATACAAATCAAAATATTCGTTACTGTAATTGCTGATTGAACTATCTCCGCTTTCCCATACCTGACAAGTATCTGTAACACCGCTGTAACGACCTTTATCAAATTCAATTTTATATAGCATCAACGGCACTTTGAGGAATGCAAACACTCCTAATAAAACAAGCACAACTAAGAATATTGAAACAGTTTTTATTATCGCTTTTTTCTTATCCTTTTTAAACATATTACCAACTCCTTTTATCAATTCTGTTGAATCATCATTTATAGCTTTTATTTCGGGTTGATTTGTTAATTGCTCGTATTCTTTCTTACATTCAGAGCAAGCTTCCAAATGATTTTTTATTATTTCTGTAGATTCATTACTACAAAGGTCATCTATGTAGAGCGGTAATAAATCTTTTATTAAAGAACAGTTTTCTTTACTCACCGTCACTCATCCTTTCTTCAATTTGTTTTTTTGCTCTGAAATATGTAACTCTCGCCCAATTTTCTGTTTTATCGAAAACATCTGCAATAGTTGAGTATGGCATATCTCCCAAGGTTTTCATATAAAAAACTTCTTTATAGGGCGTTTCTAGTTTTACGGCTTCGGCTAAAATTCTTTTTACATATTCATTTTTTATAGCATTTTCTTCTATGTTGCTGTCTGCAACTAAATTGGGATAATCTAAAATATTTTCCGCTTGCTTTTTCCTCTTTGAATTCAGATAAATATTTCTTGCGATACTGCAAAGCCATGTTTCAATTTTGCAGTCATTTTTAAATCCATCAATCTTTTTAATTGCGTTATAAAATGTTTCTTGAGTTATATCTTCTGCAAAAGCTTCATTAAGGCATAAAGACAAAGCATAGCTTTTCACATATTTATAATGCAGATTACAGATTCTTTCTAAATCATCCAAAGCCGTCACCCCTTTCGTTTTGTATTATATATGTAATGAATTCGCTTCAACCTTTTGGTATTTTCACCTATTAGAAACATAAAAAGGAGTTTTATTACAAAAAATTTCAAATTTTTCTTCTTTTTTTATTTTAACATAAGAATCCGTTTAACAGAATATCTCTGCTAAACGGATTCTTATTTTTTATATACTTATTTATCAAACAACAATACTTTATAATTACTTGAAACTAAAGATTCACTCTCTTCAAAAACGAAGCTTTGAATTCCTTCTTTTTTGTAATGCGGAACAAGTATAAAATATATCTTGTTTAACAATTGATATGATTGAGGGGTTAAATCATCGGGCTTTGAGGAAGAAACAAACTTTCCGTTTTTCTCCTGCAAATAATCAACTCCAAAATCTGAATTCGCAACATACTCAACATACTTTTCTTCATCCATAGTTAAAAGATAATATTCCGGTTGCAGTTCGGTTTTATCTATATTTTTAGTTTGAAGAATAGAAAGCTCTGCTTTTTCAATAATTTCATCTATGGTCTGCATACTGCCGTTCTCTTTGGGATTATATTCCGAAAGCAAAACTATTTCTTCATTTATCACATTAAAGAATGCGGTGTTATCGAAAGTAATAATAATATTTCCTTCAATCCATAAATCCTCATTTGCTTTTGTTCCGTTATATACCCAGACATTAAATATGGCATCCTCAATATTGCCTGTTGGTGTATATCTGATTCTGAAGTTTTTGACCAATATATTTTCAAAATCAGTATTTAATGTGAATTTAATATTGGATAAAATTTCATCAAATTGAGTCTTATCTGCAGGAATATCATTTTTTGAAATCTCATCATAAGTGCTGTTATCGGTTTTTATTGCAAGATATACTGTTTCTCTGTTGTTTTGGGTCTCTTCGGTTTCTCCCCACCTATCAGCTTTACAATATATTTTTCCATCCTGAACTAATTCAATTCTTTCAATAGCATAGTTTTGATCAGCTGAATATATACCATTTGCATAAACTGTAACCCTGAAATCATCGTTCAAGCTTACACTTTTAAGTCTGCCCTCACTTGTATAATACAGAGTTTCGTCCTGAACAACAAATTGCAGAGGTATAGTTCTTATTTTGTCAACCAAAAGATAGCCTTCAGCTTTTTTATCTTTATAGTATAAGCCATATACCTGAAATTCACTTTTTGAATCTATACGCGCTCTATAATAATTGCCGTATATATGAGTTAATTCTCCTAAATCATCGCTATAAGAATTCAAGCCTAAAAGCAAGCTGATATTAGTTGAGTCATACTCGCTATCATCACCAATGTAGCTTGATAAAACATGCTGAAATGGTTCAACAGTAACATCTTCATTAGCAAGATTATATGTTGAAAGTATCAGCTTCATTTCCTCGATACTTGCAAAGTTATTAAAGTGCATAATTCTTTGAGGGTCTATTTTTGATCTTGAAGCAAGGTAACATTCAAAATTATCCTGGCTGAGCTTTGTAACATAAACTGTAACACCATTTTCAGTATCCAAACCAAAGAAATGAGGGTATTTATCTTGTAATTTCTTAATTTCTTTTTCATCATTTTTATCTGAAACGATAATCGAAGTAGGTCCGTCTGCTCCGCCGATTATACCAATTGAGGAGCTGTTATCTTTAGGTTTAGATTTCTCATAAACAACTGCTAACACATTGAAATTTACAACAATTTTATTATCACGTCTGTTTTCAAACCAAGCTTTAGGAACGGAGAAACAAAACTCTGTACCCGGACCTATAGAATGACAATATGAAGAGTATGTGCCATCATCACTGATTTCACCAAATGGGTCTGACACTCTTATTTCATCGCCTAATTCTATGCCACCCTCAAACTGATTTGCACTCACAACATAAATTGTACCATCATCGGGTACATCATCATATGTTACATCAAAGGTTAAGGTAAACATATCATCGTGACTGTGGACTTCCTTGAATCTGAATATAACACAGTCGTTTATAATATCACGATTACGAACTCTGTAAACTCCATCTCGTTCAAACATTTCGTCAGTTAAAATCCAAGAAGTGAAATAAAAAGAAATATTCTGTTCCTTTGCACTAAAAACCTCATAGCCGTCTTCATTTAAAATCCTATTCACCTTATCATTTATCGGATTGCTCATAAAGCAAATTGCTAAAACAAGGCTTATTATTACTGCAACCAAAATAACCCGGAATGCAGGTTTTTTGTAATTTAAAACTGACTTAATTCTGTCTTTAACTCCAACCTCACCGAAAGCAACGGGACACGCCATAATCATTCTTCTGTTTGTACTGCAATTTAACAATGCCGTAGAATAAAGCTTTTTAGAGTCAACATCGTAATTTTTGATTACCTTTTCATCACAAGCGGATTCAATATCTCTGCAAAGCAAAATATACCAAAGCCATATCGCAGGGTTAAACCAATAAACCGACAAAATCAAAAATGAAATCGGTTTTATAATATGGTCCTTACGCTTTAAATGTGACTTTTCGTGCTCTAAAACAAATTCTAAATCTTGTTCATTCAAGCCTGACGGAACATAGATTTTAGGTTTAATTATTCCTAAAATAAACGGTGTTTCTATATCATCGCAATAATAAATATTATCTTTATAAAGAACCGATGCAGATACCTTCTTCTTTAATACCACAAAAGAAACAACGCTGTAGAGCACCATCAAGATTAAACCTATAACCCAGATATATGAAGCTATGCCAACTACAACCTGCAATGGATTTGCACTGTAACTCGGGTCAGGTGCGACTGCATTTGAAATAACAGGGTTCACAACATTATTAACAATATCAACACCTGTATCAATTTGCGGATTGCTTGAAACAGTGATATTCGTTGGAATTGTTTCTGCTGACGGAATAAGGCTCAATGCACTCTCAAAGCTAAAGGGCAGACAAAGCCTTAAACCAACAACTCCCCACAAAAGACAATTAACCCATTTGGGAACTTTCCTTAAAAGCGGTCGCAGAATAGTAAATGCTAAAACTGCCCAAGTAGCAGTAATGCTCATATTAACAAGGGTTAAAAATAAATCATTCATATTTCGCCCACCTTTTAAAACTTATCAATCATTCTTTTTATCTCTTCAATTTCTTTTTCACTGGGCTTTTTCCTTGAAGTAAACGCAGCAACAAACGCAGGCAAAGACCCTGCAAATGTTTCATCAACAAATTTTTCACTCTGAATTGCATAAAACTCATTTTTGGAAATAAGTGCTGTTACTACACTGTTTTCTGTTTTAAAAATTCCCCTTTCACAAAGCTTCTTTAAAACTGTATATGTAGTTGTTCTTTTCCAGTTAAGCTCCTTTTCACAAAAGGAAACAAGTTCTTTTGTTGTTAATGGTTCATTTTCCCAGACAATATCTGCAAAACGACCTTCAACCATACCTAATTTAATTTCTGCCATAAAAGAACCTCCTTCAAATGTCTATAGTAAATAGACCACGCTTGTAGTCTATCACAAATAGACAACGTTGTCAATACTAAAAAACAAAAGAAACCAAAAGCAATTTGCTTTCAGTTTCTTTACTTCTTAACTATCAGTTAATTATTTATGCCCGAACTGTTGTTTCATTCGTTTTTCTTTTGAAAGAATTCTCTTTCTCAAACGAATGCTTTCGGGTGTTACTTCTAAAAGCTCATCATCACCGATGAATTCCATAGACTGTTCAAGGGAAAGAACTGTGTGAGGAACAAGGCGGAGCGCATCGTCACTGCCTGAAGCACGAGTGTTGGTCATCTGTTTTTTCTTACAAACGTTACAAACAATGTCCTCATTCTTTGCGCATTCGCCAACAATCATACCTTCATAAACGGGAACACCGGGACCAACAAAAAGACGGCCTCTATCCTGAGTATTGAAAAGACCGTAGCCTGTTGTTTCGCCTGCCTCGTGAACAACGATAGAGCCACGTTCACGCATCTGAATATCGCCTTTATATTCTTCATAACCTGCGAAAAGGTTATTCATAATGCCGTTACCGTTTGTATCGGTCATAAACTCGGAACGATAACCGATAAGACCACGAGCGGGAATTTTAAATTCAATGTGAGTTGAGCCACCGTCACGAACATCCATATTTTCAAGCTCACCCTTACGTGAACCGATTTTCTCCATAACCGCACCAACATAGCTTTCGGGTACTTCAACAATAAGAAGCTCCATAGGCTCTAAAAGCTCGCCGTTAGGGCCTTTTTTATAAATAACCTGAGGACGAGAAACCTGGAATTCATAGCCCTGACGGCGCATTGTTTCAATAAGAATTGAAAGGTGCAATTCACCGCGACCGCTAACTTTAAAGGAGTCGGTTGTATCGGTTTCTTCAACTCTCATACTAACATTGGTTTCAACCTCTTTGAAAAGGCGGGCACGGATGTTACGGGATGTAACAAACTTACCCTCCTGACCTGCAAAGGGACTGTCGTTAACCATAAAATTCATTGAGATTGTAGGCTCGTCTATTTCAACGAAAGGAAGTGCTTCGGGGTAATCCTTATCACAAGCAGTTTCACCGATATTAAGCTCTGCAATACCCGAAACTGCAACAAGGTCGCCCATTTTTGCTTCTTGGCATTCAACACGTGCAAGACCTTCGAATGTATAAAGTTTAACTATTTTAGCGTTGGACTGCACACCGTCCTTATTGCAAAGAACAACCTGCTGACCTACTTTAACAGAACCGCGCTCAACTCTGCCCACACCGATTCTGCCGAGATAATCGTCATAATCAAGGCTGGAGAAAAGAAGCTGCAAGGGACCGTTTATATCGCCCTCGGGAGCATCAATATTTTCGAGAATAGAATCAAGAAGAGGACGCATATCGCCTTCGCGAGCATCTGCATCAAGAGAAGCGTAACCGTCACGACCGGAAGCAAAAACAACAGGAAATTCAATCTGGTCGTCATTAGCACCAAGCTCGATAAATAAATCGAGAACCTCGTCAATAACCTCCATAGGTCTTGCACCCGGGCGGTCAACCTTGTTTATAACAACAATTGCCTTTTTACCGAGGGCAAGTGCCTTTTTGAGAACGAAACGAGTCTGAGGCATACAACCCTCAAATGCGTCTACAAGTAAAAGAACGCCGTCAACCATCATCATAATACGCTCAACCTCGCCACCGAAGTCGGCGTGGCCGGGAGTGTCAACTATATTGATTTTTACGCCCTTGTAATGAATACCGGTATTCTTTGAAAGAATTGTTATTCCTCTTTCTTTTTCAAGGTCGTTGGAGTCCATAACGCGCTCGTCAACCTGCTCATTGGAACGGAAAATACCACTCTGATGAAGAAGCTGGTCAACAAGAGTTGTTTTGCCGTGGTCAACGTGAGCGATAATCGCTATGTTTCTTATATCTTCTCTTCTATCCACATTTTCACCTTCGTATATTTTAAAATCCTATATAAGTTATGTAATTACAAAAGGTTTACACCGTTTTCGGCACAGATTTTTTTCATTTCCTTGGGCCACAAGGAAGCCTGAACCTCGCCCACGTGAAGCTTACCGAGAACAAGCATACAAAGTCTCGACTGACCGATACCGCCACCGATTGTGAGAGGCAATGTTCCGTTAAGGATTTCCTTGTGATAGTCAAATTCTCTGCGCTCATCCTTACCCGATGCTTTAAGCTGATAATCAAGAGATTTTTCATCAACTCTTATACCCATTGAGGAAATCTCAAAAGCATCCTCGAGAACCTCGTTGTAAATAATAATATCGCCGTTTAACTGCCAATCGTCATAGTCGGGCGCTCTGCCGTCGTGGGGCTTACCGCTTTTAAGCTTTTCACCGATTTTCATTACGAATACTGTTCCGTATTCCTTTGCAATAGCTTTTTCGCGCTCTTTTGCAGTGAAATCGGGATACATATCTTCAAGCTCCTGAGTTGTTACAAAGTGAACATCTCTTACAATATTAACATTAACTGTGGGAAATGCTTTTTTTACAGTTTCAAGAGTATCGCAAAGGCAGTCAATAATTTTTCTTACTGTTTCTTTAAGATATTCTTCTGTTCTGTCCTCGCGGTTGATAACACGTTCCCAGTCCCATTGGTCAACGTAAATTGAATGAAGATTATCCATTTCTTCGTCGCGACGGATGGCGTTCATATCTGTATAAAGACCTTCGCCTGCCGAGAAGCCGTATTTCTTGAGTGCAGTTCTTTTCCATTTTGCGAGAGAATGAACAATAACTGCTTCACCCTCATCCGCCATATCCTTTACATCAAAGGAAACAGCTCTTTCAAAGCCGTTAAGGTCGTCATTAAGTCCGCTTGATTTTGTAACAAAAAGCGGAGCGGAAATTCTTTCGAGGTTAAGTGCCGCGCAAAGATTATTCTGAAAAGTCTCCCTTGTGAGCTTAATAGCTTTTTGAGTATCTCTCATTGAGAGTGTTGACTTGTAGCCATCTTTTAATACGAGCATACATATACCTCCATAATAATTTAAAATAACTTTAAAATTATACCACTATATGAAATTTAATTCAAGATTTTTGTTATTGCTTTTCATAGAAATTATATAAAACAGAATAAAAACTATTATTAAAATTGCCATAAAAATTTAATTTTATTGAAAAGAGTTTTATATTTTGATAATATTAACTTGGTGATTAAATGAAATTTAAAAATGTGCTTATAGCAAGTGACTTTGACGGAACATTAAAAAATGACGAGGGCGTTATCACCCCGGATGTTATCGAAAAAATACAGTATTTTATTGAAAACGGCGGTTATTTCACCGTCTGCACCGGTAGGATTCATCAGGGTTTTCATTTATACAGTCCCGAATATATAAATGCTCCCGTGCTTCTCGGCAATGGTGCAATGGCTTATGACTATGAAAACAGCAAAATTATATTTAATGATGCTATTGGAGAAGAAGGTCTACCTGCAATAAAAGAGGTTTTAAAAGAATTCCCCGATATTTCAATTGAGTTTTATAACTTCAATAAGGTATGTGCAATTAATCTCAATTCACATTCCGAACAACATTTCACAAGTCAGGGTATTAATTTTGAAATTATAAACGTCCCTGAAGAAGCTTCACTCCCCTGGACAAAGGTTATGATTGCTGCTCATGGCTGTTCAAAAGAGATTCAGGAAATTCTTGAAAAGCATCCCGAAATCAACTACCTCAAAACTACGGGTAACTATGTTGAAATCCTCAAAAAAGGCGTTGATAAGGGAACGGGACTTTTAAAGCTTGCCGAACACCTAGGTTGCAAACAAAAAGACACCTATGCCGCAGGTGACGGCTACAATGACGTTGAAATGCTTATTGCTTCAAACGGTGGCTTCGTCCCTGAAAACGGCTCTAAAGAAGCCCTTGCAGTCGCAAAATACGTAACAAGGTCAAATAACGATGGGTGTATAGCTCATTCAATTGAGATACTTGATGATATATATTGAAAAACAGATAAGCACGAGGCTTATCTGTTTTTCATTTTGCCATATATTCAAGTGTTTCACCTGTTAAACGGTAAATTGTCCAATCGTCCATGGGAACTGCACCGAGAGAACGGTAGAAATCTATACTGGGTTTATTCCAATCAAGGCAACACCATTCCAGCCTACCGCAACCTCGTTCAACCGTGATTCTCGCAAGAACCTTCAAAAGACCTTTACCATAACCTTTGTTTCTGAACTCCGGCAAAACAAATAAATCCTCAAGATAAATTCCGCTTCTGCCTAAAAAGGTTGAAAAATTGTGAAAAAACAAGGCAAACCCTACCTCCTTTTCACCTTCTAATGCAAAAATAACTTCTGCTTTCCCTTTTTTAAAAATCCATTCTTCTAAAAGCTCTTCAGTTGCAACAACTTCACTTTCAAGTTTTTCATATTTAGCAAGTTGCTTTATAAAACCGAGAATTAATTTGGTATCATCAACAGTTGCAAATCTATAATCAATCATTTTTCATACCACCTTTAAATCAGTCTGCTTTTATTTTTGCTTCTTTTCCGTCCTTGAGAAGCTGTCTGAGGGTTTCGGCATCGTTGTTTTTCATTGCATTGCTATATTTCTGAAGCTCTGCGATGATATTATCTAGCTCAAAAATAAGGTTATCCTTATTATCAAGAAAAAGCTCTGTCCACATATTTTCATTAAGGTATGCAACACGGGTTAAATCCTTGTAGCTACCGGCGGAAATGCCTTTTCTTTCAATGGCAGATGGACTTTTAACAAAAGCATTAGAAACAACGTGGGCAAGTTGAGAAGTAAAAGCAATAAGCTTATCGTGCTTCTGGGGTGTCATAACTGAAACTCTACCAAAACCGAGTTGCATAATAACTTCTCTGGCGTTTGCAAGAGTCAAAATATCTTCGTTTTCCTTGGGAGTTAAAACAAAAGGTGCATTGTAAAACATTGTGTCCTTTGAATTTTCAAAGCCGGAAAACTGAGTACCTGCCATCGGGTGACCGCCCACAAAAGAGAAATTGTGCTTCTCGGCAATTTCAAAACAGCTTTCGCAAACAGAGCGTTTAACACCCGCACAGTCAATTATGGTTGCACCATCCTTAAAAACACTCGCATTCTTTTGGACAAATTCAATTACTGCTTCAGGGTAAAGAGGAATGAATACGTAATCACATGTTGCAATTCTTTTTTCAGTCAATTCACCATCAATACTTTTCTCTGAAATTGCATTTTTTACTGTTTTCGGGTCAATATCGCAGCCGTAAACTTTAAATTTTGTATTTTTCTTTGCAGATTTTGCAATAGAACCACCAATAAGACCAAGACCAACAACACCAATATTCATAATAAATCCTCCTTAGAACCAATAATTTATAAAATAAAAACAAAAATCCCTTGCAGTGATTATACTGCAAGGGTAAATAAACGACTAAAAACAGCAGCACAAATCACTATTACTTATTTAGTTAAGTAATAGTAATAATAGTATGTAGCTACGTTAAACTGCTTCATAACCGTTTTTCCTCTCATTTTTTCTAAATAGTAGCACTAATGATTATATTTGTCAAGAATATTTTTATTCGAATAAATACGAACTAAAAATTGTTGAGAGAAATTTGATGAAATTGCGTGGCTTATGAACCGAAGCTGTATAAAGGTGAATAAACGCGCAAGTTCGAAAATTTAGCCAACAAAAAAACCGAAGCCTTAGCTTCGGTTTTGGTTATATACCCTGAAAACTGAATAAAGAGAAAGCGAAGAAACAAACGAAATGGTCAAGCCCTCGACCTATTAGTACTGCTTAGCTGAACACGTCACCATGCTTACACACGCAGCCTATCAACCTCATAGTCCTTGAGGGGTCTTACTAACTTAAGTTATGGGAAATCTAATCTTGGAGATGGCTTCACGCTTAGATGCTTTCAGCGTTTATCCAATCCGCACATAGCTACTC
>JAZSNR010000012.1:0-2003 GCA_045536495.1 Acutalibacteraceae bacterium
CCCGATGCTAATGCAAGGGCAATGGATAAGGGTAAGGCTATAATGGCTACTATTAAGCCCGCAACCAAGTCCTTAACAAATTGGTTTTTGTTATACTTTTTTATTACCGAAAAGAGCTTTGGTTTTAAATAGAAGTTCTTCATCATTATCTCCACAAATTCATTAACTTTCACGATTAATAAATATAAACCTTTTGTCAGGCGATGTCAATAGCAAAAATGCTCAAAAAGCATACAAAAAATTACGGGAGCTGTATTAAAAGGTTCTATAATAAATGTTGGGGTACAACAAATAGAGCCTACGAAAAAAAGATAAAAAAGTAGAGCATATTTGAAGAAAATCCGTTAAAATGGAATTGACGAGAAACCAGAAACGGAGGGACCAAATATGCTCTACAACTATTTTACACAAAAACTTCTCTGATTGCAAGGGTTTAACATAACAAATATCGAAGAAACAGAAAATAATATTACAGTTTTCGGAGAAATGAAGCGAAAAACGCACCACTGTATCTGTTGCGGCGCCGCAACAGATACAGTGCACGACTATCGCACCCAAAAAATCAAGGATATTTCCGCCTTCGGAAAAAGTGTTACCATAGCCCTCAGAAAACGTCGATACAAATGCTCTGACTGTGGCAAACGGTTCTTTGAAGCTGTTCCTTTTCTTCCTCGTTACCACCGTATGACCAATCGATTACCCGCCTATGTCATTAACAAACTATCAAATGAGCGCTCTTTTTCCAGCGTTGCCAGAGAACTTAACCTTTCTGTTTCGACAGTTATACGCATTTTTGACTTCGTTTCATATCCCAAACCTGCGTTACCTCAAACTCTTTCCATTGACGAATTTAAAGGTAATACAGGGGGTCAAAAGTATAACTGTATTATTACAGATCCCAAGAACAAAGTCGTTCTTGATATACTTCCTGAACGCTATGATTCATATCTTACCAATTACTTTTCTGCTTATCCACGCGATGAGCGGTGCAAAGTTAAATATTTTGTCAGTGATATGTGGAAGACTTATTCCAACGCCGCTTCTGTTTGGTTCAAGAACGCAACACAGATTGTTGACAAATACCATTGGATCAGGCAAGTTATGTGGGCTTTTGAAAACGTCAGAAAAGAAGAGCAAAAGAAACTCGGTGCAGAGCTACGCAAGTATTTTAAACGCTCCAAATCTCTGTTAAACAAACATTTTGATACGTTAAATGATGAACAAAAACAGCAAGTTAACGTTATGCTTTACTATTCTGCTAATATCAGCAGGGCTCATTTCTACAAGGAATATTTCTTGAAAATTATTAATTCGAATACTCCGGAAGAGGCTAAATCAGCTTTGCTTGAATGGATTGAGTGCGCAGAACACTCTGACCTTCCTCAATTTGAAAAATGCGCCAAAACACTTCGCAATTGGTTTACCGGCATTGTTAATTCTTTTTCTTCTCCTTTTACCAACGGTTTTACCGAGGGCTGCAATAACAAAATCAAGGTTCTTAAGCGTAATGCTTATGGATACTCTAACTTTATTCGTTTTAGGAAGCGCATTTTACATATGTTTTCTCATCAAAAAATACAAGCAGTCGTCTTTTAACAACTGCTTGCATTCTATTTCGTTTCATTTTCTGTTTTAACTTCTTTTACCCCAACTATTGACAAAGAGCCTTTTTTATAAAGCGTCTGCTATATCGTAAATAAGCCTTTCCGTCTTTTCCCAGCCGAGGCAGGGGTCGGTGATGGACTTACCGAGTATCTCGTCCTCGCTTATCTTCTGACAACCGTCGTAGATATAGCTTTCTATCATAAGCCCCTTTACGAGCTTCCTGATGTCCGCACTGCAGTTGCAGCTGTGGAGTACATCCTTGGCTATACGGGGTTGCTCCAGATATTTTTTGCCGGAGTTTGCGTGGTTGGTATCCACAATTACCGCGGGGTTGCTTTGCCCCCCTGCGGCATAGAGGTCATGAAGGGTTATAAGGTCCTCGTAGTGGTAATTGGGGT
>JAZSNR010000071.1:0-44444 GCA_045536495.1 Acutalibacteraceae bacterium
TTGGATAGAGCAACTGCCTTCTAAGCAGTAGGTCGGGGGTTCGAATCCCTCCAACCGTGCCAATATTTTTTATATGGTGGATGTAGCTCAGTTGGTTAGAGTGCCAGGTTGTGGCCCTGGAGGTCGTCGGTTCGACCCCGACCATCCACCCCATTTTTTTAATATTTTATAATATTTAGGGATGTAGCCAAGCGGTAAGGCAACGGACTTTGACTCCGTCACGCGTGAGTTCGAATCTCGCCATCCCTGCCAAGAAAACGACAAGTTTCAACAGAAACTTGTCGTTTTCAGTTATATTCGCCTTACGGCGAGTTATATGCACCTTCGGTGCGTGATATTTGCTTCGCAAGTGATATGCCTGCGGGCATTAGGGGCGAATATAATATCACTCCGACGATGTCGGAATATCACTAAAAACTAAAGGATTTTTTATAAAAATTAGTAAATGTAAAAGGATTTTGATAGACAAACATCTCCCAAAAGCCTATAATTGAGCCAAAGAGGTGAGGAAAACGGACATCGGAACAAAGCTCAAAAATGCACGAAACAATGCTGAGCTTACCCAAGAAGATATTGCAGAAAAAATCGGTGTAAGCAGACAAACAATTTCTAATTGGGAAAACAACAAATCATACCCTGATATTATCAGCGTAATTAAATTAAGCGATATTTATTCAATCAGCCTTGACACATTATTAAAGGAGGATGAAAACATGATTAAACATCTTGATGAAAGTACAAATGTTGTCAAAAGTAAAAACCGTCTGAGAAAAGCCCTTCCCCTTTTAATTTATACTTCAATATGGGCATTGTGCATTTTATTCTTCTGGATTTTTAATAGTGCAACTGATGCGGCAGTTTTTTCCATTTTCGTATTCTGGGGTATTCTACCCATTACGAGTTTAATTATTTCTGCTATAATTGGCAAAGATGATGTCAAACCATTAACAAAAATCGGAACCGTTGCTTTAATAGGAATAATGTATATGCTATGCGAATATTTCACATTCTCCCTTGCAAATATGGTTGCTTTTGATAAATTTAACCTAATCAATTTTGATGCATTATTAATGGGAGCAGTTTTTTCTGCTATCGGAATGGGACTTGGTTGTTTAACAAAATATATAATAGACAGAAAAGCAAAATAAAAAATTATTGGGTTCACATCGAAAAACTTTTTTCAACGCGAACCCATATCTTATTCTATAAAATCTTTTAAATTGTAAAATACACTTTCGTATCTTCCGTTAAAATCCTTTTGACTTCTTTGGTTTACAACGAAAACCTTACCCGTTTTATAAAGGATTGCAACTTTATTAAGTGCATCAGTATCTTTAGTAAAATGCTTTTTGACCTTCTTATAAAGAGGGTCATTTTTTCTTTTGAAAATCTCGGGTATCTGCAAGGCTGATGAGCTTGAAATCAAATCACAAATAAGAGTTTCACGAAGTCTTTCAGAGTCTGTAAACTCTTTAAAATAATAATAAATATGTATTGCATAATCCGACAGACTCATTTTATTGCCGTCTATTTCGTTACCGAAATCCATAAATAGCTTAAAGGGAGTAAAACCGCATTCGCTTAAAAGATAATCGAGAGTGAAGAGAAAACGACCGCTGTTATACATTCTTTCCAGAGCATCTTCGCATCTTTTGAGCTTTTGGATTTCTTCATATGAAAGCCACGGGGTTGAGGTTACCTCGTATGGCGGATTTTCATTAAACTCGCAAGGATATTTATCTTTATTTTCTCTCATATCTGCCCCGTAAAGAAGCTTTAAAAAGCCCATCTGGAGCATATTTGCTTTTAGGCTATACCCGATATTAAAACTACGTTCAAAGCTCTTTATATCTTCTCCTGTAAGCCCTGCAATTAAATCAATATGAATATGCATATTACCAAATGAGATAAGCTTTTTAATATTTTCTATAAGTTTTTGGGTATCTGTTTTTCGGTTAATTGCTCTAAGTGTATCTTCATTAAAGGACTGCATACCGATTTCAAGCTGAAAAACACCTTTTGGAGCTTTTGAGAGAATTTTCATCGTTTTTTCTTTGAGTATGTCCCCTGCAATTTCAAAATGGAAACAAGTACCTTCGGGAATTCTTGTTCCGTAATTTGAGAGTATGAATTCTAAAATTTCATTGGCTCTGTCAGCTTTTGCATTAAAGGTACGGTCAACAAATTTAATTGTTTTTGTACCGCTTACAGCAAGTTTTAAAATATCATTCTTTACTTGCTCTATATTAAAGAATCTTAAAGGTGAACATCTACCCGAAAGACAAAAAGCGCATCTATAGGGGCAACCGCGACTCGTTTCAATATACGAAATCCTGCCTTTGAGATTACCAAAAAATTCTTCATTATATGGTGATGGTGGTGTTTCAGTACATTCTTCCTCGGGAATGGTTACTATATTTTCTTTTTCTCTGAAAGAAAGACCGCTGACATTTTTCAAATCACCTTTATTGGAATAGGTATCAAGGAATAAGGGAAAGCTCTTTTCTCCCTCACCCGAAAGAACAAAATCAACAAAAGGAAAGTTTTCTAAAACATTTTTTGCTCTGTAGGAAACCTCGGGACCGCCAAGAATTATTTTGCAGTTAATTTCTTCTTTTAATATCGCGCAAAGCTCCAAAGTCTTTTCGATATTCCATATATATGAGGAAAAGGAAACAACCGCGGGATTTTCTTTCATAATTTGTTCTGCGAAAGTATTTATATCGCTGTTTATTGTACTTTCCAAAACATTTGCTTCAACGGGTAGAGTACAATATTCCCTAACCCCCGAAAGCAAGCACCAAGGGGCAAGGGAAGCGTGAATATATTTTGAATTTAAACAAGCGATAACAACCTTCAAAACAAACCCTCAAATCAAAACTGTTGCAGAAAAACTGCAACAGTTTTGATATTATTATTCTACTCTAACAAGATATTGGCAATATGCGTACACATTCATTATCTTTTTAGCCTCAACGCCGTCATCAGCCTGAATAACAGGATTGGTTTCCGACGGAGTGCGATAAAGCTTAAATACGATTGCATTCTGACCGGGACGCATATTACGAATGCTCTTATATTCAAAATTACGTTTCTGAATACCTAATTGCTCGAACATTACTGATTCAATGTCCGCATTTGTAAAGCATTTAATATATTCGTCTTCTTCAAAAATTTCAAGAATGTGTTTAGCCTCTTCAAATGAAATATTGTAGCATTTGAACTGACCCTCGTTAAGTACAGACATCATACTACTGTTATCTAACAGCAATAACGGCAATTTGTTAGCATCTACCATAAATAAGCCTCCCTTTGTGAAATAACGTTTACCATATAGGTTAACTATATTTTACAATATACTATGCACTTTGTAAAGTAATTTTGTCAAAAAGAAATAAATTATGTTTAATTTGACGAAAATCCATATTGATTTTTATTAATATAAATGATAAAATTTAATAAAATTACCATAAAAAGAGGTGAAAACCTTGAAGAAAAAACTTCTTAACGGATGCGATTTGCTCGATAGTGAATTTGCTTTGAATATTCTTTCGGAGAAAAAATTAGGTTTAATTTCAAACGCCTGTGCCCTTTTGAAAGACGGAAAAAGCGTTGCTGTGAAGGTTAATGAAAAATATAATCTTTGCGCATTATTCAGTTGTGAGCACGGCTTTAACACAAAAAAGCAAGCAGGCTGTTACGATGAGGAGGTTTTCACGGAAAAAGAAACGGGTGTGCCTGTATATGACCTTTTTGGCGGTAAAGAGGCTTTAGAAAAAGCGGAAGCGGTTTTCAAAACACTAGATGCTATATTGTTTGACATTCAAGATATCGGAACACGGTATTATACATATCAGTACACCCTTTTGGATGCACTATATTTATGCAAAAAAGCAAACATCGAATTAATCGTTCTCGACAGAATCAACCCTCTTGGTTGCTTAAGAGTTGAGGGAAATTTATTAGAAAGTAATTGTATTTCCGAGGTGGGCAGAGTTCAAGGTCAACCTACTGTCAGCGGTATGACAATCGGTGAAATTGCATTATGGTATAACGATACATTAAATATAAATACAAATGTTAAAGTGATTTCTTGCGAGGGTTTAACCAGAGATTTAAAAATTGAGGACACAGATTTAATCTTTACTCCACCCTCTCCCAATATGAGAAATTTAAATGCACTTTTTCTGTATGCCGGAACCTGCCTTTTTGAAGGTACAAATCTCTCTGAGGGACGAGGTACCGAAACACCTTTTGAAATCTTTGGTGCACCTTGGTTAGAGCCTGAAAAGGTTATTGAACATCTTAATAATTTACCAAAGGAAGAAAAATCAGCCTTCAAAGGATTAAATTTTACTCCTTGCACCTTTACTCCTACTTTCAGTGATTATGCGGGTAAAAAATGCAACGGAATACAGATTGAAATAATCAATAAAGATATAGTTAATATGTTTGAAACCGGGCTACAGCTTATAAGAGCAGTCAGAGCAATTCACCCTGAAAAAACTGAGTTTTCAGAACATCTTATAAACCTTGCAGGAACAAATAAAATACTTGATATAAACTTTAATCCTCATAAATATATATGTTCTCAAAAGAAAGAATTAGAAAACTATAAAAATTCAGTAAAAAAATATTTTATATATTAAAAAGTATCTTGTAATTTTGATTTATTATGATAAAATCAAATTATATTTTATTTGACTTATCGGAGGTCTTTTTATGTTGAAAATTGGTCTTGTTGGCGTTGGCGGTATCAGCCATTCACATATTGATGCTTGGGAAAAAATGGAGGATGCCGAACTCATTGCTATGTGTGACATCCGTCCCGAAAGAATGGAAAAATTCGAGGACAAGCATCGTTACACTGATTTTGACGAAATGCTCAATAATGAAGAGTTTGATATTATTGACATTTGTCTTCCTACATATCTTCACGCTGATTTTGCAGTTAAAGCAATGGAACGCGGTATAAATGTTATTACCGAAAAGCCCATTTCCTTAAAAGAAGAGGACATTGACAGAGTTTATAAAACCGCAGAGAAAAACAATGTTAAATTTATGGTTGCTCAGGTACTTCGCTTCTGGCCCGAATACGAGCTTCTCAAAGAAATTTACGAAACAAAGAAATACGGCAAGCTTCTTTCCGGCACAATGACAAGACTCGGTTGCTATCCCAGATGGAGCTGGGATGGCTGGATGATGGATGAAAAAAGAAGCGGTCTTGTTCCCTTTGATTTACATATTCACGACCTTGATTTTATGGTTTATGCTTTCGGTATGCCCAAGGTTGCACATCAATACCGTTCAAAGCTTCCCGATCAGGATTTCATCAGTATCAGCTATGATTTTGGTGAATTCCAGATAAATTCTGAGGCTTCCTGGTATGCAACAAGCTATCCCTTTACTGCTGAATTCCGCTTCCAGTTTGAAAATGCAGTTGTTGCAAACGAAAACGGCAAAATGCTCATTCATTTGAGAGACGATAAGAAAATTGACCTATCTGAAGATGCAGAGGGCGAAACCGGTGATATTAACCTTCCTAAGAGTAACGCTTATGCAAATGAAATCCGTTACTTTGCAGACTGCGTAATAAACAACACCCCTGTTGAAAAGGTTCAACCGGAAGAACTTCGTTGTGTATTGAATATACTAAATAATTTATAAAAACATACACCGTAGATTTGCAAAAATCTACGGTGTATGTTTATTTAATTAATAAATTAATAGCAAACTTAGCATATTCGGAAATATACTGACCTCTTCTTGTAACAATGGCAGGTTGGCGAGAATACTGACAATTTCTTAAAGTGAACAAAGAAATGCTTTCATCAAAATCAAAATTCTTGACAAATTGCAAGGGTAAAAGGGTTGCGCCCACTCCTGCACGTGCCATTGACCACGCGGTGCTAACTCCAACCACTTCCATTGCAACATCGGGAGTAAATTCCGCTTCCGCGCAAATTTTATCAAAAAGCTGACGCATTTCCTGCAATGGACTTACAACAACAAAGGTAAGCTTTTTGCAATCCTTTAAATCAATTTCGGGAATATTGACTTTTGAAGATTTCGGAAGACTTCCCAAAAGTTTTTCGGGAACTGCAAGAACGAGGGTATCAGCTTCAATGAGTTTTACATCTAAAACAGATTCATCAACGGGAAGATTCACAACGGCGAAATCATATTTACCTTCGGCGGCATTTTTACGAAGCTGGTCGCTCCCCTCTTCATGAAGCACAACCGTAACACCGGGAAATCTGTCTTTTACCTTTTTAACTATATTAGGTATAAGATAAAGACTCCTGAAAGGTGAAATGCCTATTTCAAGTTTACCGAGCTTACCCGATTTATAATCTTCCATTGAGCGAACAAGCTGGTCTTCTCTATAAATTAGTTTTTTAGCTTCTGCAACAAAATGTTCACCTGCTGCAGTTAAAGTCATTGGAATATTATTGCGGTCAAAGAGCTTAACATCAAGCTCTTTTTCCAAAGATAATATCTGTTTGCTCAAGGCAGGTTGAGTTATACCCAATTTTTCTGCAACAACAGAGAAATTCAAATCCTCCGAAAGCTCTATAACATATTGTAATTGTTTTCTGTTCATATTAATCCTCCCGAAACAAACAGATTTCACCCACCATAATACTCGCAGTTTTTCCTTTTTTCAAGTAAAATTGAGAAAAAAGAAAAATATTTTTTAATTTCCCAAAAACTGTTGACAAAACAAAAAAAGAAAGTATAATATAACCGTTAAGCAATGATACCTATAACCAAAAGGTTTTAGGCGTTAACAAAAATTAACATTAAATGATGAAATTTGAAAGGAGAAAACAAAATGCCTTCATGTTTAATTTACCTTGGCATTATGCTCGCGGTTATTATCGTGTGGTTTATGGTTGTAAAACGCCCTGTTTATGAAGCAGTTTTACTCAGTTTTATAATCCTTGTTGCAATAACAGGAACCTGGGGCAACCTTTGGGGTTACATTGATGCTGCTTTATCTACCTCGCTTTTATATTCAATGGTAGCCTTTGTTTCAATGTCCATTTTGTTAACAAAAACAAAAATTATTGACAGTTGTATCGCTGTTATACTCTCTCTTATTGGTAGAATAACCGGTGGTGCAGGTTATGCCGCAGTTGTTGCAAGCTCATTTATGGGTGCTCTCTCCGGCTCCGGTCCCGGTAATGTTATGGCAACAGGCGCAATTACAATTCCTGCTATGAAGAAATCAGGCTTCCCTGCTGAGCTTGCCGCTAACATTGAAAGCAACTCAAGCTATATGGGTAATATGATTCCCCCTTCATCAAATATTGTTGCCGCTTTAGGTGCATTTACCGCACTTTATCCCACTCTTAATATTACAACAGGTCAATTCTGGATTGTTCTTTGGGGTATTGCTATTTGGTTTGTTATTCAAAGACTTGTTATGGTATGGGGCTTCTGCAAATACTACAAAGTTAAGCCCATGTCAAAGGATGAACTCCCCAACCTTAAAGAAACTCTCAAAACCGGTTGGCAGGGCCTTTTAATTCCCGTAATCATTCTTCTTCCCTTTATTCTTGACTATCTTTTCAAAGACGGTTTCTTCACTGCTCGTCTCGGTGAACAAGGTGCAAAATATCTCTCAAGCTCCATTCTTCTCTTTATCGGTGGTCTTGCTTCTATTTACACCTGCCTTATTGCAAAAGATAAAAAAGTTGTTAAAATCAACAATGTTGCAAAAATGTTTGCTGACGGTGTTAAAACCATCGCACCATCAATTGGTGTTTGCGTATTTGGCTATATGGTTGGTGCTCTTTTCAAAGACCTTAATGTAGCTGAAGAAATGGGTGCTATTATCACCGCTTGGAACTTTGGTAAATTAGGTACTGTTATTGCAGTTTGCTTAATCACCTGCTTTATGGGTATGATTATCCCCGGTTCCTCTCTTGTTGTTATTTTCGGACCTATGTTCATTACAGTTCTTGCACAGGTTGGTTGCGCACCCTTACTCGTTGCCGCAATGCTTCCTTGTATCTGCGGTGTTATGTGCGGTATCACTCCTCCCTTGGGACTCGGTATGTACGCAGGTATGACTCTTGCAGAATCTGATTTCAGTAAGACATTTAAGAATAATATGTGGTGGGTTGGCGCCCAATTTATTCTTGAAGTTGTAGTTCTTATGGGATGGCTTCCCATATTAGGAATGTAAGGAGGTAGCAAAATGAAAAAAGTTTGTAAAAAAATTGCATCTGTTCTCAAAACTATCTTCGGCTATGGAATTATGGCTTCCCTCTTCGCAGGCGGTCTTACATTCTTCGGTTATCTTGCCGCTCTTATTATCGGCGGTGACACAGCGGCTATAATTTGCGCTGTTATTTACGAAAAAATTGTTCCCGTTATTATTTACGCTTCAACAATTATGGTATTGCTCGGTTTGGTTGCAATGTACCTTGACGGTGAAAAAGCTTTGACAACTGACAAAAAGAAATCTTCAAAACACGAAGGCGAAATGTAAAAATAGTTTTATGACCCTGCTGATAAATCTGAATTTATCAGCAGGGTCATTTATTTTATATTGTCCTTAAATATTCTTTCAGTACATTCCAATTGTTAACTGTCATATACTCTCCTCTACCGCCATCTGTACGAAATTCTATAGGAATATCTGACTTTTCATCAAGAAGAACAGGTACCATACCACTGTTTTTCGCACCGTCAACATCCGGAATTCTGCTATCACCGCAATACCAACAATTCGAAGGATCAAGGTGGGCGTAACTTGCGGCAGCAAGAAAAATATTCTTGCAAGGCTTAGTAAACATTAAATCTGCGCTTGAAAGGCAAAATTCAGGATTAATTGCAGGAATCCAACGTTTTATTGAGAGCGCAAGAGCCTCGCCGCTCATTGCATTATTGCTTATTATCGCAGTTCTTATTCCCAACTCTTCAAGGGCTTTGAATAGCTCCGGAACTCCGTCTATTACAGTTCTTGTAGAATTATAGCGGTCAAAAAGCTCTTCTTGCTCTACCATAGAAAGATTAATGTGTAAGCCCGTATTCATTGTTGCATATTTAATAATCGCTGATAAAGGCGCATCTAAAGATATTCCCGATTTAGATTTCAACCCTTTGCAAACCTCGTCAATATACTCGTTCCAATATGATGCGAGAGTTGCATCGTCTGTAACATTCGGATTCTCTGACGCAAGACGAAGGGCAGAAAAACCATCAGCAGCGATACACTTACCGTCATTAAATAATGTACCGCCAACATCAAAAAGTATCATTTTAGGCTTTTTACTATACATTTTTTTCACCCGATTTTTATTCATTTTCTATATTCTAACAAAAGAGCATTGAAAAGTAAATTAAATATGCTATAATTAGAAACAATTATTTTGTTGTTATATATACAAGGAGGCGATTTTATGGCAACAAAATCTGATTTGAATAAACGTTGGCTGTATCTTGCAGTCGGTGTTTTCGCTATGCTTTTTTCGGGTGTTTTGTACGCTTGGTCAATCTTAAAAATACCGTTCAATTCTGTATTTAATTGGAGCGACTCTGTTCTCGCATTCAATTTCACATTAACAATGTGTTTTTTCTGTTTAGGCGCATTTTTCGGCAGTCTTATCTGCAAAAAAATCGGTCCTAAAATCACTCTGGTTATTGCAGGTGCATTGGTTGGTGTAGGTTTCGTTGCTACAGGGCTTCTCAATGCAGAAATCCCTTATCTTCTTTATTTAACCTATGCCATTTTAGCAGGCACGGGTATCGGTATTTCATACAATGTAATAGTTTCAACAGTTAACGCTTGGTTCCCTGATAAAAAAGGTCTTTCATCGGGTTGCTTGATGATGGGCTTCGGTATAAGCACACTTTTACTCGGAAATGTTATAAGCGCGTTATTTGAAAATGCTAATGTAGGTTGGAGCAAGGCATATATTCTTTTAGGTATTGTTTTGGCAATTGTGCTTGTTATTGCAGGAATTATTCTTCGCCGTCCGTCTGCTGATGTAAAACTGCCAACTCCTAAAGCGAAAAGAACCGTTCAAAAGGAAAGCTTTGAAACCCGTGACTTTTCAACAAAGGAAATGCTTAAAAGCTTCACCTTCTGGCGCGCATTCGCATTTATGGCACTTATTACTGCCGTGGGTAACTCTGTTATCAGCTTTGCAAGAGACCTTGTAATTTCCGTTGATGCCGCTCCTGCTCTGGCAACTACATTAGTAGGCGTTCTTTCCGTATTTAACGGTATCGGCAGAATTTTGACAGGTGCGGTTTACGATGCTCTGGGCAGAAAAACAACAATGCTCGCTTCCAACATTCTCACAATTTTTGCTGCAGGACTCACCCTTATTGCAGTACATATCTCTTCTCTTCCTCTTTGTATTATCGGCCTTTGCCTTACAGGGATTTCATACGGCTCCTGCCCCACTATGACATCTGCTTTTACTGCATCCTTCTACGGTACAAAATATTTTGCAACAAATTACAGTCTTACAAATTTCAA
Source organism: Acutalibacteraceae bacterium (assembly GCA_045536495.1). GTDB lineage: Bacteria > Bacillota > Clostridia > Oscillospirales > Acutalibacteraceae > DTU089. The sequence goes on from JAZSNR010000071.1 coordinate 10,499, forward strand.
TTTAATTGTCGCTTCATTTATCGCCTCATTCAGTAACTCTTTACTTATATCAACAGGCGGCTACAGCGCACCTTTCATTATGCTTCTTGTTTTAGCAATTGGTGCTCTTGGACTTAATTTTACAATAAAAAAACCGTAAAAACATACTTCTATGGCAGTTAACAACCTGCTATAGAAGTTGTTTTTTTACTGCCTCATTTTTTATCATTATTTGTTAAATTGAAAACATTGGCTACTTTTTGCTTTTATATACTTATACATTTTTATTGCTTTTCATCAGCGGATATGATATGATGTAGTTTGATATATGTACTAAATGTTTTTGAGGTAAAACTATGAAAACACCAAACAAAACTTACCCTTATTACAACACGCCTGAAATTACTGATTTAAAAGAATTTATTAAATATTGTGGAACTAATTATGGTGAAAGAGTTGCATTTCGTTGGCTTGAAAAGAAAGTTGAAAAATTAAAAACATATAATGAATTCAGCAGCGACATAACTGCTTTGGGTGAGTATTTTCTCAACGAGGGATACAAAGGGAAACACATAGCCGTAATAGGAGAAAACAGCTACAACTGGATAATTACATATTTTGCAACAGTTAATAGTGGTAATGTGATTGTTCCGATTGACAAAGAATGTACACAAGATGAAATAAAATACTTTATTGAAAAAAGTGATGCAGAAATCCTAATTCATTCAGACGATTACACGGAAGAAGCAGAATTTTCTGATTGTTCTGTGCTTATCAACATGAAGAATTTTGATGAAATTTTGAAAAAAGGCAGAGAATTACTGACATCCGGAAATAATGAGTTTCAGAATGTAGAAATTGATAATAACAAAATGTGTACCCTGGTATTCACTTCAGGCACAACGGCAGAATCGAAAGGTGTTATGCTTAGCCATCTCAATATTATATTTGATACGATAGCTACCTCTAAAAGTGTTTTAATTCCGGATTCTTCTCTTGTTATGTTACCAATTCATCATACCTATGGATTTGTGGCAAGTCTTACAATTCCTATGCTTGTTGGTTCATCAATATTTATCAATAGTAGTATGCGAAATCTCATGAATGATATTAAATACTCAAAGCCAAAATATATTGCTTGTGTTCCATTGGTAGCAGAATCATTTTACAAAAAAGTTCAGGAAAATCTTAAAGCCACAGGGAAATATTCAATTATTAAAAAACTCCTGTTTATAAGTAATATACTTTGTAAATGTGGTATTGATATTCGTAGGAAACTTTTCAAAAAAATTATAGATGCTTTTGGTGGTAACCTTGAAATTCTTGTTATCGGCGGAGCACCGATAAATGAAAATTGCGTTATTGGATTTCACGACTTTGGAATAAATGTTCTTTGTGGTTACGGAATTACAGAATGTTCTCCTATTGTTTCGACAATGAGAAACGAACATTTCGAGCCCAAAAGTACGGGTGTTGTTCATCCCGGCGTTGAACTTAGAATAAGAAATGGTGAAGTTCAGGTAAAAGGCAATATAGTTTTCAGCGGTTATTACAAGAATCAAGATGCAACACGGGAAGCTTTTGACGGAGAATGGTTTAAAACAGGAGATTTAGGTGAATACAAAAATGATATGCTCTATATCAATGGAAGAATAAAGAATCTTATCATTCTTCCAAACGGAAAAAACGTTTCACCGGAAGAACTCGAACAAAAAATCTCAAGCAACATAAGCGAGATAAATGAAATTGTTGTATACGAAAAGGATAATATGATTGTTGCCGAAATCTATTCTGCGGAGGCTGATGAAAACAAGAAAATGATAATTGAAACAAAAGTTTTACAATTCAACAAAAACTTACCCTCATACAAACAGATAGGCAAAATTATATTCAGAGATGTAGAATTCCAAAAAACGACAACTAAAAAGATAAAGAGAGGAAAAATAAATGATTAACAAATTGAAAGATATATTGATTTCTTACACAGGAAATAAAGATATTCAAATTAATGAAAGTACCGTAATTCTGCGTGACCTTGGTCTTAATTCTCTTGAAATGATAGAGCTCATTTGCGCAGTTGAAGAAGAATTTGACATTGAAATTGCAGACAAAAAAATCCGTACAATTGTAACAATTGGTGATTTAATAAAAACAATTGAATCGTAATAGTGATTATTCGTTTTAAAGAAGGAGGTGTTCTTATGAGACTTACATCAGCCCAGAAGCAATTGTATAATTTGGAAATGTTTGCCGGTGAATCTATTGGAATTATCTGTGGTACTGTTTTATTTGATAAAATATATGACGTTGATGAGATGAAGCATGCCATAAACGAAGTTTTCAGAATAAATGAGTCATTAAGAACACGAATCAAACTTGAAAATGGTAAGCCTGTACAATATGTTACAGAATACATTGAACAAGATATCAAGGTTTTTAACTTCAAAACAAAAGACGAAGTTCATGAATTTGCGGACAAAATGGCTCATACACCTTTTGATTTTGCAGGCAATCTTTGTGAATTAGGTATTCTCACCTCAGAAAAATTCTGTGGTGTTATATACAGATTACATCATATTATTTCCGATGGTTGGACTCTTGCCTTAATAGCATCGCAATTCTATAGAATTCTTCACAAAGAAACTGTTGAAGCGTTTCCTTATTCAACATACCTTGATGAAGAAGAAAAATATTTACAAAGCAAACGTATAACTAAAGACAAAGAATACTTTATAGAACAGTATCACAAAATTGATGAACCTGTTTATCTCTTTGATGCTGCGCCTAAAATTGGAAAATCTATCAGAAAAAGTTTTATTATAGACAAATCAAAAACATCACAGATAATGCAATATGTAGAAAAAGAAAATACTTCTGCATACACGTTTTTTCTTACCCTCATAAATACTTATTTCAGCAAAATCAAAAATAATGCTGAGAAGTTCTTCATCGGTACAACAGTATTAAACAGAACAACACACACACACAGAAACACAGCAGGTACGTTCGTTAATACTGTACCTTTCCTCGCAGAAATGGACAATGAATGTGATTTTGCAACAAATATGAAAAAGACAGAAGAAAATATTTTCAGTCTTTTCAGACACCAAAAATACAATTATGTAGACATGCTTTCAGATATTGGTGAAGACCGTCTTTTCGACATAATTTTCAGTTATCAGAACAACACAATTTACGGCGACCACGTCTTAAGTACATGGTACCATAACGGTATGCAGAACGAAAGTTTGCAGATTCATATTGATGACCGTGATTGTGATGGTGTATTCAGAATTCATTATGACTATCAGACTGAAAAGTTTAGCGAAAGCGACGTTGATGTAATGCATAAACGTCTGTTAACGATAATACAAAATATTCTTGAAAGTAATAATAAGCCAATATGTAAGTTGGAATATTTAACAAAAAAAGAGAAAGAAACAATCCTCAAAGACTTTAACAGTACAAAGCATACTTATGATATACCCGAGAAATCAACACTCTATTCATTGTTTGAAAGTGTTTCAAAAGCGAATGTAGATAAAGTATGTTTAAAGACTGATGGTAAAGAAATCTCTTTCGGTAATTTCAAGAAAAATGTTGAAGCATTGGATTGCAGAATAAGAGAAATCACAGAAAACAAAAAATCAATTGTTGCAGTAATATGTGAGCGTTCTCAGGAAATGTATTCTGCGGTTTATGGTATAATCCGTGGCGGTAATGCATATTTACCCATTGACCCCGATTACCCACAAGACAGAATTAACTACATTCTCGAAAACAGTAATGCTGCACTGGTTGTTGCTCAGGATAAGTATATGCACCTTGCAGAAAACGTCCCCTGCATCAATATGACAGAAATTATCAGTAACGATGTTGAAGCATCTGATATTCCGCCTTGTGTTGCAAACGAAGATGATACTGCTTATGTTATTTATACTTCCGGTTCAACAGGTAAACCTAAAGGTGCTAAAGTCAGCCATAAATCTGCAGTAAACAGAATATTATGGATGCACGATAAATATCCTCTTTCAGAAAATGATGTTATTCTTCAGAAAACACCATATACCTTTGACGTTTCCGTATGGGAACTTTTCTGGTGGGGTATTCTCGGAGGATGCCTTGCACCATCTAAACCAGGCGAGCATTTCCTCCCTGCTAAGATACTTGAAGAAGTATTCAGAAACCAAGTAACTCACCTTCACTTTGTTCCTTCTGTTTTTGAGTTATTCCTTAACTACATGGAAAGCCACAAAGACGAGTGCTTTAAATTCAATACAGTTAAATACGTATTCTTGTCAGGTGAAGCCTTATCTGCAAACCTGATTACAAGATTTTATGCTTTATTTGACTACAATAAAATTACTCTTCATAATTTATACGGACCTACCGAATGTGCAGTTGACGTAACATATTACGATTGTTCCCCTTCCGATATTGACCCTGTACCAATTGGTAAACCTATTTACAACACACAGATGTATGTAGTTGATAAATATATGAATCCTGTACCGTGTGGTGTTACAGGCGAGCTTTGCATCTGCGGTGTAAACGTTGGTCAAGGTTATCTCAACAACCCCGAATTAAGTGCAGAGAAGTTTATTGACAACCCCTTTGGTGAAGGCAAGCTCTACAAAACAGGCGACCTTGCATATTGGCGAGAAGATGGCAATATCGGTTTTGTTGGAAGAATTGATAGCCAGATAAAACTTAATGGTCAGCGTATAGAAATCGGTGAAATTGAATCAGTTATTAATGCTATTGAATTTGTTGAAACTGTTGCGGTAATTGTGAGAAAAGTAAACGAAAATGATACGCTTGTTGCTTTTTATACCGGTGCAGATAACAACGAAAGTGTGATACGCGATATATGCTCTGACAAGCTACCAAAATATATGGTGCCCTCAGCAATTGTTCACCTAGATAAATTACCATTGAACCAGAGCGGTAAACTTGACAGAAAAGAACTTGTTCAAATGCAGGTAACTGTAACAAATACAATAGAAAGCGATGAACCTATAAACAAATCTGAAAAATTTATTTGTGATGCCTTTGAGAAAATTCTTGGACTGGACAAGGCAGGCAGAAACACAGATTTCTTTGATAATGGTGGAACCAGTCTTTCTATGATTGCACTTCTCAGTGAGAACGGATTTGAAGAAATAACCGCTTCTGAATTTATGAGAAATTCAACACCTGCCAAGCTTGCTAATATTCTTAAAGATAAAAAAGTAAGCGATTTAGAATATCTCGAACCCCTCTACCTTCCTGACAAAGCCAAAAAAGCAATTGTCCTTTTACCCTTTGCAGGCGGTGGTTCAGAAGCTTTCAGTAATCTGGTAACCGCCCTTAAACAAAAGGATAACGAAACAGCTATTTATTTTATTCGCTATCTCCATTCCTTTGGCGAATGCGAAGAGGCTGCCAAAGAGATTGCAACACATCTTGGTGACAAAGAGATATCTTTATATTCTCATTGTGTTGGATCAGCGCTGGCAATACAGATATTGCAAAGCCTCGAAAAAGATGGTATTTACGTCAAGAATTTTTTTGCAGGTGCAAGTATTCCTCTTGCTAAACCCACTGAGAAAAACATCTGGAACATTACTCCCGACATTTTACTTAAACATATTTTATCAAAAGCAGGAGCGCAGTTGAAAACTCTGTCTGATGAAAAACAAAGCGAATTATTAAAACGATTCAGAGCAGATACCGACTTTGCAAATATAAGCTATTGCCATACAGAAATTAAAATTTCTGTTCCATTAACATTAATTATCAGTAAAGAGGATATTTTCACAAAAAACTATAAAAATGCAGAAAAAAAATGGTCTGAATATTTTTCTACCATTAATAATATTCATTTTATAGATACCAAAGACCACTACTTCCAGGCAGAGAAGCCTGCTGAGGTCGCAGAAATTATTCTTTCATACTAACAGAAAAAAACAATTCATCCGTTTTTGACGAATGAATTGTTTTTTATTGTTTATTCACTTTTATTTTTAAAGACAAAGGGTAACGGCGCGTTTTCGTATAATCTTATAATTTTATCCGAATATTTTTTAACAATAATAAGCCATAAAACGCCAACAAGAATACCAACGAAGCACAAAATATGATACAACTTAAATATCCAGAAAACCTCTTCTTCTATTCTTGTAAATTCAGTGAAGAAACGAATTGCAGAATATATAATTAAATAAATTGGAAATAATGTTCCCTCTTTTACTTTTTTTCTATGTACCACAAGGAAAATAAAAATAATCAACGCAATAAGTGCTTCAAGCAACTGGGCAGGAAACATAAATGCATCATTTTCAGGATAATATAAGCCCCAGGAACATTCAACCCCTCTGCAACACCCTGCACAGAAACATGCTGCTTTCACGATAACCAAGCTAATCGAATATGCAGGTGTGACTAAATCCATTTCCTTGAGCGGATTTACGCCAACAATAAAAAACCACAAAAACAATATTATCGGGCCAAAGAACAATGTTCCGAAATAATTTGTTCCGCTACCCAGAGCATCACCAAAAGCTTCGTTAACAACACCGATAAATGCACCCTGAAAAACAGAAACAAGTAAAAGCTCTATAGTTGCAAAAATCCAAAGAAAAACCTCTGATTGCGATTTTAATATTCTGCTATTTATGAGTATTGATATATTACCTAAATTTGCTTTTTTTGTTTTGATTTGAGTAAGATTAAAAATAACCAGAACTGCAAAACTGAGATAGTTAAGCAAATCATACATTCTGATACTTGTATCAGCAAGAAAAACGCACATATTATTTACTTACCTTGATTCTTTTCTTTTTTAATTTAGCTCTTCTACATCTACCATTTTCATATATGAAGCCTCTGCTAAACACACTTACAATTTTATCAGACCACTTATTAATTATGAACAAATTAAGGAAACCAAAAATAACGCCTAAAACACAGCTGTAATGCAACAGATTCACCAACCAGAATTCCGGTATTCTGTCACTGGTAAATTCAATAAAGAAACGCGTTACACTATAAACAATTACATAAATCGGATATACAGTTCCTTCTTTGGCTTTATCTTTAAATTTATGAAAGAAAATAAACAAAATAAGTGCCTGCGCAACTTCTAAAAGCTGAGTCGGGAAACAAGTGATACCGTTACTTGGGAAATATAATCCCCACGAGCATTCAAAACCTCTGCAACACCCTAAACAGAAGCATCCAAGCTTTACAAAAATCAATGCAAGCGGGTGTGCAGGGGTAATCAAATCCATTTGTTTAAGAGGATTGATTGAAAAATAGTAAAACAATACTAATAAAAGGAACGGAGAAATAAACAATGTGCCAAAATAGTTTAAACCAGTCCCCCACCAATCGCCATATATACTATTATAAGTAGGTGCTAAAACAAATTGTGCCATTGAGATAATAATTATCTCTATAGAAACCCAAAAACCGGGTTTTGAAAGAAACTTATGCTTTTTGACAGAAAAATGCCTCAGATTACATTGAGAAAAACTACTGAGAAGATTTTTTTTTCGTTTAAAATTCAGAAAATTATAAAATAAAACCAAAACGAAACCAAAATTTTGCAATAAAGGACTGACCTCTATACCTGTATTACCTAAAAACTCGTACATACCTTACCTCTTGATTTTTTTTACAGTATAGCATAAGCGCTATAAAAATGCAAGTAAGCCTGCTTAAGCAAAAGTTTAACACTCACAGGAGTTGTAGATTCGTGAGGCTGACCCGTTGTATACAACATTGACAGTTTTCGACAAGTTTGGTATTGGCGTACATAGTTTTGTGAAAAGATAGAACAAAGAAGTTGAAAAACATCCCATAATATGATAGAATTCGGATAATAAGGGTGGTGATGTCGTGATAGAAAAAAGAAATATTTCTATTCAATTATTGAGAATCTGTGCTTGCTTTATGGTATTTATAGTGCATTTCGGGCAACAAATGGATTTCAGAGGTTTCATAAGAGATTTCACCAACTTTGGTGCACAAGGCGTTGATTTATTTTTCTTGATAAGCGGTTTTCTTGCAGGAAAAACTTTTTTAGATAACGCAAATATAAATGTAAAAAAATATTACATAAAGCGTGCTATTGCAATATTACCATTATACTATTCAGTAATTTTTTATTATTTTATTTCAGAAAACCTGCTGAATCAAATATCCTCTGTTATTCCGCCAGATAACCTTGGAATCGGATGGTTTCGTTATATTTTTCTTTTAAATGGTTTTCTAAATAGCGATACAAGCTTTTGGAGTAATTTAGGTATGACATGGACTATTCCGATTTTTATGTTTTTTTACCTGATTGCTCCCTGGATTTTAAGAAAAGTAAGGACAGTCTTTTCGAGCGTTGTTGTCTGGCTTGTGGTTTGTATAATAACTAAAGTTTGTACCAATTTTTACGAGTGCTCCATCCTCAGTAATATACATATACTGTTTTTAGGCGTTGTAATTTATGCCTGTACAAAAAGTGCATACAACGCACATGCTATTGTGTTTTTTTCAGCAGTAGCTATCTGTATGTCAATTTTAGAAAACCAAACATATACCCATATTTCGGTATTTGCATGTATTATACTTGCTTTAACTGCCATCGATAATATTTGTTTTCCCGATTGGCTTCAACGTATAATAAATATTCTCGACAAGTATTCATATACTCTATATCTCGCACACGGCATAATATTCTGCAGTGTTATTAAAGTACTGAGACTAGTGGAAACTTCTGAAACTATAATTGCCATCACAGCTATATTCGGAACAATTATTGCAACTTGGTTGGTTGGAAAATACATAGAAAAGCCCATTCAAAAACTACTCAAAAAACATTTAATTAAATAAGCAAACAGTATAAATCTCCTTGTTTTACAGATAATAGTATCACTATTACTAAAACAAGGAGATTGATTTATATATGAAAGCAACTGGAATAGTTCGTAGAATAGATGATTTGGGGCGTGTTGTTATTCCGAAAGAAATCAGAAGGACACTTCGTATTCGTGAGGGTGACCCGTTGGAAATATTTACCGCAAGTGACGGTGAGGTTATTTTTAAAAAATACTCTCCTATGGGTGAAATTTCCCAGTTTTCCGGGCAATATTCGGAGGTGCTCAGCAGAACATCCGGAATGCCCGTTCTTATTACCGACCGTGACCATGTGGTTTCCGCCTCGGGAATTTCCAAAAAGGATGTACTTGAAAAGCACATTTCAAAAGAAATGGAAGAATTAATGGAAAACCGCGAAAATTATATTAAGCAAAAAGGACAGCCTATCTTCTACCCTATTGATAATGTTGAGCTTTCTGCCGCATTGGCATTTCCCATTATTGCTTCCGGCGATATCAGCGGTGCTGTAATTTTTCTTGAAAGCGAAAACGGTTCTCTTCCTACAGACACAGAAATCAAGCTCGCTCAAGTTGCGGCCGCATTCCTCGGTAAGCAGATGGAAGAATAAGTACACAAAAGAATTTCTTTATATTTGTGCATTCCAACAAAACCTATTTATACCTCATTTTTCACATTGTAAAAAAGCACTTCTTATGTTAAAATATTATTTGTGTGTGTACGTACAATATTTAACGTAAGGGGTGATTTTTTGGCATCACGAAAAGAGCGAACAGAAGCTCTGGCAAACGATATGAAAATATATGTCAGCGATGCTCATATTTTCACCTCGGACGCTATTGTACTGGCAAGTTTTTGTGCTCCCCGACACAAAGACAAATGCTGTGATTTGGGAACGGGTAACGGAATTATTCCTATGTTGTGGCTTCGGGATTTTCAACCTAAAGAGGTAACAGGCGTTGAGCTTTCACAAAGCGCAGTAAAGCTTTTCAACAAAACTCTTTCAGAAAACAATTTAACGGACAAGGTCAATGTTGTTCATCGTGATTTGAGGAAATTAAAAGGTGTTTTGCCAAATGAATATTACGATTTGGTCAGCATTAATCCCCCATATAAAAAGGTCGGTACGGGTATCGTCAATGAGGGTGAGGATTATAAAAACGCCCGTCACGAATTCACCTGCACTCTTGAGGATGCAGCAAAAGCAGCTGCTCTCATTTTGAAATTTGGTGGTAGATTTTGCATTTGCCAACGACCGGAGAGATTGCCCGATATTTTTGCAGCTATGAGAAAATACAAAATCGAGCCAAAGTCAATGCGAGAGGTTATTCAAAGAATCGGCAAAGAACCAAGTCTTGTTATGGTTGAGGGGAAGAAAGGCTCTGCACCTGGTTTCCGAATAAATCCCCCGCTTATTCTTGAAAAAGAAAACGGCGAATATACGGATGAAGCCGCAAATTTATTTTATGCATATAAATTCAAGTAATGAATTATATTATAAATCCACTTATTTGGAGGAATGAAAATGTCTAAAGAAAAAGTAAAAGAAAAAATGCAGGACACATTCTTAAGCAAAAAAGAACTGTGGGCATTTGCCATCGGTGGCGCAGGTCAAGGTATGATTTACGCTATGATGTCAAGCTACATAAGTGACTATTATGTTAATGTTCTTCAATTGCCCCTTATGTTCGTTTTGCTCCTTATGCTTCTTGCTCGAGTTTGGGATGCAATTAACGACCCTCTTATGGGCATAATTGTTGACAAACGCCAGACCAAGCGCGGAAAAATGAAGCCCTACATTCTTTACGCCACAATGCCTATTGCTATCTTTACGGTGCTTATGTACTTAAGTCCCAATATGGACAAAACCGCATTAATGGTTTACTCTGCAGTAGTTTACATTGGTTGGGGTATGCTTTATACAATGGCAGACGTTCCTTTCTGGGGACTTCCCAATATTCTTACTCCCAACAGTGAAGAAAGAAGCCAGGTACTTTCAATCGGTAAAACCGTTAATGGTGTTGGTTCAGCTATTCCCGAGGTTCTTTTCCTTGTTTGCGGTCTTACCCTCCCGAAAATTCTTGACACAAGCGACCCTCTCGCCTTTAACAAACAGAAATATCTCATAATTGCGATTATAACTGTTGTTATCGGTTCAATTCTTTATGTAAGAACATACTTCAGAGTTAAAGAAAGAGTTATCATCCCTCCCAAGAAACATGAACCCGGTCAGCCTTTGACCCTCAAGAGAATTTTCACCTGCAAGCCATTGATGCTTGTTATTGCTATGGGTGTCCTCTCAAGTGGTCGTTATATGGTTCAGGCGGCTGCTCTTCACGTTGCAAGATACGCTTTCTATATCGGACCCGAGCTTACCCCCGATATGACTCTTGCAGAAAGAACTGCTCTTATTGATGCCAGCGTTTCTTCAATTAAAACAATTTTCCAGGTATGTGCAATTGTTGGTATGTTCGGCGCAATGCTCTTTATGCCTGCTCTTATGAAGAAATTCAAATACAGCAAAATTGTTATTACAACCTGTCTTTTAGGCTTCGCCTCAAGTATTTTCACAACTCTTATCGGTTGGTTTACAAACAACCTTTATGCTTGTATTCCTTTCATTGTTATTTCTTGTATTCCATTGGGCGTTATCAACGTTATTTCAATCGCTATGATTTGCGACTGTCTTGACTTTATGGAGCTTAAAACAGGCTTCCGTGACAACGCTCTCGGTGCTGCTTGTCAGGGCTTCGTTAACAAGCTCGGTAACGCTTTCGCAACCTGCGGTATCGTTTTAATGTATATGTTCATTGACATTGACCCTGCACAGATGCTTTCCTCAACAGCGGTTATGGCGGCAACAGACCTTACAAGAACACAGAACTTTGCTATGTTCTCTCTTGTTTCCATTGTTCCCGGTGTTAGCATGCTTCTTTGTGCAATTCCTATGTTCTTCTACAAAATCGACAATATGAAGCCCCAGATTCAGAAAGAACTCGCTGAGAAAAGAAAGACTTCAGGCGTAAAAATCGAAAATTAATTTTTAAAAATAAGGATGAATTAAAATGAAATATGATGTTGTTATCGTTGGTGCAGGTCCTGCGGGTATATTCACCGCTCTTGAAATGCGCCGAAAAGGTTGCAACAAATCAATTCTCATTATTGAAAAAGGGCAACCCGTTGAAAAGCGCAGTTGCCCTAAATCCAAAACAAAGCAATGCGTAAACTGCAAACCCTACTGCCATATCACAACAGGATTTTCAGGTGCAGGTGCATTCTCAGATGGCAAACTCTCCTTAAGCTACGAGGTTGGGGGCGATTTACCCTCTCTTATTGGCGAAGACTTCGCACAAGAGCTTATTAACTACACCGACAAAATTTATCTTGAATTCGGTGCAGATGAGCATATTGAAGGCATCAGCAATGATGACGAGGTAAAGGAAATCAGAAAAAATGCCATTCAGGCGGGTCTTAAGCTTGTTGACTGCCCTATTCGCCATCTTGGCACTGAAAAGGCACATACACTTTATCTCGAAATTGAAAACCACTTAAAGAACAACAATGTTAATATGATGTTCGGCTATGAATGTAACGATATTCTCATTGAAGACGGTATTTGCAAAGGCGTATTTATCAGCAAGGGCGAAGAAAAGCTTCAGATAGATGCAGAAAAAATAGTTGTTGCAACAGGTCGCCGCGGTGCAGACTGGCTGGAAAAGCTTTGCAATGAGCACGGAATCGAGCATCAGGCAGGTACTGTTGATATCGGCGTTCGTGTTGAAGTCAGAAACGAGGTTATGGAAAAGGTTAACCGCGTGCTTTATGAATCAAAGCTTATCGGATACCCTAAACCCTTCAAAAACAAGGTTCGTACCTTCTGCCAGAATCCCGGTGGTTTTGTAAGCCAGGAAAACTACGACAACGACCTTGCAGTTGTTAACGGACATTCTTATAAAGAGAAAAAATCCAACAACACAAACGTTGCAATTCTTTGCTCACACAACTTTAACCACCCCTTTAACCAACCTATCGAATACGCTCAAAAGGTTGGCGAGCTTACAAATATGCTTGGCGCAGGACACATTCTTGTTCAGCGCTATGGCGATATTCTTGACGGCAAGAGAACCTGGCAAAAAGAATTGGCACAGTCAAACCTTCGCCCATCTCTCCCCGATGCAGTCGCAGGTGATATTACCGCCGCAATGCCTTACAGAGCAATGACAAACATTATCAACTTCATTCAGGCAGTTGACCATGTTGTTCCCGGCTTTGCTTCAACGGAAACTCTCCTTTACTCCCCTGAGCTTAAGTTTTACAGCAACAAAATTAAAATGGATACTGAGCTTAACACAAGTGTTAAAGGTCTTCATTGCCTCGGCGACTCTTCCGGTTGGACAAGAGGTCTTATGATGGCATCCGTTATGGGCGTTCTTATGGGACGGCATATAGCGGAAGAATAAAAGCATAATTTTAAATACCCATTACTTTACGAAAATCGGGAAGCAATGGGTATTTTATTTTTGTTTAAACATATACTTTATTAGTAAATGAGGTGTATGTATGGTATTGACACTCAGAACAAAGAGTTTTATTAAAAATTTAGCTGTTCCCCTGCTTATTGGGGCGCTTTCGGGATTTCTTACAAACGCAGATGTTAAAGACTTTATGACAACGGCCCAAAAGCCCATCTTTATGCCGCCTGATTGGGTTTTCCCTGTAGCGTGGACTATACTTTATGCCTTAATGGGATTTGCGGCATATATCATAGAAAACACCCCAAGTCCAAGAAAAAACAAAGCATTAACAATTTATTATATTCAACTTTTCTTTAACTTTGTCTGGGGTTTTATATTCTTCTCTGTAGGCAACTATTTATTCTCTTTTGTTTGGATTATTACCCTCTGGCTTCTTATAATTGCAACGATTCTCGAATTCAAGCTGATTAAAGCAAGAGCGGCATATTTACTTATACCCTATCTGATTTGGGTAACCTTTGCGGCGGTTTTGAATTTTAGTGTGTATCTTCTAAACAAATAAGAAAACATCGAATCTTTATTGATGAAAGATTCGATGTTTTCTTTTAATTAAGTGTAAACAATTGATTTTCGGTATCGTAATCGGAAGTCCATATATTCATTTGATAATCATTAAAAAGTGTTGGAATTGTTATGGATTTATCACCGATTACATCTGCAAGCTGAGTTAAAGCGTAAGTATCAAGCTTACAGCGAATCATACATAAATCGTCATATTCCGTAGAAATAAATTTCCAATCGAATTTCTTTCCGCCCTTTTCGAAACCGAGGCAAATGAAATTGTTTTCAAAATCGTGGTTTAAATTCCGGTAGCTTTCTTCATCTGCGAAATAAATATCAAGCCAGATAAATTCATCTGCAGATGTTACCTCAACCTTTTCAACACCCTCGTTCACATTTGAAACAACTGCAGGTGTTTCAGGGTATTCGGTGTTAAAGGCTTCAACAGTTTTAGGATAAGTGCCTATAACAGTTCTTCCCACACCGTCTTTTGACTGATGCTCAAGATAGAGATTAAATTTAAGATTTTCAAAAACGTTTTCATAATCAACGGTAAGCTCGTCCGTAAGAGCAACAACGTTTGCAAGGTCGTCAATCACGGTTAGAGTATATTGAGCACTTGCACCATCTGAAAGAAATTTAAATTCACCGGGACAAGCAACCTGGGTGCCGTTATTTATATAGAAATAAAATACCGGTACAATATCAATCGTGAAATCGTTGCTTGCATAATGAGCTTCAAGAAGCGATTCCTTATCTTTAAACTCAACAGTTATTTTAGCGCTGTTATTATCAAAATCTGCACTGACATTTTCTATTGTATCTACTCTCTTTTTTAAACCGTCAAGAGAAATAATCTTTTCCTCTTCAATAACAGATGCAGCAGTTGTTGCCACGGTAGTTTTTTCCGTTGTGGTTTCAAATTCCTTTGCCTTTTTGCTTATAGCAGAAGAAAGGCTGAATATTGCAACTAATGCAACTGCAATAACTATTACAAACAGACCTAACAAAAAAGGATTTTTCTGTATCTTATATGACAGGCTGTTTTTATTCATCTCGTCCATCTTTTACCTCCGTTGAAGCCTTGTTTTCTTTTGCTTTTTCTGCGGCTTCGCGCTCTTCTTTTTCTTGCTTTTCTGCTTCTCTTCCTGCTTTTTCTGCAGCTTTTTCAATTTCGCGCTTTGCTTTACGCTCTTCGCGGATTTCTTTCTTTGTTGCCTGGGGTGCAGGTGGCATATCCGTAAGCTTCATAAAGTCGATTTTTGCCATTCGGGTTTTAGGAAGTGCATCAAGAATTGTAACCGAGCTTGGTCTTGAGAAACGCTCAAGCTTACTGTCACAATATTCTTTAATAAGCTTACAAACCTCATCAGGATTATCTGTTGGCTGATAAAGAGAAACAAAAAGCTTAATAACGGGTTTTGTATCAATATAACCCTGAACGGCACAAGCCTCGTTAATATAATCAAGCTTCAGAACTTCCTGCTCAATATCATTGGGGTAAACATTGTAGCCCGAAATGATAATCATTCTTTTCTTTCTTCCGGTAAAGAAAACGAATCCGTCTTCATCAATATAGCCCAGGTCACCGGTCTTTATCCAACGGTTGCCCTTTTTATCGGTATAAACACCGCTTTCCTCGCTGCCGAGATAGCCAGCCATAACAGTTGAACCTGACACTACGATTTCACCAATAGTATTAGGGGGGAGTTTTTTATATTTATCATTCCAGATCTCAACAGTCATACCGTCAAGAGGCTTACCGATTGAATTCTCCTTATAAGAACCTTTAATATTCGCAGTACAAACTGAACTAACCTCAGTAAGACCGTAACCTCTGTAAAGCTTGCCTTTAGCGTGGTATTTTTCAAGCTTTGAGTTAAAGGAATTAAGGAAGAGGTCGCTTATTATATCTCCCCCTGCCCACAAAAGACGAAGCTTTGAAAGATGAGGACCTTCAAAATTATTAGCCTCATACATTTTCTTAAACATATTGGGAACGCCGACAATATAAGTGATATTATGTTTTTTTATTAGTCTGTTTGCTTTTTCTGCAGAGAAGTTCGTCATAGGAATACAGGTAAAACCTGCACACATACTGAAGTGCATTACAACACCTAAACCAAATGCATGGAAAAGGGGTAAAACAGCAAGAGAACATTCTGCTCCGGGAGCGTGAGGCGCATCAAAAAAGCTTAATTTATAAGCAAGCTCATTAAGATTTTTTGAAGTGAGCTGAATTGTTTTGCTCTTACCCGTTGTTCCGCCGCCGTGAAGAAGTACAGCAACCTCATCGCCGTTATTTTCAACCTTGGGAGCAGTTTTATTCAAGTGGCAAATTGTATGGTAAGATGCTGTGTTAGAAGAAGGTGTGTCCTTACCCTTGATTTTAGAATAAACCTTAAGAGCCGGGCGCATAAGGGTTGAAGCATAGTCAGCAGGAGAACAGACAATTACAAGCCTATTTCTCTTTCTGAGCATACCTACATATTTTTCCATTAACACATCAAGAATGAAAACTGCTTTTGAACGAGAGGTCTTGAGAATCTCCTCAAGGACATCGGGAGGTGTTAAAGGATGAACAATATTTGCAATTACACCGATACGGTTTGCCGCATAAAACGCCGCAAAGCTCTGCACGGTATTGGGAAGAAAAATTGTTATAACATCTCCACTTTTAATATTTTTACTGTCAAGGAAACCTGCGATAGCTTCAACATCTCTCATAAACTTTTTCCGGCTTATAAGATTACCGAAGCTTTCAGAAACGTCATACACACCAAAATCTTTAGTGCAATCTCTGAAAAACTCAAAACAGTTTCTGTTTTCGGGTTTAATCATAAACTAATAATTCCTTTCAAGATAATAAATAAAAACAAATCTCATCTATTTTAATATTTTACTCTAATATTGTCAAGTTTTTGCATTTTACTCTGCAAAAAAACATCACAAAATAATTTTTAGCAGCATATCATAATATGACGGTTTTTTCAATAAAAATCTTTATTGTACGCAACTGTTTTTTATGTCAGGTTTTTGTTCCTGTTTTGTTAATTTGCACCAAACAGTGAATGAAAATTCACTGTTTTTGCCGTTTTTTGGGTATTTTTTGGTTAAAATTGTCGAAAAAAGAATACTAATTGCAAAAAAAATTAAACTTTGAAAGCTTCATTTTTATTTAATGTTACAATATTGAAAAAACTGCTTATATTTTTATTGCAATTTGGTATTATGTGGTATAAAATAACTGACATAAAAATAGTATATTTATTTAGTTCTCAATGAACTTTGAAGGAGTGTCCGCAATGAGTTACATTCAAAACACAATTGATGCAGTTGCAAAAAAACACGCTAACGAACCCGAGTTCGTTCAGACCGTTACAGAAGTTCTCACTTCTCTTGCTCCTGTTATTGAACAGCATCCCGAATATGAAAAAGCTGCTTTGCTTGAAAGAATGGTAGAGCCTGAAAGACAGATTTCTTTCCGCGTTACTTGGGTTGATGACAACGGCAAAGTTAATGTAAACACAGGTTACAGAGTACAGTTCAACGGTGCTATCGGTCCTTACAAGGGCGGTCTTCGTTTCCATCCCTCTGTTTATATCGGTATTATGAAATTCCTCGCTTTCGAGCAGACATTTAAAAACAGCCTTACAGGTCTCCCCATCGGCGGCGGTAAGGGTGGTTCTGACTTTGACCCTCGCGGTAAGAGCGATGCAGAAATCCTTCGCTTCTGCCAGGCTTTTATGACAGAGCTTTACAGACATATCGGTCCCGACGTTGACGTTCCCGCTGGCGATATCGGCGTTGGCGGAAGAGAAATCGGTTATCTTTACGGTCAGTACAGAAGAATCAGAGGCGCTTTTGAAAACGGTGTTCTTACCGGTAAAGGTCTTTCCTACGGCGGTTCTCTTATTCGTCCTGAAGCAACTGGCTACGGTGCTACATACTATGCAGTTGAAATGCTCAAGCATTTCGGTGAAAGCGTTGAAGGCAAAACATTTGCTCTTTCAGGCTTCGGTAATGTTGCTTGGGGTGCTGCAAAGAAGATTTCTGAGCTCGGCGGTAAGGTTGTTACAATCTCCGGTCCCGACGGTTATGTTTACGATAGAGATGGTATCAGCACAGACGAAAAGATTGAATACCTCCTTGAAATGCGTGCCTCCGGTCGCGATAAGGTTCAGGATTATGCAGATAAATTCGGCGCTGAATTTTTCCCCGGTCAGAAACCCTGGGGCGTAAAGGTTGACGTTGCAATGCCTTGCGCAACTCAGAACGAAATCAATATGGACGAAGCTAAAAAGCTTGTTGATAACGGCGTACAGTACTATATCGAAGTTGCTAATATGCCCACAACAAACGATGCTCTCCAATATCTTAAAGAAAACTGCAAAGCAGTTGCTCCCTCAAAGGCAGTTAATGCAGGTGGTGTTGCAGTTTCTGCTCTCGAAATGAGCCAGAACTCTATGAGATACTCCTGGACTGCAGAAGAAGTTGACGAAAAGCTCAAACAGATTATGAAAAACATTCATGACAACTCTGCTTCTGCTGCTGAACAGTACGGTCTCGGCTATGACCTCGTTGCAGGTGCAAACATTGCAGGCTTCATTAAAGTTGCAGACGCTATGATGGCACAGGGTCTTATCTGATTATAAATTCAATAATATCTATGACGATAACTTTAAAAAAGTTATCGTCATTTTTCATTGTTTAAATTTACCAATGCATTAAACTCTACATTGTTAAATCATACATATTTTAAAAAAACTCTATAAAAAACTTTACTTTTCTATAAAAAAATGTTACATTAGTTTCGTAAAAGTTGCGGAACTTTCTTCTTTTGTTCTTAACTTCATGTTTTTGAATGGAGGTTTTATTAATGTTAAAATTTTTCAAAACAAAAGTAGGATTTACACTTGTAGAATTATTGGTTGTTGTTTTAATTATGGGAATTCTTCTTGCGGTAGGCATTCCCGCTTTTAGAAACGTAGGAAAAAATACCAGAATAAAATCCTGCAAAGTTCTACAAATGTCGATTGCGACTGAAGCCAAGAATTATTGCTATGATATTAACTTCAATCCCGAAGAAGATGCTCCCTATGTTTATAAAATTATACCTGCTAGTAATAAGAATGAAAAAGGTGCAATTGATCATGCAGATGCTGCCACATTAATAAATGATGTTCATGGTGGCGACGTGTCTTGCTGCCCCGCAGGCGGAGAAATAACAGTTACTGTTTTACACGGTTCATCTTCTGCAAAAATTGAAGTTACATGTACCGGTGGAAGCGATGGCGATTGCCACAAAGCTGAATAAGAGTTATATAAAAAACCGTGTATGATGCTAAAACATCATACACGGTTTAATTTTTGTACTGAGTTATACTGCGAGTGTGAGCAAACGCCCGATTTCGCAAATCTATTACAGCTTTTAAATTCTTTAAAGAAATTTGATGAAATCGAGTGAATTGCGAACCGAAGCTGTACAAAGGTACTGCGAGTGTGAGCAAACGCTCGATTTCGCAAATTTATTAAAGAATTTCTACTGTACCGTCTTCGTAGACTTTAATCTTATCGCCTGTCTTAACTGTATTAAGGAATTCTTCACCAAGACAGTCAACTGTGGGCATAGGAGTATCTGTCCAAACAGAACCGAGAATTGCACCTGCTGCTGCAAGAGAGTCAATATGCTCGGAGAAGAGCATACAAGCAGGGCTTCTTTCCATAACCTTTGCACAGTAAAGAACCATACCGCCGGTTGTTGAACCGATTGTCTGAGGAAGGCAAAGAGCTGTACCTACCATTGGTTTTTCAAAAATATCTTTATTATTCTGGTCACCGCATTTTGCTTCCTTATCGCCAAACTGAAGAGCGTTCTGGAAAGATGCGAGAGTATTGAAACCGCCATGAGAAACAAGAGCAACTGCTTCTGCTTTACCCGGTACTACGGGACGACCTTTAAAAGTTTTCATCTTATTTTGCCCCCTTTGTGATTATATCAAGAATCTCTTCGCTTGTGTAATAACGAGATGTTGTGTAAGTACGAAGTTTGTTTGAGTTAGTGATAACTCTACCCTTTTTAGCAACGGGGTTGTTCATATACATAAGAGGACAAATGTAGCTGAGAACTACGCCTGTTGCGGCAAGCTTTGCAGCATATTCAGTTTTGTTGAATTCGTCACAGACTGCAGGAGCTGCTGTAAATACTGTGGGAATTGTAACTTTCTTTTTACCGCTCTTTTTAAGACCTTCGCAAACATCATCTGTCCACTCTTTAAGCTGTTGAAGAGAAAGATGAGGACAACCGATAAAGCAAAGCTGAGGAGCTTTGGAGGGATCCTTCCACATAACAGGATAAGAATTTTTAACTCTTTCAAGCTCTGCATCGTCAATAACATAAACCTGAGCATTCTCAGCAATAATGCTATCGCCCATTTCAACTGCTTCGGGAGTAAGACCTTCAATGTGATAAAGACCTACTGCACCGTTTGAAGCTGTTGCTGCACCAAAGTCTTTAAGGTATGCTTTTGCTGCATCGTCAAGCTCTGTGCCGATCCAATCTGTAAGACCCTTAACGTAAGGAACATCTTCCATAACCTTCATACCGATTGCAGAACCGAGAACCTGTGCTTCGGGCTTCTTGGAGCATTTAACTTCAACAATCCAAGTAGCTTTTCTGCCTTCATCAGTAACAAGACCGAAATAAGGAACGAAACCAACAATTGAACCGAAAAGTTCAATAATACCGGAGTTACGGTTGCAACGAGCGCCAAGAACAGAGTTTGCATAAACAACTGCGCTGGACTCTGCCCAAGAGAGAATGTCGCCCTTGTTGGGTACATTGCCAACCTGGTCCATATAGCAAGTGCAAGTATATGCCTCGTCGCTTACAAGACCAAGCTTTCTGAGCTGCTCATCGTAGCTGTCCTGCTTTGTGTACATAAACTTGTTGAAAACAAGGTTTTTTACAAAGTTTGAAGGAACCTTGGGGTCAACGGGCTTGGGGTCAACAGAGAACTGCTGTTTTGACTTAATGCCTGCGTTAATAAGCTGATCCATAAGGTCATAAACAGGAGTCATAACCTTAAGACCGAAGCTAGTAACAAGATGACCTTTATCACTTGTTACAGGTATCATTTTGGTTGCACCGAATGCTTCACCGTACATAACAAGGGTTTTCATAACCTTTGCCATTGTTTCTCCCTGCTCACCGTTAAGTATGGCGGCCTGTTCGGGAGTTAATTCCATTTTGTAGTCCATTAGATTCATCCTTTCTAAAGTTACTAATTTATACCTTTTCATTGTAACACAAAACCCACAAAAAGCAAATACTTTTTGTTAAAATAATAACTATTCCCCTAAAAAGCAACAAAAAAAGACTTTCACACAACCTGAAAGCCTTTTTTGATTTTAAATTACCACAAAATCCTTTGCAGAAACAAGTATTCCGTTTACCTCAACAACAGATGGATTATAGTTTACATATACAACCTTACTGTAATCATAGGTTATTTTATAAACACCTGAAATAACAAGATCGTGAGATGTCATTTTCATATCCATCAAAGGTAACATTCTTTTAACGGAAGAATAAAATTTTGCAGTTTGGGTTGCATACACACCATAATCAAGAACATCACATTTATTATATGTGAATACAAATGACGGAGATGCGCCGTATTCAACAGCTTTCAAAACTGCATCCGCACTGTTTTCGAAAAGGTTTACGGGCTCTGAACCGTAACATACACTGCCGTGAAGAACCATTTGAAGAAGCGGAACTGTTGTAACACCTTGATACTCTTCAAGAACAGAGCTTTGGGTTACGGTGAAAACCGCATCCGCCTGATTCATAAGATAAACTGCAGGACTTGTTAGCATAAGACCGTTACTTACACCTAAAGACTGTGCTTTATCTTTTAAGTTATTCAATGCAGTTTGTCTGTCAACTCCGCCTAAAACATCCGAATAAAGAAGATATGATAAATCGTTTATACAAACATTTCCCGATTCACTTTCGGAAATAAATTTATAAACCTCTGAAATGTTAGAATAAGCTGAGTTATATGAACTAACCTTTGAGTTGAGCCTTTCTTTTGCAAGATAAGTTCTTAAATCACTGTACAAATCTGTTTTATTGTTACCGTTTTTGGTTGGTGTAACAGAAAAATTCACATCGTACCAGACAGAACTGTTCTTTTCTGTTGCCAAATCACAAAGCTCGTTATATTCCTTTTCACCGCCGAGAGCATTGCTCAATTCGGTGCAACCCTTAGCACCTGAATTCAAGCCCTTATCCCCTGCACCCGCAAATCTTAAAGCGATGCATCTTACGCCTCGGGATTTTAAAAGTGCAATCATTTCAGCGCCGTTTTCAAAAGTGGTATAAACATCGTTTTTCTTTCCGTTTTCGCTACCGATTGCAGTAATAAAAAACGGAAAATCTACAAATGTATCACTCATTGCAGATGGTAAATAGCCTTTATCTGTAAGGCGGTCGCGAACTATGGCAGAAACTGTATTATAGTTTCTCTCCCCTTTTGTTGCCAAATAGTAAATCTGTGAAACTACACCCTCATAGGATGCACCTTTTAAAAGCTTACCGTCAACCTTTCCGTAAGGTGTTATGATAAATGTATTGTATAAACTACCGCCCACATTCTTATTGTGTTTTACATAAATTGAAGAAACCGCATCACCGTCATCAACTACAGACGTCAACATTGCGCCGTTTTTAGTCATGGCAAAACACGGCAAGGTTGCACCCTGAGAATACTCGCCGAAGGTTATATCACTGCCGTAAACATCAAGAGTCTGAGAATAGGCTTTTTTCACCTCAGCTGTTAAATCTATTTGAGCACCGCAACCGTCGGGCACTGTATAAAAACATTCATTTTTAGGATTATTTTCTGAAAAAAGTCCCGGCAAAATACTGATTTTTTCAATACAATAGCCATCTTTTAAAACAATGTCATTAGTATCTATTTCAGCCTTTAAGCCACCATTATCTTCATAAAACTTAACGGGAATTGTTTCGCAAACTTCTCCGCCCTTTTTCTCAAGAAAATTAAAGGTTATGGTTACATCATTTTTCTTGTCACTTGTTATTTTAAAGGCTCCGAAATCCGCACTGTTATTTGTACTGCTTTTAACAAAAGAATTACCGATTTTATCTCTGAAAGTCACCGCAATTACGGAAGCTAGTTTACTTTCGGCAGCATCAGCGGAATGTGAATTGAAAACAACCTTTCCGTCCTCATCGGTAATTGCAACTGCACCATTTTTTTCGTTAACATAAAGGGTACTGTTCCCCGCAAGAACATAGGGAGTATAATCGTCACTAAAGCCTACACTTTTTTGTTTGTCTTCAACGAAGTTATACTGCACAACTTCTTTCTCAAAAAAACGAGGAGCAAAAACTGCACATAACACACCTGCAATCAGTAAAGCACAAATAACAGGTATAAATATTTTCTTTTTATCTTTAACCTTGCTCATAAAAGCACCATTCCATAAAACAAATTCCATAATATAATAACATAAAGCCTTTTTTTATGCAACCGAAAGAAGCCCGATTCTCCAAAGAAAATGTAAAATAAATCTTAACTAAATGTAAATAAAACAATATATATAAATAAAAATGTAAAATACACTTGTAAAATTTTTCGTTTTGGTATAAAATAGACCTAATATTGTGTGGCGGTATTGCCATACCATAAAAGAAAGCAAAGGATGAAAACAAATGGCAAACAATGAAATTAAAACCAATGCCGAAATCTATCGCGAACAGCGCAAGGAACGCCTTGCAAAAGCGGCAAAAAAGAAACAAAGCGGCAAAGGTGACAAAATTATCAGAGCTCTTGTTAAAGTAGTTTGTATCGTACTTATTGCAGGTTTGGTGCTTTACGGTGCAGGTAACATTCTCACAAAGGTTTTCTGTCTTCCCCAGAAGCTTCTCACAGTTGCTACATACGGCGACGAGAAAATCAATGTTGCAGAGTATAACTACTATTATTTGACACTTTATAACCAGATTGCTTCCACAACACAGCAGATTGACTCCTACTATGGTGCCGGTTATGGTGCATATTACACAGGCTTTGATGTAACTGTTGACCCTGCAGAGCAGGATTACATCGGCGAGGATGCTCCCGAAGGTGTTGAAACCTGGTCAGATTATTTCAGACTTATGGCTCCCGAAAAAGCTGCTATTCAGAGAATGCTTTATGCAGAAGCAACAAGCGAGGAAGCTAAAAAAGCCGGCTTTGAAATCACCGATTTAATTGAAAAAGAAATAGCCGCTGAGATTGATACTGCAATGGAGCAGTTTATTACAAACGCACAAGAGCAGGATTATTCAATTGACAACTATATTTCTAAAAGCTGCGGCGAAGGTCTTACAGAAAAATCTTACAGAGAGCTTCTCAACAGAGATTTGCTTGTAGACAGATATCTCACATGGTATCAGGAAAACATCGCAGAGACCACAACCGATGCTGATGTTAAAGAGTACTATGAAAAGAACAGAGCCGATTTTGATTTAGCTGATGCAAGACTTTTCGCAATTTCTTATGCAAAAGCAGAAGAAGGTGCTGACAGCAAAGACCCCACATACACAAAATCAGAAGCTAAAAAGCTTGCTACAGAATTCAAAAACAAAATCACAGACGAAGCTTCATTCGTTGAACTTGCTAAAGAATATGCTCTTCCCTCTCAGGCTGACTCTTACAAAGAAGACAGCGCAACACTTGCAAAAAACCTCGCAAAATCTTCTATCAGCGCTTCTGCTGAAAAGGTTGCTGAATGGCTCTTTGACGATGTTCGTAAAACTGGCGATATCACTGTTATTGACGAGGAAGATTCCGAAGCATATTACATCATTTATGTTGTTTCCCCTGCCGCTCCTGACAGAAAAACTGCAGGCGCAGATGTAAGACACATTCTTGTTGAAGCTGCAACTACAGGTGAAGATTCCGAAGGTAACCCGGTTGATCTTCCCGAAGATAAAGTAGAAGAAAACTTCAAAAAAGCTAAAGAAGAAGCAGAAAAGATCCTCAAGGAATGGAAAGACGGCAAAGCAACTGAAGAAAGCTTTGCAGCACTTGCTACAGGAAAAACTGATGATACAGGTTCTAAAGACACCGGCGGTCTTTACGAAGACATTACATCAACAAGCAGCTACGTGCCCGAATTCCTTGATTGGGCACTCGATACACACAAGGTTGGCGACACAGGCATAATCAAAACCGATTACGGTTATCACATTATGTACTTTGTTGGTGCAGACAAAACACAGAAATGGGAAAGCGACGTTCGCAGTGCAATCGCTTCTGAAGGATTCACAACCTACTCAACAGAGCTTTATGATGAAGTTGCAGAAAAAATTGAGAAAACAGAATTCATAATGAATTATTTTGTTAAAACAAATGAAAAGATGATCAAAAACAACGCTGCATATTATGCATCATCCGCTTCTTCCTCATCCTCTTCTATCACATACTAATTCAAACAGAAAAAACCTCGGTCAATTTAAATTTTGACCGAGTTTTTTTTATAATTACGAAAAAATTTTTCAGCATTTTGAAAAAACAATTTATTCAACAGTTTTTCATTAAAACCTCTTTGGTTAAGCGCCTTATAAAGACTGGTGATTTTTTCGACACCGCACAAATCATTGTGAATATCACAACCATCGAAATCACTTCCGAAAGCGATAATATCTTCACATCCCAAAGAAAGCATATATTCTATTTGACGGCAAAGAGCCTCAACACCCGAAGCATTTTCATCTTCGATAAAATCAATGCAAAAATTGAAACCGATTATACCATTCTTTTCATTTATTATTTGTATTTGCTCATCGGTTAAATTTCGTTTTTTTCCGAATTCATTATTAACAATATCGGCATTTGAATGACTTGCAACAAATGGTTTTTCAGCGATTTCCGCAAACTCAAAAAAGCTTTGTCTGTTAAGATGGGAAACATCGAGTATAACCCCTAAATTTTCCGCTTCTTTAATGAATTCTTTTCCGAAATCGGTTAAACCGCCGTTTGAAAACGCGCCTGACCCGATTTCATTTTCCCCGTTCCAAGTAAGAGTAACAAGACGAACGCCTCTTTCGTAAAGATGTTGCAAACCTTCAATTGTTCCGCCGCAAGCAGAGCCGCCTTCAACAGCAAGAATTGCTTTTACACTTGTTTCTTCTTTGTCACTGTAAAGAGAAATCAGTTCTTCGTTTTCTCTGAGTTCTTTATAAAAATAATCGGCGGTTTTATCAAAACACTTAACTGCCTCTTCTCCTCTAAGCTCATCGGGAATCCATATTGCAAAAACTTGTGTATAATCCCCTATTTCTTTTGCTCTTTTCAAATCAATATGCAACGAATTACTTTTTAAGGAAAAATTATTATTGCTGCATTCCCCTATTGTGTCGCAATGCAAATCAAAAAATCTCATATAATACCTCAAAAAGCGTTTTCAATATGATTTAAATTTTGCAGTTCTTTTCCGTCAACCAACACTTCGATTATATCAAATCTGAAGTCTTTTGTTTCCGGTGCCCACCTATTCATATATACTGACGCGGCACTTTTTATATTCTCTTGCTTATGAAGGTCAACCGCATCAGCAGGAGAAGTCATACCGCCTGTTTGGCGTGTTTTCACTTCAATAAAGCAAAGAACATCGTTTTTTAAAGCAATAATATCTATTTCTCCTGTATAGGTTTTGAAATTCGCCGCTTTGATTTTATAGTTATTGTATCGTAAATATTTTGCCGCAAGCTGTTCACCCAAAGCACCAAGTAAAACACTGTTCATTTATTTTCACCTAATATATTTTTCAGGAAAGTTCGTCTGTGTATTTCGGAAACACCAAATTTTTCTATCATTTCATAATGGAGCTTTGTTCCATAGCCTTTATGCTTTGAAAACTGATATTGAGGGTATTTTGCGTCCATTTCGAGCATAAACCTGTCTCGGCTGACCTTTGCAATTATTGAAGCCGCCGCAACAGACATACATTTACTGTCGCCTTTTACTATTGTTACCTCTTTAACGCCTGTATTAGGGTATCTGTTGCCGTCGACATACGCAAGGTCGGGTTTTATATCAAGTCCGTCTACAGCTCGTTTCATTGCAAGAAAAGTGGCATTAAGAATATTGATATCGTCAATCTCCTTTTCGGTTGCAATACCAACTGACCAGGCAACAGCATCTCTTATTATATCTTCATAAACAATATCCCGTTTTTTCTCCGAAAGCTTCTTTGAATCGTTGAGAATTTCGTGAGAATAGTTTTGGGGTAAAATCACCGCGCCTGCAAAAACAGGCCCTGCAAGAGGACCGCGCCCTGCTTCATCCACACCGCAAACAACAGTAAAACCCTCATTATGTGCTTGTATTTCATAAGAATAATCTAACATAATATAAACCTCAAAAAATAAAAGTCGAAGAAATTGAATCTTCGACTTTAATTTTATAACATTTATTCTGGTAATTCAAGAGTTAATCTTCCAAGTTTTCCACCACGATATTCATCAAGAAGCATTATTGATGCTCTTTCGGTATCAATTTCTCCTCCTGAAATGAGCATACCTCTTTTTCTGCCAATCATCTCAAGAATTTCGTAATCCTCTTTGTCTTCAAAGCCTGCTATCTTAAAACGTTCGCTTATTCGGTCACAGTAGCCGTTTTTAAGCACGTTAATAAGGCGCATAGCAAGAACCTCGCTATCAAGAATCTCGTCTTTAACAGAGCCTATAAAGGCTAATTTATCACCAACAGCCTTATCATCAAACTTCGGCCACAAAACACCGGGAGTGTCAAGAAGCTCAACACCGTTACCTACGGCAAACCAACTGTTTGAACGAGTAACACCGGGTTTATCTGCAACCTTTGCGCGATTGCGCCCTGCCATTTTATTGATAAAGGAAGATTTACCTGTATTGGGAATACCAACAACCATAACACGAAGAGGTTTA
This sequence comes from Acutalibacteraceae bacterium, assembly GCA_045536495.1. Taxonomy (GTDB): domain Bacteria; phylum Bacillota; class Clostridia; order Oscillospirales; family Acutalibacteraceae; genus DTU089. The sequence continues at coordinate 38,366 of JAZSNR010000071.1, forward strand.
CCAACCATACCCTTTTCGGTATTTCTTTGGATTTTATCTTTCAAAACCTCTCGTACCAATGGCAAATAGGCATTAAGACCTTTACCGCTGCGGCAATCAACAGGAAGAGCATACATTCCGTTATTTTTATAATATTCAACCCATTTTGCAGTTGCTTTTTCATCTGCAACATCACATTTATTAAGAAGAACAATTCTGGGTTTGTTACCTATCATTTCTTTGAGCTCGGGATTTGACGAGCTCATAGGTATTCTTGCATCAACAATTTCTGTCACTAAATCCACAAACGGCAGACTTTCTTTAATTAGTCTGCGCGTTTTTGCCATGTGACCCGGAAACCATTGAACTGTTTGTTTCTGATAATCACTCATAGTCGTATATATTAAAATCTCCGAAAGGCAAAATTCTTATAACCGCTTTGCCTAAAACATATCTTTCGTCTAAAGGACCAATCAATTCGGAACGGCTATCGGTGGATCCGTTTCTGTTATCTCCCATACAGAAAATATGACCCTCGGGCACTGTATACGGGAAGGTTATATCGTCAAGCTTGGGAGTAATGAAATCCTCTCTTGTGTAGGGTTCTTCCAATGCAACACCGTCAACATATACCGTAGCGGTTGCAAAATCAATATCAACAGTTTCTCCGCCTTTTGCAATTACTCTTTTAATAAGGGGCTCGTTAAAGTAGTTAGGTTGAGTGATAACTACAATATCACCGCGCTCATAGCTTTCCTTTTGAACTGTAAGAAGCCAGTCATTGTCTTGCAAAGTGTTTGTCATTGAATAACCTTCAACGCCAACAAGGCGGAACATAAAAGTAAACACTACCGCAATAATTATGAAAGCGGACATAATTATTGAAACTAAATCATAAACAGAGAGATGAAAACTGTTTTTCTTTTTCTCCGGTTTTTTTGTTTCGCTTTTTATTTCAGTAACAGTTTCTTCAGTTGTTATATCAACAATTCTTTCGTCATTATTCATAATCATTCTACCTTCCAATCACCTAGAGGGAAAAATCTGAACAAAACCTTTCCTACAATGTATCTTTCATCAATACAACCAACTCTTGTGGAACGACTATCGATGGAATTCCCTCTGTTGTCGCCGAGAACAAAAACTGTGCCCTCGGGAACTGTAATCGGGAAAGCAATATCAAACTGTTGAGAGGTTAATTCGTCTGTATAGTCCTCTTCTTTTCCGTTAACAGTAACAACACCGGTGGTAAAATTAATATCAACAGTATCTCCGCCAACTGCAATTACGCGCTTGACAATAGGCTCATCAAGATCGCCTGTTTCGGAAATCACTACAATATCGCCTCTTTGCGCTTTATAACCAACTGTTGAAACGATAACCTTATCGTTATGTTGAAGGGTGGGCTTCATTGAAGGCCCGTCAACATTAAAGACTCTGAAAAAGAATGTAAATATGATTGTTATAACCACAAGAGCTGCGATTATTGCCTCAAACACCTCAAAAACATTAAGTTTTCCATCGAGGATATGTTTTTTATTTTTTACGGAAGATTCTTCTCCCAATGTGATGTTATATTCCTCTGTCTTGCGCATAGAGCTCACCTCTCAGCAAAATATAAAATTCTTTCTTAAAAGAAATCAAGGGCAGATTATACATCTGCCCCGTTTTTCGACTGAAATCAGCCGATTTTTTCCTTAACCTTAGAAGCCTTACCAACTCTGTCACGAAGATAATAAAGTTTTGCACGGCGAACTTTACCGTAACGAACAACTTTAACAGATGCAACGTTGGGAGAGTGAACAGGGAAAACTCTTTCAACACCTACGCCGTAAGAAACACGACGAACTGTGAATGTTTCACTAACACCGCTACCATTTTTTGCGATAACTGTACCTTCGAAAGCCTGAAGTCTTTCTCTCTGACCTTCGCGGATTTTAACGTCGATTCTAACTGTGTCACCAACGTTAAACTCGGGCTTCTCAGCCTTAAGGCTGTCCTGTGCAATAAGTTTTAATGCGTCCATAATAAACCTCCGAATTTTTTCAAGCGTTCTTATTCTGAAAAGAACAGCGGACCGCCAGCTTTAATGTTGCCATTAACTGCCGTTGTCTCGAAACAACGCACACATAGACTTGATAATAATATCACAACATTCTGAAAAAATCAACTGTTTTTTTAAATAATTTTATTTAATAAATTAGGGGGCGGAAATTTGTTTCCACCCCTTAATTATACATATTCAGTTTATTTTTTCAACAGTTATACTGCAGGTATAAATATAATTTTCAGATTCTCTGTTGTATCACCCTCTAAATTATTTTCTGCGGCAATTGCGCTTACGGTTGTATTATAACGCCTTGCAATTGACCAAAGACTTTCAGACTCTTCGGGAAAATAAACAGTAATTGCATTTGATTTTCTTTCAATTTGGTTTTCGCTTTCTGTAATATCCGTTACAGTATCAAGACTGACTTTGCCAAAAACTGTTGCAACTATATTTATTTCTGCACGAACATCAATACCATTATTACCTTTCTCGATGCAATCAAGAGAAGTAATTGTTATTTTAGGCAAGCAGAAAATATCATCAACATCATAATCTGCTTTTCTTTCGTATTTAAAATCGAGAATTTTATTAAGATTAGAAAGACTGCCTGAGGAATCCTTCAACAGAACGGACAAATTAAGACTGCCGCAAACCGCTAAAAAGCCGTTTTCCTTCTTTACTGATACATTTGTTATTTCACTTGTTGAATCGAGAACCTTGCTTACACCCTCTCCCGACACCTGAAAATCGCTTTTAAAAATATATGTATCGCGAATTTCATCAAGTGCTGTCAAGAATGTATACTCTTGTTTTTTCAATTCAACACAACCGCCAACTGCATAAGCATCACAGATAACTGTCAGTTCTTTTTCTTCCCACATACAAACAGAGGCATCAATGCCCAGAGAAATATCGAATGCCGTTCCTGCTCCATCTTGTTCATTTTTCTGCATAACATCAATTGCAGTTACATTAAGACTCACATTGCCCGTATATCGCTCCTCCATACCGTCAAATTCAAGAATCTGATTTATGGGAAGAGAATGCTTTATACGCTCGGTACAGGATTTATCAGCAGCAGTTACATAACATATTTCAACTACTGCATCACCTTTCACCATTATTTTATTACTGATTTTTTTGATTTCAGTGCAAACAGCACTTGCACGAGAACTGATTATGAATGCACAGGCATTTGGAAGTGAAACCGTATCACTCATTGAAAACGCCCTTGTTTTTTTGCAACCTAAGGACATTGCTCTTACGGGTACGCATTTCTTTTCAATGCAAGCATCTTCAAGAGATATTATTTCTTCCGTTTCTTCAATAAAAGCATTAATTTTAATAACTATACCTGCTTTTATTTCTGCTCTCTTTGTGCTTGTGGCACGGCAATTCACATAAGAAACCGACAAATCACAATTAATATCAATTGCATCGTTAAAAGCATTATTTTCACAATGGCGGGTAAAGGGTCTCGATTGTGCAAACGAATAAATACAACCATCTTCAGCAGTATAAATCATTCGTAACTCACATTCGCCGTCTACAGTAACTCTCTCACCTACCGCTCTGCAAGAATTCACCTTAGGTTGAGCAGTAGATTTGATTATTCTCAAAATCTCGGGCATATATTCCGGCAAGGAAAAGTCCGCTTCAACACATTCCTCCACAGAATTGTCCTTCACTGTTCGTAATATGTTATAATTCTCTCTTTTTAAGGCTATGTCCATAAAAAATTAACTCCCTTCATATACCTTCTGTGAAAGTATATGTTGCAGGGTGTTGGGTTATGATAGTTTTTTTATGTGGCGAAGCCACTCGATATAAATCCTGACAGATTTTCGATATATCTTACGATTCGATATACCTGCGGTTCGATATGTGCCTTGCGGCACGAGATAACAAGGATTTATATCATATCGAATTTAGCAACGCTAAATATATCGAATTTTGTAAAACAAAATATATCGAACAAGCTTGCTTGTATATCGCAGAAAAAACCATAAAACCCAGTGGGTTATTTTATATCCCAAAAAACCCAGTGGGAAAAATGGGATAAAATAAAAACCCAAAAAAGCCGATAATGATAATGATAATGATAATGATATAAATATATAAGGCGGGTAAAAACCCGCCCTTAATGTTTTATTCTGTAGTTTCTTCAGTTATTTCTTCAACAGGTTCTTCATATAAAAGCGTATAAAGCATTTGCTTATTTTCTTCAAGATCTATTGAAATACTTGAACCGTCCCATTGAGATGAATACCACCAGGTATCGTCAAATGGAATTTTTTGGGAAACGAGAAGCTTGTCCATATCTGCACCCGACTTTGTAAGACAGGTCGAAAGACTCATAACAAGACTCCAGAAATCCGCTGTTGAAAGAGTTGTTTCGATATAAGGCGCAACCTCTTTAGCTGTTGAAATAAGACCGAATACGCCAATTGGATTAAGCTGACCTTTTGCCTTAGAAACAATTGAAGAAATAACCTTTCTCTGTCGCTCTGTTCTCATAAAGTCCGAGTCAAGCTTACGGATTCTGGCATACCAAAGAGCCTGATAGCCGTTAAGATGAACACTTTCACCGCTTTCAAAATGGTCGGGCTTTTTCTCTTTACCGTATCTGTGGCGGTTATTGATATAATCCGCTTCGTTCTCCGTAACCTCAACTTCTATACCGCCTAAACCGTCAACAAGGGCTGTAAACATCTCAAAGTTCACCGTTGCATAATCGTCAATTTTAATGCCGAAGTTATGTTCAATAGTTTGAATAAGGAGATTTGCTCCGCCCCAAGCATAAGCGGCGTTAATCTTTGCTTCGCGTTCGCCGGGAATGTAAAGATGAGTATCGCGGAGAATGGAACATACTGTGATTTTACCTGTTTTCTTATTAACAGATGCAATCATTATACTATCGCTTCGTGATGCTCCGCCGTTTTCTTTATCAGCACCGATAAGAAGAATGTTTCTGACATTCTTATCGCTAACAAGCTCAACACCTTCAATATGTTCTATTTCCTCTGCTTTTGTAAACTTGCCCACAATACTGTTTGCCATTATAAACAGTATGCCGCCGAAAGCCAGAAGAACGGCAAGAATTATTGCAGCAATTTTCTTACCTTTTGAGCCTTTCTTTTCAGGAACGCGCTTACCTCTTCTTGCCTCAAAATCAGAAATTTCATCGGTATCCTGTAAGCTGTTCTTTCTTGTTACAGGCGGTGCAGACGGTATCTCTGCAGAAAACTCTTCCGTACTATATTTATGACTTTTATTTTGTTGCGAAGCGGCTTTGCTTCTGCTTATATAAATGCCGTCGTCTTCCTCTGTTGGTTTTCTGCGACTTTTACTTATATAAATATCTTCCTTTGAAGAATCACTGAAAACATCCTCAAAATCATCTGAATCGTGAGAAGAATGGCTGTAAATGTCCTCGTACTCGTCTTTTTCTTTTACATAGCTTAAAAGCTCAATGTAATCGTCATTTATAGACATTCGCTTTTCTTCGTTTGGATTTCTTTTATCTGCCAATGGATTTACTCTCCTAATCTGATATTAATACCGCCTGAACTGTTTCCGCTAGAAGTTGGTTGAGGAAGGTATTTTTCAATAGCGTGTGCAAGATTAATTATGGGCATTGACTGAAGATAAACCTTACCGGGTCCTGTAACAACAGTATGGAAAGCACCTTCTCCGCCCAAGAACATATTTTTAACGCCTTTAACGGCTTCAACTCTCATTGAGCAGGTTTCGCTCATTGCCGCAAGGTGACCTGTATCAACAATGATACTCTCCCCTGCACCGAGAGTATACTCTTTACAATGACCATCGATTTCAATGAAAACCATACCGTTACCGGTAATTCTTTGCATTATAAAGCCTTCTCCACCGAAAAAGCCTGTGCCGAAACGATGCTGGAAGAAAACAGAAAGGTCAAGACCTTTTTCCATTGCAAGAAAGCCTTTTCTCTGAACAACTATTCCGTTACCGGGGGTTACCTCATAGGGAATAATTTCGCCGGGGAAGCTTGATGAAAAAGCAATCATACCT
>JAZSNR010000031.1:0-12637 GCA_045536495.1 Acutalibacteraceae bacterium
GCCCATGTACAGCAATCTCCGATAAGCTTTATAGTACTGCCTTCAGGGGCGTTATAAACGGCATCACTGATATCTGTATAATACGATTTTTGACTACCGTCAATTACAACAAGATTGTAATACTGATAACCGCAAACTACACATTTGCCATCGTCGCCATATTCTTCATGTTCGTGTTCTGCTTCGCAAATATTGCAATAGCCATCTTCCCAGATGTGATTTTCGCAAACCGCACCGCATACGCAAGAGCTATTATCCCAAAGGTGATTATCGGTATCCACTTCACCTTTTATATAGTTATCACATGTGTAACAATACTCGCCTTGACAAGTAGCGTAACCGCTTAAATCGTGATTATTTTCATCAGCTTCGCCGTAATAGTTATCACAAAATTCACATAGCTTACCCAGGCAGGTTGCCGTACCACCTTGATGCTTTGTTGAGTCCCCTGCTCCGTAATATTCGCCACAAATATCACACGCTTTACCTTTGCAGGTAGCTTCACCACCCTGGTGGTCGTGAGTTTTTGTAAGAGTAACAGAGTAATTAATATTGGTACTATGATAATCACATAAAACGAAATAATAGACCTCCCCTGCCGCAAGTGAATGTGTAAGACAGAAATCCAGTCCATTCGCATCATCTGCGCCGGAAATATGGTTCATTTGGCTATCATAGAGGGTTACATAAGGATCGGTGGAGGAATCAGAGCTCAAAGTATATTCTCCGTCACTTTCCGGAATAAATTTCAAGGTTACAGAGTCAATACCGTCAACAGACAAAGTCTCCCCTACCGTAATAACAATTTCTGCAGCACCTGCATTAAAACTTAAAATGGGTACACAGCTCAACACAAGAGCAAGGCACAGAGCAATGCTCAATATTTTTCTTATAGTTTTGTTTGCTGTTCTCATAAAATCATCCTTTCGCAGTTTCGAGCATAGCCTGATTCGTCTTCTCAACATATTTTGTGAGTTGCTTTAAAAGTGAATGGCCTGTTTTTTTGTAATCCGATTGAAGAATTTCTTCAATCACCTTTTCTCTTTCTTCTTTTTTAATATCATAAATTTTTAAAAGGCAAGTAAGAGTTAATCTTATTTTATCTTCCAGAGTATATTCATCCGTACAAGGCTCGGTTAAAGCACTTCGTTCTATGCAGCAGGTAACTGTTTCTGTTCTCCTGAAGCGCTTCAAATCCCAATCAGAAAGCCTTTTTCCCAGAATATTTAAATTTTTTTGCGCCGTCCAATCTTTGACAAAATCCAATGTCATAGGATGAGAATAAATTGCAAGATAAATATCTTTTATATTTGAGTTATCTTCGCAAAGAGTAATTTGCGCCGTAACCTCCCAACAATATGTAAATAAATCGCTAACATCACTTTTTTCTACTCTGTCAATACATTTCAAATGAAAGCTTGTAATTTCCTTGGTAAGCTCTAATAATATATGCTCTTTTGTATGAAACCAGAATGTAAGGTTACCAGGGCTTATATCAAGTTCTTCGCAAATCATTTTTGCAGATGTATTTGTAAAACCGTTTTCGAGAAACTTTTTTGTTGCAACCTGAATTATTTCAAGCTTTGTTGTGTTAGTTTTTCTTCTTGCCATACCGCACCCCTTATTTTTTAGTACGTATACTATTTTGTTCACACACTATTTTAGTATACATACTACACTTTGTCAATAATTTATCAATAAAAAAATTCCCACTTTTTTGAAAAAAGTGAGAATTTATATGAAATTATTTAATTTTCAGGACTTGCCGTTTTGTGAGGGACTTTCTTTTCAACCATTGTTAACAATTCATCAAGGGTAACAAGCTCAACATCTTCGTCAAGTTGGCTGACAAAATATGCAAGATTTTCAATGCTTATGGTCCAAGGGTGAATGTTTATAACACTGTAGCCGTTGATTGTTTCTAAATCTGCAGGATAAGAGTTTACTATATCAGCTTGTTCCTTCAACCATTCCTTTGTTACATTTGCACCCTCACCATCGGGATGCCAGAGAGAAAGACGGTTGCTTACAAAGGGTTTATCGTTTGCAAAATAAACCTTACCCTTTCCGCCCTCATATCTATCAGGGTCAAGGCTGAGAACTCCACCCTTAATATTATCATATCTTGCATAGTAAGAAAGTCTATGCTCCATAACCTTATCATTAATAAAGTTTTTCGGAGTTTTATCAAGTATTGAAACATAGCTCATATCACTTTTTTCCATTTGTGCAGAGGTTAAATCGGTATATTCGGCTAAAGCCTTTAATGGATATCTTGTTGGATTTATATACCCTGCTCCCGAAACGCCTGCAATAAAATAATCATTTTCAGTTGCAGAGGAATAAACAATATTTGCAGTTACGGGTGAAAACTCCTGCATAAAGGGTGAAAATGACCAGGTAATCGGAAACTGTTTTTCAAGAGAAAGCTTTTGGAAATATTCGGAATAGCCGTTCTGAATCCACTGAACATTATCACCATCGCTGAAAACGAGAGCGCAGTAATGCTTGGTATTATCAGTATATTCTTTAGTTTCATTGTGAATTTGCTCGGGGATTTTATAATCAAAAGAAGCAAGGAAGCTGTTATTATGGCTAAAGTCGGAGGGGATTACCATATTTCCGTTTCCGGAGCTTTGTTTTACATACCATTTCTCGTATTTTGCCCAACCCAAAACAGGTGTGTTATCCCCTGCATATGAAATTATTTTACCTCTTAACCTATCGCTATCCTCATCTTCATCAATATAAAACATATAAAAGCCTTGCTGAATTGCCAGGTCTCGAAGACCTGTTGCCTCATAATTAAGGCTGACTACTGCATTATATTCAAACTCTTCTTTATGCTTTTTAAAAAACTCTTGCTGAAGAGAAACATTATATTCCTTTTCTGACAAATCCTCTTTAAGCTCTAAGCCTATGTCTTTAGCAAGGCTTTCAAGGCTTTTGTGAACAGGAAGCCAGCCATAAAGAGTGGCAAGGTTTGTTGCAATATTAAGACCCTCACCTTTTACGCTTTCCTTATAAAGCGTATAGCCATTGTCACCAATATACGATTTGAATTTCCTTAAAAGAGTTTCAATCGTCCAGGGATTGCCGTTTTTATCACTATAAATAAGCTCTATACCACTTTCAGAAATCTTTTCAAGGTAATTTCTGTCCATACCATTGGTTATTATGAAAATAAGCGGTGATTTTTTGCCTACTATACCTTGAAGACTTACTGCTAAATGGCGTTCTTCGCGGGTTTTAAAGGTACCTGCATCAATAACATAAAGCTTGTTTTCCGTTTTTATTTCTTCAATAAAATCACCTAAAGAAGCGATTTCTTCATTGGATTTCGGTTCGGGAATTTTAAAACCTAAAAGAGCTCCTATAAGCACAGCCGCAACTAAAACAACTGCTACAACGGGAATTATTATTTTTTTCATACGAGCACCTCAAATCAAAGCTTGAAAATAAGCTTGAGCCATTTTTTCAAATCTGTAAGCCAAGCGGAATTATATTCGAAAATCGACGTCATATCGTCAATTGTCTGACTATCACAAGTGGAAAGTCCGTGACCGCCAAAGGGAAAAATATGAAGCTCAAATGGAACATCGTTTTCTGCTAAAGCACCTGCATAAAGAAGACTGTTTTTAACAGGAACGCATCCGTCCTCTGCTGTGTGCCAGATATATGCAGGCGGTGTTGTGGCTTTAACCTGCTTATCACAGGAGAAATAGTTCTCTTCCGCCTGATTTTCGGGTTCGTGACCTAAAAGGTTTACAAAGCTTCCCATATGGGCAGTTCGGGCATTGGCATTGATTACGGGGTAGCAAAGAACAGAGGCATTAACTGATTTGCTTTCGGGGAAAACCTCTCTTACCTCTTTGCAATCGAACATTGTTGAATAATGAGCTGCAAGGTGACCGCCTGCAGAAAAACCCATAATTGCAATTTTCTCCGTGTCGCAGTTCCATTCCTCAGCATTTTTATAAATCAGCTCAACTGCCGCCGCAACCTCTCGGATTTGGGTTGGGAAACGGTTTGGCGCAACGGAATATGTAAGAACAAAAACATTGAAGCCCTCGGGAAGAAAATGAACACCTACCGCCTCAGCTTCTCTTTCGGAACACATACCGTAGCCACCACCGGGGCAAATAAGCATACAGGGTCTTTTCTGCTTTTCTCTTCTCATTTCAACCATATTATAGGGTAAATAAAGGTCAAGGGTAGGATTTCTTCCCTCTTCACCTAAAAACGAAAAATATTCTTTCAACTCAATTTTCTTATGTACCATAATAAACATCTCCTAAGAAATTGCTACTATAATTATAGTACAACAATTTAATTAAATCAATAAAGCCCACAAAAAATATGTTCAAATTCAACAAGAAATATTTACAACCACTTATTACTGTGATATACTTTTAACAAAGGCAGGTGTTGATATGCAAGATAACAAGTTAGGTAAATTCATAAAAAACAATAAGGTGACTTTATTTTCCGGCCTTTCAATTCTTTTGGTTTTAATCGCAATAGGCGTTATTGAATACACCGTTATTAAATCTTACGGTTGGCATAATGTGCGTTCATCCACGGTATTGACAATTTCTTTTTTTCTGATTGTAATCTGGGTTTTGTTCATTACGGCATACAACCTTAAAGTTACAAGAAAAAGAGAAAGAGAAGTCAAAAAACAACTCAGCGTATCTGACACTCTTATCAGTTGCATTACTCTTCTTGCCGCAGAGCACGATATAAACAAAGCTATTGACAGTCTTTTAAAAATTCTTAACGATTACTTTGACGGCGACAGAGCATACCTTTTCGAGTTTGATTGTGAAAAGCAGACTACCTCAAACTCTTACGAATATGCCGCTGAGGGTGTAACAAAAGAAATCGAAATACTTCAGGATATTCCCCTTGAGGTTATTGATTCCTGGATTAAAAAATTCGAGGAAACAGGAACCTTCTACATTTCGAGCATTGACAAGGATGTTGACAAAGACAGTGATACTTACAGAATTCTTGAAATGCAGGGAATCACAAGCCTGATTGCAGTTCCCCTTGTTAAAGACGACATTATAATCGGATTTTTAGGAATAGATAATCCGAAAATCAACTATGACGACCTTACACTTCTCTCCTCTGCTACATTCTTTATTTTAGACAGCATCGACAGACGAGAAAGCCATGAAAAGCTTCAACGCTTGAGCTTTGAAGATACCCTCACATCTGTTTACAACAGAAATAAATTCAACCACGATATTGAAGAATATCAACAGAATCCTGTTGAAGATATAGGCGTTGCCTATTTTGACCTAAACGGCTTGAAAGAGATCAACGATACAGAAGGTCACGAAGCAGGCGATAAACTCATAAAAAATGCCGCAAACGGTATTAACAGCGTTTTCAACGGCGATACTTACCGTATAGGCGGTGACGAATTCGTTGTTATCACCTGCCATATAGGAAAAGATGTATTTGAAAAAAATGTAGAAACAGCCATCGAAAAACTTAAAGCAAACGGAATAAGTGTTTCTTTCGGTGTTTCTTGGAAAAACAGCAGCGATAATATCGAAAAACAGCTTACGGCAGCAGACCATTTAATGTACGAAAACAAGCTTTTGCATTATAAGGAATTAGAAAAGCAAACAGAGAACAGTTAATTCTGTTCTCTGTTTGCTTTTCATAAAAAAATCACCAAAAAATACTTTTCAAATACCCCGATTTATAACAAATTTTTAGAACATTTTTCGACACAAAAAAATTTTTTCTCTCTGCACTTGACAATTGACTTAAACAGTTTTAAAATTCTATTTGTCAAAAAAGTTTCCTATTCTTTTTACAAGGAGATGTCTATTATGAAAAAAATCTACGAAGGCAAAACAAAAGACGTTTACGAGCTTGACAACGGCAACGTAATGCTCAAGTTCAAGGATGACTGCACAGGTAAAGACGGCGTTTTCGATCCCGGTGAAAACAGCGTTGGTCTTACAATCGAAGGTATCGGTAAAGAGAACCTTAAAACATCTATCTACTACTTCGATATGCTCAAAGAAGCAGGCATCAAAACTCACTATGTTAGTGCAGACGTTGAAAACGCTACTATGGAAGTTCTTCCCGGTAAGGTTTTCGGTCACGGTCTTGAAGTTATTTGCAGACTTGTTGCAACAGGCAGCTTCATTCGTCGCTACGGCGAATACATTGAGGACGGCACAGTTCTCGAAGGTGGCTATGTTGAATGCACATTCAAGAACGATGCTAAAGGCGATCCCCTTGTTACAGGCGAAGGTCTTGCAGCTCTTGGTGTTATGAGCCCTGCAATGTTCGAAAGCATGAAAGAGCAGACTCTTAAAATCACAAAAATCATTGCTGACGACCTTAAAACAATCGGTCTTGACCTTTGGGATATCAAATTCGAATTCGGTTACAACAATGACGAAGTTATTCTCATTGACGAAATCGCTTCAGGTAATATGAGAGTTTACAAGGGCGATACAATTGTTGACCCCGTTGAGCTTACTAAATTAATCTTAAATAGATAAAACGAGTAATTTTGCGCAGAAGAAAACAACAACAGATACTTTACAGTTACTTTGCTTGTAAGGTATCTGTTTTTCTTTTTGTATACAAACCTCGATTTATTACCCACTCGGAGTATCTGTATACACCTTCGGGGTAATAAATCGCCTTCTGCATCAAAATTCTTTCGTTTTTGGAAAACTTTATTTCTGTGTAAATCCAGAACAAAAAAACAACAACTTTATTCACTTATATTTACATTTATTTTTTTATATTTTTATGTTAAAATTTTTGTAACAAAACTGATTTTAGTGTGTCATATTAGTGACCGGTCAAAAGCAGAGAAATTGTGAAAGGGTGTGAATGGCTTGAACGAAATTGAAATAATCTATCAGAAATATTATAAATTCGTTAAAGGCTATGCATTCACTCTTTGCTTTGATGAAAGCCTTGCAGAAGATATAACTCAGGAAACATTTTTCAAGGCTATCAAGTCTTATGAAAAATTCAACCATAAATGCAAGGTGGAAACCTGGCTTTGTCAGATTGCTAAAAACACATTTTTAAATCTTAAACGCCCGAAGCAAACAGAAAATATAGACAATTTTCTGAACCTTGTTTCCGATGATAACATTGAAGAAAGTCTTGTAAAAAAAGATAATGTAAAAAACATTTTATCTGCTTCAAGAGATTTGGAATCCCCATATAAAGAGGTTTTTTATATGAAAACTCTCGGTGATTTCTCCTACGAAATAATAGCAGAAGTTTTCGAAAAATCGGAAAGCTGGGCAAGAGTTACATATTATCGGGCAAAGCAAAAAATCATAGAAAGGATGAAAGAAAATGAGTAAAATCAGTTGCGATATTATAAAGGATTTACTTCCCCTTTACATAGACGGTGTTTGTTCTTCCGATTCAATTGATGTTATAGAAGAGCATTTAAAGGAATGTCCCCTTTGCGAAGCAGAGTTTTTGAACTTGCAAAAATCCCCCGACATTAAACCTAAAATAGACAAAGATATCGACAAGGCAGTTAAAAACGCTAATAAGAAAATAAAAAAAGGTAAGAAAAGGGTTGCAATAAAAACCATTTCAATAATCAGTGTTATTCTTCTTGTTGTTGGTATTGTCGCTTATTTGATTGTTCCTGTAAAATTAGCTCAGCAGGATTTTTATAATGATAATTTGGGTGCAGTTTCTAATGCATATGAAATTCAATTGAATAACAAGAACAAACCCAATTTCAAAGGACAATTTGCTTCTTTTTATCTTAACAAAAGCCTTGGCAAATACACCTATGAAAAACAGAACGAACAATCAGAAACCCTTACATTTAATAACGGTAAGGTTATTGCCGTGGTAAGTGTACCAATCCAAAAAGAAAATATAAAAACATTCAAAGAGGAACACGGCACATTCGGTTTTGACGGAACTCATAGCCGCCCATACTTTATGCCACTTGTTGAAAAAGGCATTGAAAATATGGGAATTGATCCGGATACAATATTTGTTAATTACGACCTTTATATTCACCTGATAACAAACCGAGGTTATGATGGCTATATTTTAGCAAAATCCCCTAAAGATTTTTCAATGTGGTATGCATATTACGCTCTTTGGGGAACAGTTATGCCAACACATGCAATCAGTTATGTTACAATAGATAGCGATGATTTAAAAGGCTATGGTTACTGCTCTTTTAGAGAAGAACACGGCACCCATTATCTATTAGAGTTCCAGAAAAAAGATAATTTCATTGACCACTTTTCAATAATTGCCAATGGCTTTACAAAAGAAGAACTCATTGAAATAGTTGAATCAATTGAAATGAACTAATCAGCACTTGACCCCTATGAAATTTTTAAAAATTTCATAGGGGTCAATAATTTCACAAACACCAAAATTTATAAGATTGCGTCAGGAACGCAGTTTTAGTGGCGAAGGCGTACAAGGGTACGTCGAGCAAGCTAAAACAAGTTAATGGCGTGATATTATAAATTTTTCAAGTAATTGATGCTTAATTCTGCACACTCGATAGGTGTTTTGTTCATTGATGGATCATCCTGCTCAACAACTACCCATTCTGCACCTGCTTTTTCTGCGGAAGCGATAATTTTTTTCCAATCCTGAACGCCGTAACCAACGGGGCGGAATTCAAATGTATTTTCTGCTTTTTCGGTTTCTTCCTCTTCAATGCCGATAAGCTTGTAAAGAGGTCCGTTACCCTTTGAACCGCTGAAGTCTTTAAGATGAACGATAGGTGCTCTGCCTGAATATTTTTCAACATAAGCACTGGGCTCTTCACCACCAACATTTACCCAGCAGGTATCAATTTCTGTTGCAAGTAAATCTGCAGGAATTGTGCTGTAAAGAATATCGAGAGCGTATTCGCCATCAATTTTAAGAAACTCAAAATCGTGATTATGGTAAAGAAGCTGAAGGCCCATTTCCTTTGCAGCAGCACCGATTTTGCCGATACCTTCAACAGTTGATGCCCAACCGTCTGTTCCGGGGCGGCATTCCTCTGTAAGATAAGGAACAACTACATATTTACAACCCATATCTTTATAATCCTTAAGAACTGCTTCGGGATTTTCAAGCATATCATAATAAGGAACATGAGCAGAAACGGGAATGATACCGATTTCGTCACAAATAGCCTTAACCTCTACACCGGTTTTGCCGAAAAGTCCTGCAAACTCAACACCATCGTAGCCGAGTTCTTTAACTTTTTTAACTGTGCCGTAAAAATCTTTTTCCATATCGTCACGAACGGAATAAAGCTGAATAGCAATAGGTAATTTCATAAAATAAAAACTCCTTTGTTTTGATATTTATTGATATTATATTACTCCAAAAACCCTTATATTTCAAGGTTTTTTCTCCATTTTATTGACAACAATATACCTTTAGTTGTAAAATATTTCTATTGATTATGAAAAGAGGTAACAAAGATGAAATATCTTGTTGTTTTATATGACGGAATGGCAGATTACCCCGTTCCTGCATTAGATGGCAAAACTCCTATGGAGCTTGCTAAAAAGCCTTTACTTGATAAGCTTGCACGTTACGGCAAGGTTGGTACTGTTAAAACTGTTGCCGATGGTCTCAAACCCGGTAGCGATATTGCAAATATGAGCGTTCTTGGTTACAACCCCAAGGAATGCTACACAGGTCGCTCCCCTCTTGAAGCGGTTAGTATCGGCGTTGATATGAAAGATACCGATATCATTTTCAGAACAAACCTTGTAACTCTTTCCGATGAAGAAAATTACGAGGACAAAACAATGGTGGATTACAGCGCAGGTGATATTTCCACTGCAGAAGCAGCAGAAATCATCAAGAGCGTTCAGGAGCATTTCGGCAATGAGAATTTTGCTTTTTACAGCGGTGTTGCTTACAGACATTGCCTTGTTTGGAACAATGGCACACTTGACCTTGGCAAAATGACTCCGCCCCACGATATTTCAGGTAAGGTTATCGGTGAGCACCTTTCAGATAGCAAAAATGCAAAAGAGCTCATTGCTATGATGAAAGAAAGTTACGATTTTCTTATGGAGCATCCCGTTAACAAAGAGAGAATGGCAAAGGGCGAACGCCCTGCAAACTCCATTTGGCTTTGGGGCGAGGGTACTAAACCCGCTCTTTCCAATTTCAAAGAAAAATATGGTGTTGACGGCTCAATTATTTCTGCAGTTGACCTTCTTAAAGGTATTGCAAAATGTGCAGGTATGGGTTCACCCGATGTAGAGGGCGCAACAGGTTACATAGACACTAACTTTGAAGGCAAGGCAGACTGTGCTATTGAAGAGCTTAAAACAAAGGATTTTGTTTATATTCACATTGAAGCACCCGATGAATGCGGTCACAGAAACGAACCCGAAAACAAGGTTAAGGCAATTGAAATGATTGACGAAAGAGTTCTTGCAAGAGTTCTTCCCGAGCTTGATAAATATGAGGATTACAAGGTTATGGTTCTCCCCGACCATCCCACTCCCATTGTCACAATGACCCATGCAGGCGATGCAGTCCCCTATTTGATTTACCAAAAATCAAAATCAAGTGACAACGGTATTGAAAGCTTCACAGAGAATACTGCAAAAGATGCAGGAAACTATGTTGAAGTGGGTTATACACTTATGGACAGCTTTATTAATGAATAAAAATATAACTTTAAATCCCTACATTCTATTTAGGAATGTAGGGATAATTTATTTCTTCGTTGCCTATGTAATAAGTATCGGGAACAGTACCAACAATAATTGTTTCCACAAGAATAATCGTTTCGTCAACGCTTTCGTTAAGTCGGCAAAGTCCCATATAAGCGTGTGCAGAAGCTTTAACCTCAAGGTAAATCGTATGGCGGGTTTGGTTGATACCTGCGGTTTCGAATTTTGAAACAATATCAGTTACGGCAAATCCGTAAATGGTGGCGCGGACATTTATATTGAATCCCCTGCCGTTGAAAAAAGAGCCTCCTATTAAAGAGCCGATAGGAATTGGAACAACTGTTTTATCAAAATTGGAAAGTCGGTCGGAGCAACCGTCGGACAAATCCGCCTTGTAACCGTTTATATAGGTATTGTTAAGGGTCAAAGCGGCTATTGTTCCATCGGGATTTCTTTCGATATTTACCATTTTGCCGTATTTTACGCCAAGCTCATCAACCATATCGTTAACTGCGCCGTCAACAACATTGGTAAGGGAATTTTTGAGAGCATTACCCCCAACGGTTTCTATAATAGGGCGAAGCCGCA
The DNA here is from genome assembly GCA_045536495.1 of Acutalibacteraceae bacterium. Taxonomy (GTDB): domain Bacteria; phylum Bacillota; class Clostridia; order Oscillospirales; family Acutalibacteraceae; genus DTU089. The sequence goes on from JAZSNR010000031.1 coordinate 11,268, forward strand.
TATCTGCAAGAACAGAAAGAATAACAAAAACCAGAATGCAAGAGATAACCCTGAAAGCTAAGTTTTTTCTCTTTTTACGAAAACTAAGCCGCTTCGCCACAACGGGCGGCGGTCTTTTTAATTTTGGCTTAAAATACATTTTTATCATACAATTCACCGATATATTATATGAGGAATCATATAAATAGTTGCAAGTGGGAATACCTTAACGGTAATGTACCACCCACCAAAAGCAAAGCTTTTGGTCCCCCCTCCTTTTTGCTCTGCAAAAAAGAGGGATAAATTTCGCATTACTTTTACATACTGGCAGCTGGCATCTGGCAACTGGATACTAAAAATGCAGTCCAAAAGGACTGCATTTTTTATAGTGTATCTAATGTTTGCTCATAAGCAGGGATAAATTCATTTAAGAAAACATCTGCTTCGGGAACATTCATTTTCTTAATGCGCTTTAAGGTTGATTTTTCTGCTTCCTTGAATTCTGTATTACCTGCCTTGCGTTCCTCTATACACTTTATAAGTGCGCTGAGTCTGTCGGCAGCTTTAATGAGAATAAGTAAATCTTCATCTTCATTTTCACCTGTTAAAAGACTACTGAATTCTTCTCTCAAATCCTGAGGAAGCTTATTTAAAAGTTTTTCGTTAGCAGAGTCTTCAACGGCTTTAAAGGCTACCAAAATATCTTCATTCTGATATTTAACGGGTGTGGGCATATCCCCTGTTATAATTTCGTGGGCATCGTGATAAAGACCTAAAACTGCCGCTCTGTCGGGATTATAAGATTTTCCGAAACGCTTATTTCCGATAACAGCGAGAGCGTGCGCTATCACAGCCACTTCTTTTGAGTGACTGTCAAGGCTTTCATTCTCTGTGTTGCGCATAAGCGCCCAACGGTCGATATATTTCATTCGCGATATCATCGCAAAAAAACTGTAGTTCATTTTAATTTCACCTTAGAGTGAGTGAATTCGAACCAAATATGCCTTAAATGTCCGATTTCACGCACCTTTTATATTTTTTGTCTCGATATACGACAGTATAACTTCGTCAAAGAAAATCCAAAATGCACGTAAACTCGGACATTTCAGGTTCTGCGAAGTTTAATACTTGGCAATTTTTTCTGTAACAAGGCAAAACTCGCAGGAATACTGACGTATTTCAAGAGTTTTAACGATGTTACAGGGAAAAGTGACTGTATTAAACCATATCTGGTTCGAACACGCTCACTCTAGGGTGAAAGGAATTATCCGAACCGTGTTTTTTATAGACGGATTTCCGTTCACTCTTCGTTAAAATACTCGCAAATCCGTAAAGGATTCGCTCCGTTTTTGCCTTGATTGACCACAAATCCGTTCTATAAAAAATCTTCG
>JAZSNR010000058.1:0-6042 GCA_045536495.1 Acutalibacteraceae bacterium
TCTGCAAAGACCTATGTGTTTGTTGGCGAGAAAGAAAACAAAGTAATGCAAAAATCGGCAAAAATAATTCAGGAAAAGCTACAAGGAGGTTTATTGCAGGTTCTCCCCAAAATGTATCATGGGGAATTTTCTATAAATCACGCAGAAGACTATGCGAACAAAATATTGGATGTTATAAGAGAAAGATAAATTCCAATTTGGTGGTGTAAATAATGAAACTCAATTTTAACGAGTTTAACGGAAATTATGAGATTATTCACAACGGTTTTTCATGGGTAAGTGACGGCAGAAAACCGCAAATAACTATCCGCGGAAAAAATAAAAAAGGTAAATATATCAGCAAGGTTTGTTCTTTGCAATCTGCAAGGAAAAAAGAAACAGAAACATCCGAAAACAAAACAGTTACTGTTTATTCGGATTTCGTTGTATTCGGTAAGATTCTTCCTTTTCGCCTTATATGTACCGCTGAAATTATAAATGAAAACACAGTTGAGTTTTCATTGAAGGCTGAAAACGAAACAGCTTATGATATCCAGGCTGTGTATTTCCCTGCACCTTTCAATTCAAAACGTAAAGGTAAGAATTCGTATCACGTTGACTCGATGCGTCAGGGATTTATTCTGCCTGACGGTCAGATAAAACACATTATACCAATGATGGGCTATACACACATGAAACGTCAGATAAATTCAGGAGATGTGTATATGCCTGTCTGGGGCAGAGTGTGCGATTCTCACTGCTTTACTGCCATTGTTGAAACGCCCTTTGATGCTTCAATGTATTCCTCTTTCGGAAAACACGGTGCATTCATTAACTCTGTTTATTGGCTTTCATCTTTAGGCAATTTATCTTACGAAAGAAAAATCCGTTTTATATTCCACGAAAACGGTGATTACAACACCATTGCAAAGGATTATCGCAATTATCTGATTGAAAACAATCAGCTTGTTACCATTGATGAGAAAATCTCAAAGAATCCCAATATAAAAAACATTATCGGTGCACCTGTTCTTCATCACAAAATTTTCTCTAAAATAAATGAGAAATCGCAGTTTTATGATAAAAAAGGCTCTAACGAAATTCTTTGTGCTACATTCACTGAAAGAGCTGAACAAATCAAAAAGCTGAAGTCTCTCGGTCTTGATAAGCTGTATATACATACTGATGGTTGGGGTAAGGACGGATATGATAACAATCATCCCTATATTCTTCCACCCTGTGAGCAGGCAGGCGGATGGGAAGGCTTCAAAGAATTTTCCCGTGTCAGCCGTGAGCTTGGCTATGTTTTTGCACTCCATGACCAATACAGAGACTATTATTATGACAGTCCCGTTTTTGATAAAAATAAAGCCGTAACAAATATTGACGGCTCAAATCCTTATTGCTCAATCTGGGATGGCGGTGAGCACACTTTTCTTTGTTCCTGCTTTGCTCTTGATGCGGTCAGGAAAACATATTCTGAGCTTGAAGAAAACGGCATAGATGTTCAAGGTGCATATCTTGATGTTTTTTCAATTATGCCCGGTGACGAGTGCTTTCACAAGGACCACAGAATCACAAGAGAAGAAAGCATGAAGCTGCGAGGAAAATGCTTCGATTACCTTAATGAAAAAGGTTTTATTATGTCCTCCGAAGAGCCGGGAATGCAGATGCTCAATCATCTTGCGCTTGTACATCACGGTCCTCACGCACTTATTCCGCAGGAAAACGGAAAAGCAGTGGGTATTCCCGTTCCTCTCGGCAATCTGGTTTATCATGATTGCATAATGGTACCTTGGAATTGGTTCAATAACTGGGGTATTCCCAAAGGTGATGACGGCGATTTATACGGAGCACTCAATGCAGGTATGCCGTATATTCATCCTTATGGCAACGAACTGCGTAAAATAGGTACAGATAACCGAACCGCTGATGTTGAAATGATGAGCGACGAAAAGATAATAAAGGAATTGGAACGAATTGAACCTCTTTGCAAGCTCCAGGCTAAGCTTTACAACAAAGAAATGGTGAAACACGAATTCCTCGGAAGCTATCGCAAGCAAAAAGCTACATATTCCGACGGTACTTCGGTTATAATCGATCTGGATAATAACACTTATGAAATAGCCGAAAAGAGTTGAACACCGCACGGTTTCTTAAGGCAAATTTCCGCACTAACTGTGTCAAAAAGTTTGAAATATGGCGTATATTAAGGCGAAAAACGCTGTGATGTGCCGAAAGATTTGAATTTTAGGCGTACGGGGTTCAATTATTTTCGGCTATATCTGAATAATCTGTTAAACTTGAATTTAACGAGGTATGATTATGAAAAAAACTGTCTTGAAAATTATATTGATTATAATCGCTGTTTTGCTTGTGGTTGGTATAGTTTTTGGCATCATTCTTCACAACAATAAAATAAATGTTTCAAATACTGAGGAAAGCGTTCAATATTACATAAACGGCGAAAGCGAGTTATTGCGTTTTGGAGTAGAGGGTGACGATAACCTTTTTGAACCAAATGAAAAAATCAATATTGTTCTCGAGTGTCTTGATGAAGCTTCGAGTGGAACTAAAGCAATAGTTTTTATTACAAGTGAGCAAACAGGTTTCAATAAATGGGGGTATGTTACATTTGATTATAACTCTCCTTATAGCATTTTAAGCTTTGCTTCACAGGAGAACGGTATTTTTACCATTAAGATTAAACAATTCGGTAAAGAAGAGCATAGCTTTACTGTTGGCGTTCTTCCGAAAAATGAGCAGGCAAGCGACGATTTTTACTACGGAGTTCAGCCATATATCACACGTGCATATACCTGGGGCGAAGGCTTTTGTGTTCCCGGTTACAATGCAGAAGAATCCGTTAATAAAATTCTCGATGTGGCAGAATATCTTGGTGCTAACCTTGTCCGCGAAGACAGTGTAGGCTGGGGAGCAATGCAGAGCGAGCCTTACGGAGATATGAATTATTCGGTTCAGGATTACCTTGTTAAACAGGTTAATAGGCACGGTATGAAATATAACTGGCTTCTCGGCTACAATGCAGGGGAGTGGTCAGCTTCTGAAAAATTTAAAAAGAATTACGATGAATCAATCGGGTGGACTTATCCTCCTGATATTAAGCTCTGGAATGATTTTACAAATAAGGTTGCCGACCATTATGCAGATAATACGGATATTCTATGGGAAATATGGAATGAACCTAACTGGCATTTTTTTGCAGGAACTTCCGAAGAATATTTTAAACTTCTTGAAGATACCTCAAAAACTTTAAAATCAAAAAACAAGTCAGCTTGTGTTTATTCCGGTGGACTTGCAGTTGCAGAGAAAGAAACCAATTCAGAATATTATCAGAAATCTGCAGAGCTTATAAACAAAGGCTTGCTTGACAGCTTCGGTTATCACAATCACGATGGACTTGATAACTATTACGACTATATGACTCAGATGCTCCGTCTTACAAATAAAGCGGGTCTTACGGATGGCGGATTCAACAGCGAAAGCGGTGTTGGTGGTGCGGATGCCTCAACAATTGCCTGTAAGGCACTTTACAGTCGTTCAACAGGTGCTAAAGGCTTTGTTTCCTTCGCATTCAGAAAGACCGTTACACCTGAAAATGATATCAATGACTTTGCATATTTCAACGAATACCTGCAACCTACCGAAGCCGTTATTTCCTATGCAACGGTTATCCGTTTTCTCGGTAATGCAGATTTTGTGAAGAATATTTCAAATGAAAAAGACCTTGTGATTGATGAATACAATCAAAACGGAAAGAAAATAGAAGTGTATTACAGCCTTGGTGATAAAACCAAAATTCCTGCACCCGAGGGTGAATACGAAGCCTTTGATATGTACGGCAACCCCATTGAAATCAGTGGGAAAATCGCAGTAAGCAACTCACCGATTTATATTGTTTATTGATGTTACTATGTGATACAATCTAACCGATAAATAAAAATTTTTATTAGAGGATGGTGTAGTATGAACAGAAAGAAAATATCTTTGTTGCTTGCATTAACTATGTTGATCGGTTCGTTGTTAGGAGGCTGTGGTGTCAGTTCTGCAGAAGAAAGCGACCTTGAGAATGGCGCTCCTGAAAAGGAAGGCTATGTTCTTGATTTCAGCACCGAATTTAATGATGGTAAATTAGATACAGAATCCTGGTTGCCACAGTATCTGCCTCACTGTACTACTAACACAGCAGGCTCATCTGCAAGATATAAAGTTAAAGATGGTTGCCTGAATCTTTATATTACAAAAGATTCTCCGGATTACTTTGGAGGTCAGCCGGGTTCGGTAGATCCCGATAACCTTTTGTGGATAGCTAACGGTATTCAAACCTGGGAGAAGAATAATTTGCATCCAGGTGGTGCGCAACAGATGGAGGTAGAGCCCTTCGAAGGCTATGCAACCCAATACGGTTATTTTGAGATACGAATGAAAATGCCTGACACCAAGGGCGGGGGATATGCAGCCTGGTGGCTTATAGGTACTGAGGATGATGCCACTCCTGACGGAACAAAGACAAAGCAGAATGGTGAAATAGATGTGTTAGAAACATTCTTTGATAACCCGGGAGTATTTCACCCAAAGGTTCACGCCTGGGATGATCCGAATCTCAATGAATGGTCAAGCGAGGTTAACCTTAAGGGCTTTTCAAGAAATTATGTTAACGAATTCCATACTTATGCAATGGACTGGAGACCAGAAGGGATAACCTTTTATGTGGACGGAAAAGAAGTGGCACAGACCGAAGAATCACCTCAATACAGAATGTGTATGATTCTATCTATGTATATCAACTCGGATTTCAGCGGTTGGGATGAACCTGAAAATGAATATCCGATAGAATGGCTGATCGATTATGTCCGTGTTTATAAAGATATAAACGGTTATGAGTAAGCCTACTGAAATTTTTGACAAACCTGAATTTATCGGGTAACAAACATAACCACATAACACAGAAACGCGAGGGGTATTTTGTCACTTGCGATTGAAAAGAATGGTTACATTGTGCTATAATTATTTCAACGAATCTGCATCCGGGAGGATTTATTTTTATGAAGAAAACCTTAAAAACAAAAATGTTTGGAACAATTTTTCTTGTTTTGGGCATAGCTTTTGCAATTGTCGGTTTATATTACTACCACATGCAATATCTCTGCTTTGAATATACACCGCTTCAGTTTATTCTCGCCTTTGTTGTTTGCCTTGGTGGCGCATTGCTTTCGATACCCCTGAGCAAAAAGACAGATAAAAAGAAAACAGCATTGAATGCAGTTTTTACGGCTTTGGCTTTTGCTGCAATTCTTGTTGGTGGTATGTTTTTGATAAATGCCGTAATCGGCAACGGTGAGCTTGAATTGGCGGCAATGGTTATCCCTGTGTATCTCACATTTATAATCACAGCTGTTATGGCTATTCTTTGTGTGTTGAGGATATTTAGCAAAAAGATTTTAAAAGCGATTCTCTGCTTACTTATTGTTAGCGGATTTCTCTTCGGAAGTCTTTCGTATCTAAAATCTCACATTTACGTTTTGATTTACGAAAATTACACTGCTCCTACACCTGTTATGTCAACAGTATCAAAAGAAAAGAATGATGATAAAATGATTATTGGCGATTTTTATGTTAGTACAAACGGCAATGATGAAAACAGTGGTACAAAAGATTCACCGTTTCTGACAATTGAAAAAGCGGTTGAAACTGTAAGAAATACAGATAAATCAGGCAAAAACGGTATTACGGTTTGCATAGAAGGCGGTGAATACCGTGTGTCTTCCCTTAACTTTACCAAAGAGAATTCAGGCACAGAGGAATGTCCCGTAACATACTGTTCTTATAACGGTGAGGTTATTATCAATGGTGGTATAACACTTAATACCGCCGATTTTAAAAATGTAAAAGGTTATCCCGAAATTGCAGAAAGACTTTCTGCCGATGCTCAGGAAAATGTTGAGGTTATTGACCTGACAAAAGCACCATATTCGCTCACAAGCGATGATTGGGATAAGATTTATGCAATCGGCTCTTACCATACAGCAGATAACTATGACG
>JAZSNR010000025.1:0-2937 GCA_045536495.1 Acutalibacteraceae bacterium
ATCAGCACGACCAGTATTTCTATGACCTTTGCGATGAAAGAGGTCTTGTAATCTGGGCAGAAATTCCCTATATTTCAAACCATATGCCCGGCGGTAGAGAAAACACAATTTCTCAGATGTAAGAGCTTATCGTTCAGAACTATAACCACCCCTCAATCGTTGTTTGGGGGCTTTCAAATGAGATTACAATGAAGGGCGACTCTGACCCCGATCTTCTTGAAAACCACAATATTCTTAATGACCTTGTTCACGAAATGGATAAAACAAGGCTTACAACTATTGCCGCAGTTTCAATGTGCGATATTGATAGTCCCTATATTCAGATTCCCGATGTTGTTTCCTATAACCACTATTTCGGTTGGTATGGCGGAGACACAACTATGAACGGACCTTGGTTTGATAATTTCCACGCTAAATACCCCAATATTCCCATTGGTTGTAGTGAATACGGTTGCGAAGCTCTTGACTGGCACACATCTGACCCCAAGCAGGGTGACTATACAGAAGAGTATCAGGCATATTACCATGAAGAGCTTATCAAACAGTTCTTTAGCAGAAAATACCTTTGGGCAACTCACGTTTGGAATATGTTTGACTTCGGTGCTGACAGCCGTAACGAAGGTGGCGAAAACGGACAGAACCATAAAGGTCTTGTAACCTTTGACCGTAAGTATAAGAAAGACTCCTTCTATGCATATAAAGCATGGCTTTCGGATGAAAAATTTGTTCATATTTGCGGTAAGAGATATATTGACAGAGTTGAAGATGTAACAAAGGTTACTGTATATTCAAATCTTCCCGAGGTTGAACTTTTCGCAAACGGTAAGAGCCTTGGCAAGAAAGCAAGTGATGTTCATTTCTTCTATTTTGATGTTCCCAATGTTGGCGAAACAGAGCTCAAAGCAGTTGCAGGTGAATTTACCGATACATCAGTAATCCGCAAGGTTGATGTTTTCAACGAGGCTTACAGACTTCGTGAAACAGGTGCAGTGCTCAACTGGTTTGATATTACTGAACCCGAAGGCTATTTCTCACTTAATGATAAAATGAGTGATATTATGGCGTCCGAAGAGGGCAAAATGCTCTTTATGGGTCTTATGGCAAACGCTATGAAGAACCATGGCGATAAATCAATGATGGGGGATATGGGTGCAGAAATGATGACAGGTCCTATGATGCAGATGATGGGCGGCTTCACCGTTATCCGTCTTGCAAATCTTATGGGTGCTGCAAACCTCCACTTCACAAAAGAAGAGCTTCTCCAATTGAATGCGGCACTTAATAGAATTAAAAAGTAAAAACATTTGCCCCTGTTCATTTTTTGGAAAATGAACAGGGGCAAACTATGTTATCTATGCAAATTTATAAACTCAATCAATCTCAACCAATCCTGACGGCTGAAATAGTGCAGACCTTTTCTCATATGGTAGCCGATGTCACCGTCAAAGAACTTATCGTCAACCTGTGGCGGTCTGTCTTCGTATTTAAAGCCATTTTCAAATGCATCGCTTGATGCAACGCAGCAAAGCATTTCTGAAAGGGGATCTGCCCATTTATCAAGGGAGGCGCTTCCTATAAGCACCTTTCTCGGTGCAATTGATGCCACAAGGTAATGCTGGTCAAATGGCATATTTTCTTCATTGTTGCAATATTTTTCATAGTTTTTGCAGAACCAGAAACTAAATCTTCTCCAAATATCTTCAACTCTTTCGCCACCCTCGGCAGTACCTCTTGCAATTGCCGCACCGCTGCAGCCTGAATCATTGGAATAAGAGAAAGCAAATCTTTCATCGGTTGCACCTGCCAAAAGGGCAGTTTTACCGAGCCTTGAATGACCGCAAACGGTAGCGCAATTAAGGTCAAGCTTTTCGGGAATGGTTTCTGCATAGTCCAGAACCCTTTGAGCTGCCCAAGCCCACATTGCGATTTTACCGCAGTCGGTATCAGAGCGCTCACCACCAGGAAACAAAACTCCTGCAAGACCGTTTGTGAAATCACCGTCATCGCTTGTAACATCTTCATAACAAAGAGAAAGAACTGCAAAACCGTTGTCAATTAGTTCTTCTGTGGGCATATATCTGTCGGGATTTTCAGGTCGGAAATTTATATGTATGAAAAAGGGATGCTTTTTATCGTCCGTTGGGATAGTTGCTAAAAAGGGGAATGAAAATTCCTTACCGTTAATATCACAGTTGGCAGTAACCTTGTTGCAGACTGCGTTACCTGCGCAAAAATTCGGAATAATATATTCTTCAACCTCAAAAGTTAAATTTTCAGGCTTTGGCGGCATAACCCCAAAAAGCTCACTCTGAACCAAATCAAGCATTTCTTCTCTTGATTTAAGTTTAGGAACATTTCTTTCTTTAAGCATTTCTTTGAGCATATTCTCAACTCCTTTAATAATGTTATATCATTATTAAAATATCTTTTCAAGTCAAAATAAGATGTTGAATATAATAAATTAAAGCAGCTAAACTATTGAAAAAAAGTTTGATTATAGTTATAATTAGTACACTAATATTTCCGTCCATGGCGCAGCTGGATAACGCAGCAGATTCCGATTCTGAAGAACGGGGGTTCGAATCCCTTTGGGCGGGCCAAAAAGAGCAGACACTTTCTGGGGTGTTTGTTCTTTTTTATCTCATTAACAAAGGGATTCGAACCCGTAGTCCATCTCGCATCGGTTCGCCTTGGCGGAGATGCGAGGGACATAAAATGCGACGGTTCGCGAAGCGAACGAACTCGTGCGGAGCACGAATCCCTTTGGGCGGGCCAAAAAGAGCAGACACTCTCTTGAGTGTTTGTTCTTTTTTATCATATTAACAAAGGGATTCGAACCCGTAGTCCATCTCGCATCGGTTCGCCTTGGCGGAGATGCGAGGGACATAAAATGCGACGGTTCGCGAAGCGAACGAACTCGTGCGGAGCACGAATCCC
>JAZSNR010000078.1:0-2308 GCA_045536495.1 Acutalibacteraceae bacterium
CTCTTTGCGGTGGGTGACGGTAACCATTCTCTCGCTACAGCACGCACCTGCTATCTTAATGATCCGACAGAGCTTAACAGATATGCCCTTGTTGAGGTTGTGAATATTCACGACGAGGCTCTTGAGTTTGAGCCTATATACCGTGTGCTGTTTAATGTGGATACAGAGGACTTTGTTTCAAAGCTTAGTGCAGAGTTTACCGACGGCCCAAAGACCATAGAGTGGTACACCAAGAACAGTAAGGGTGTGGTGCATACAAGCGGTCTGACCGTGGGCTCTCTCCAGCCATTTATTGATGCTTATATCAAGGATAATCCCAATGTCGTGTGTGATTATATCCACGGAATTGACTCTACCCTGTCATTATGTAAGGAGGATAACCGCATAGGTCTTATATTTGACGGAATGGACAAAAGCGAGCTCTTCCCCTTTGTTTGCGAAAAGGGCTCACTTCCCCGTAAGACCTTCTCTATGGGTGAAGCGGAAAGCAAGAGATATTACTGCGAGGCAAGAAAGATCAAATAGCGGTGAGTCTCCGCAGCCAAACTGCGCTCTGAGGCTCAAAAAACACCATTTATTCATCACACGCCGCAACGAAATTTCCTATACATTAAAAAAAGGTTCCCTTATGATATGCACCCCAAAAGTTAGACAACTTTTGGAGGTGCATATTTTTATGGGCAAAACAGGAAGAAAAAATAAAAAGTATAGTGCAGAATTTAAAATATCTGTTATAATGGATATGCGTGAGAACCACTTAGGATATAATGAAACAATGAGAAAGTATTTTCCGGAAAAGGAAAGCAGATCGTACGGTTTCTTGAAAAAGTGGGAACGTATATTCTTAGAAGAAGGAGCCGAAGGTCTAATGAAAGAAAGACGAGGCAAATCCAACCCTATCTATGGCAAGAAACGTGGCAGGCCGCCAAAGTTAGATAAACAAATAGAAGAAGATTTAATTGCCGAGAACCAAAGACTTCGAATGGAGATTGAGTATTTAAAAAAACTCGATGCCTTAGTTCAGAAAAGAGAGCAAGAAGAAGCGAAAAAGCAGCAATAATCAATGAACTAAGGCAAAAATATCCACTTGAAGATTTATTGCAACTATCCGGATTGCCCCGAAGTACATTCTATTACTACCTGAAACACCTAAACAGAGATAAGTATGAAACCGAAAAACGAGAGATCGTCAATATATTCAACACAAACAAAGGGAGATATGGCTACCGGAGAATTTTGACGGTGTTGCGTAATAAGGGTTATTCTATCAATCACAAAACTGTGCTGAAGCTTATGAATGACCTTGGTTTGAAGGGTAAACAACGTAAAAACGATAAATACCATTCCTACAAGGGCGAAGTTGGTAAGATTGCAGACAATCTATTGAAAAGAGAGTTTTATGCAGCAAAGCCATTTGAAAAATTAACAACCGATGTTACTCAATTTAAGGTATGTAATGAAAAAGTATATTTATCTCCCGTTATGGATCTGTTTAATCGAGAAATTGTTTCCTATTCCATTTCATTAAGTCCAAATTTGGTTCAGATTCGAGAAATGCTAAATGGTCTGTTTGATAAGCTTCCTCCTGATGCAAAGCCGTTATTCCATTCGGATCAAGGTTGGCAGTATCAACATGCAGAGTATCAGAGATTATTAGCTACACACAACATAACACAGAGCATGTCCAGAAAAGGCAACTGCATGGATAACGGGGCTATGGAGAATTTCTTTGGTAGATTAAAGGTAGAAATGTTTTACGGTGAAAAATTCGAAAGCGTTAACTCTTTTATTGATGAATTGAATAGTTATATTAACTATTACAACAACGAAAGAATATCCTTGAAACTAAAAGGAATGAGTCCGGTACAATACCGAACTCATTCACAAGCGATTTAATATTTAATTTTGTCTAAACTTTGGGGTTCACTTCACGCTGAGTGCATCTTTGTATTTTCTGTTTACTTCAACTGTGTCGCCGGACACAATAGCTTTGAATATTTCTGAATTGATCTTTCCTGAATTGTTCTCTGCTGATATATTTATATTGGAATTTATCAATTGGGCCAATCCGAAATTACCGCCGAGTGCAGATAAGCTGGTAGTTGAATAATTATGTTCACCTACTAATAATTGCAGCAATTTGGCAAATACAGATTTACCGTTGCAGCCGTTGCCTGCCAGGAAAAAGGCTTTTTCTGCTGCTGTACTGTTACATAGACAGTATCCTGTGAATTCCTGAAGTACGGTTTTGAGTTCACTGTCACCGAGTGTAATATCATCCAAATACTTATCGAAATTTTTCGTATCA
>JAZSNR010000069.1:0-3218 GCA_045536495.1 Acutalibacteraceae bacterium
ACTTCTCTCCCGTCAGGTTGGCGTTCCTTATATCGTAGTATTTATGAACAAGGTTGACCAGGTTGACGATCCAGAGCTTCTTGAACTCGTTGAAATGGAAATCAGAGAACTTCTCTCTGAATATGACTTCCCGGGTGACGATATTCCGATCGTTAAGGGTAGCGGTCTCCAGGTTCTTGAATGTGCTTCTAACGACCCATCTGCTCCTGAATATGCTTGTATCCACGAGCTTATGGCTGAAGTTGACAGATACATTCCAACACCTGAAAGAAAGAGCGACCTTCCTTTCCTTATGCCAGTCGAAGACGTATTCTCTATCACAGGCCGTGGTACAGTTGCTACAGGTAGAGTTGAAAGAGGTACTCTCGTTGTTTCTGACGAAGTTGAAATCGTTGGTCTTGCTGACGAAAGCCGTAAGGTTGTTGTAACAGGTATCGAAATGTTCAGAAAGCTTCTCGATCAGGCTGAAGCTGGTGATAACATCGGTGCTCTTCTCCGTGGCGTACAGAGAAACGAAATCGAAAGAGGACAGGTTCTTGCTAAGCCAGGTTCAATCACACCTCACACAAAGTTCATAGGCGAGGTTTACGTTCTTACTAAGGAAGAAGGCGGACGTCATACTCCATTCTTCACAAACTACAGACCTCAGTTCTATTTCAGAACAACTGACGTTACAGGTATCGTTAATCTCCCAGAAGGCGTAGAAATGTGTATGCCTGGTGACAACGTTACTATGACAGTTGAACTTACAACACACATCGCTATGGAAGAAGGTCTCCGTTTCGCTATTCGTGAAGGCGGTAGAACAGTTGGTTCCGGCGTTGTTACAGCTATCATTGAATAATTTTAATTCGTGATAAATATAAAGGACGGGTTTTATACCCGTCCTTTTTATGTTTAATAGAAAATGGGCAGTAGCGAACGTTCGCTACTGCCCATTTATACTATAATGTTGCCGCCATAACAGCCTTTATTGTATGCATTCTGTTTTCCGCCTCATCAAAAACAATTGATTGAGAGCTTTCAAAAACCTCGTCGGTAACCTCCATACAGTCAATGCCAAACTTTTTATAAATTTCTTTACCTGTTGTGGTTTTAAGGTCGTGGAAAGCCGGCAGACAATGCATAAATCTGCACTGCTCCCCTGCATTTTCCATAATTTTTTTATTAACCTGATATGGTGAAAGGTCATCAATCCTTTCTTTCCACACATCCGCAGGCTCGCCCATTGAAACCCACACATCAGTATAGATAACATCCGCACCTTTGGTTGCAACCATCGGGTCTTCAATAAACTTAAGGGTTGCCCCTGTTTCCTTTGCAATTTTTTCACATTCTTCAATAAGTGCCGCATCAGGGAAATATTTTTTTGGAGCGCAGGCGATGAAGTTCATTCCCATTTTCGCACAGCCAACCATTAAAGAGTTGCCCATATTATATCTGGCATCCCCCATATAAACTAAAGTTTTGTTCTTAAGAGTACCGAAATGCTCTTTTATAGTTAAGAAATCAGCAAGAATTTGTGTGGGGTGAAATTCATTGGTTAAGCCGTTCCAAACGGGAACACCAGCATATTTTGCAAGCTCTTCAACAATTTCCTGACCAAAACCGCGATATTCAATTCCGTCAAACATTCTGCCAAGAACTCTTGCTGTGTCAGCAATACTTTCCTTTTTGCCAATCTGCGAGCCTGATGGGTCAAGATAAACGGGGTGCATCCCCAAATCTGCCCCTGCAACCTCAAATGCACAGCGGGTTCTCGTGCTTGTTTTCTCAAAAATCAAGGCAATATTTTTTCCCTCGCATATTCTGTGGGGAATTCCAGCCTTTTTCTTTGCCTTAAGGTCGGCAGCAAGTTCAATAAGGCCTTCGATTTCCTCAGGTGAAAAATCAAGAAGCTTTAAAAAGCTTTTCCCTTTTAAATTCATAGCTTATTCCTCCTCTGCGCAGGCATTTTTAATAACATCAACCGCTTTTATAAGAGTTTCCATAGGGATATTGAGAGCGGGCAAAAGCCTTACCTTTGTTTTAGCGGTAAGACACAAAACGCCGTTCTCCAAACATTTTGCAACAACATCGGATGCAGGCTTTTCGGTTTCAATTCCAATCATAAGCCCCATTCCGCTGACGCTTTTAATCCCTTTTGCATTGTTTAATGTATCAAAAATAAATTTGCTTTTTGCTTTGACTTCATTTAGAAATGCTTCATCAAGTCTTTCGATTATGCTTATAGCTCCTGCACAGCAAACGGGGTTTCCGCCAAAGGTGGACCCGTGGTCGCCAAAGCCAAGAACCTTTTCGGTCTTTTCGTTAAGCATAGTTGCCCCGAGTGGCAAGCCGCCGCCAATACCCTTTGCGGTTGAAATAATGTCAGGCTTAATACCATAATTCATATATGCGTAAAGCTCACCGCATCTGCCGTTCCCTGTCTGGACTTCGTCTATAATCAAAAGGATATCTTCTTTGTTACAAAACTCATAAAGACCCAGAATAAAGTCACGGTTCATTGGAATAACTCCGCCTTCGCCCTGAACACACTCAACCATGATTGCCGCAGTCTTGTTATCTTGCGCAAGATTTATAACTGACTCTAAATCATTGGCGTCGCCGTAAATAAAGCCGGCTGTTAAAGGGTTAAAATGCTCGTGGAATTTGTCCTGTCCTGTTGCGGAAAGGGTAGTTATTGTTCTGCCGTGAAAGCTGTTTTTAAGCGTTATTATTGTGGAATATTCCTCACCCTTTTTGTCTGCCGCATATTTTCTCGCAACCTTAATTGCACACTCATTTGATTCCGCGCCCGAGTTTGAGAAAAACACTTTTTTCATCCCTGTTCTCTCGCAGAGCATTTTTGCAAGGCGGGCGCAGGGCTCTGTGTAATAAAGATTTGAGGTGTGCTGAAGGGTTTCAAGCTGATTTATTACTGCTTTTTTCCACTCGTCATCAGCAATACCGAAAGCTGTAACACCAATTCCAGACCCCATATCAATATATTCTTTTCCGTTTATGTCCTTCAAAACAGAGCCTTTTCCCGAAACAAGCTCGACGGGAAATCTCTTATATGTGTTTGCCACAAACATATTATCTGTTTCTGTTATGTTCAATTTGCTCATCCTTTCGCAAGTCTGATTAGTTTTTATCTCTCGTAACCATAGTTCCTGCACCCTCGTTTGTGAGAGTTTCCATAAGAATTGAATGAGGAACTCTGCCGTCCATTATAA
>JAZSNR010000047.1:0-25149 GCA_045536495.1 Acutalibacteraceae bacterium
TCCCTTTGCTCCTCACGTTAGTGAAGAGGTTTGGGCTCAGCTTGGCGGTGAAGGCTTACTTGCAATAGCAGATTGGCCCGAGTTTGACGAGGCAAAAACAGTTGACTCAACAATTGAAGTTCCCGTTCAGATTTGCGGTAAGCTCAGAGCAACAATTACAATTGCAAAGGATGCAACTGCAGAAGCTGCTATTGCTGCTGCAAAAGCAGACGAAAAGGTTCAGGAATTCCTTGCCGGTAAGAATATTATTAAAGAAATCTATGTACCCGGAAAGATTATAAATATCGTTGCGAAATAAAAAAATAAAACTCCCGTGAGGGAGTTTTATTTTTTATTCAATCGGCAAATTGAAACAATGTGAATGGAGTTTATTTTGAAGTCTTAAAACTTCGGCGGCTTTGTAGTCTGTGCCTTGTGCGAAGTATTGGTCTTGAATTCTGAGGGCAGCATTGAGTGCTACGTCCTTTTGCGATTTATGGCAATTGATTGCTTCGAATTTTAAATCTTCATAGTCGCTTATGTCAACAATTGTGTTGGGTGTGTCGGTGTAGTAAAAACCTATTGTGAAAACACCGTGGGTATCTGTTCGGGGTTTTCCGTTATCAAATTCGGGAACGAAATCAAAGCCTGCATCCATAAATGCAAATTTTACTGCATTACCAACTTTGATGTGGTCTTCATGACATTCACTTGCGAGGTTGGGATCAACGGTGAAAATTGCATCGGGCTTTATTTCTCTTATAATCGGTGTGATTTTATCAGCAATTTCTCTTGAGGTTGCTCTTGTTCTGTCGCCAAATCCAAGAAAACCTGCATTTTTCATTCCTAATTTTTCTTGAGCAGCAAGTGCTTCCTTCTGTCGGACTGTATAACCCTCACCCGTATATGTAAGGTCGGTAAATCTATCATCAAGAACAGTCAGTTCATAAACCTCCACACCCTTATCAACAAGGTATGCGATTGTTCCGCCTGCGCCGATTTGGTTGTCATCGGGGTGGGGTTGAATGAAAAGTGCTTTCTTTATATGCTCCAGCTTCGGAGGGGCGCAAAGCACTTGTAAAGCAGGCATTGCTACCTTTGTTGCGCTACGGATAAGCTTTGTTCTCACGGAAGTTTTCTTTTTCATAAAATCACCTCGTTTTTTCATAAAAATACTATACCATATTTTATATAAGTAATTCAAGTTTTTCGAATTTAAAATATTTATAAACTTACTGATAATTCGGTTGACAAAAGGTGAGTGCTGTGATAAATTTTATCTTTGGTTAGATTGTAATTTATTAATACAAAGAGGTGCATTTTTTTGAAAAGAAGAAATAAAAAGAAAAGCCTTCCCAAAAGAATTATAACAACAATAGCAAAAGTGCTTGCGGTTATTCTTGCTTTAGCACTTGTTATTGTAGTGGTGCCGTCTTTAATGGGTAAAATTTCTGATGGTAAAGCTGCTGATAAAAATGAAATCACCAATCCTTACATAACAGAAGATAAAGCGCTTGTTTCCGCTCACCGTTCAGGTGGTGATATTGCGCCAGAAAATACAATGGCGGCTTTCATTAACTGCATTGAAAGCGAAGATTTTAATGTTGATATTTTTGAGTTTGATTTGCATATTACAAAGGACGGAAAGCTCATTCTTCTCCACGACAGCACTCTCGACAGAACTACAAATGCTGCAGAGCATTTCGGTGCAGAGGGGGTAAAACCCGCAGAGAAGACCTATGAGGAGCTTCGTGAACTTAATTTCGGTGAGAATTTCGAGAATGCAGAGGGTGAATATCCTTATCGCGGTTTGAGAGGGAGCGATATTCCCGATGAGCTCAGAGCAGTTCTTCTCGAAGATGTTCTTGACTATCTTGAAAACAACGGCGGTTTTCAGTATATAATCGAGATTAAGGATGCAGGGGAAAACGGCAAAAAGGCTTGTGACGAGCTTTACAGAATCCTTAAGGAAAAAGAACTTCTCGAAGATGTTGTTTTCGGTACATTCAATCCCGATGTTACATCTTATGCCGACAAGAATTACCCTGATATGCTCCGTTCGGCAAGTATTCCCGAGGTTCTTGCTTTCTATCTCCTTTGCGGTTACGGTATTGATGTGGGAGAAGATTTCTTCAAATATGAAGCTTTGCAGATTCCTTCAGAACGTGCAATTATATATCTGAACACTCCCAGAGTTATAAACTATGCTCACAGACATAATATTGCTGTTCAGTATTGGACAATAAATGATGCAGAAGAGGTTGAATATCTCGATTCAATTGGTGCGGACTGCATTATGAGCGATGATCCCAGTATGGCGTATGATGTTATAAATAAATAAAATGTTTTGCCCTGCAAAACAAATCATTCAACGAAGTTGAAAATCATGCCAAAGGGAAATCATTCGCGAAGCGAAAATCATTATTTATGATTAATTGCCTTACGGCAATATGATATGAAACAAGTTTCGTGATTTGTTTTTTAAAACATGATTTGCACCTGTGGTGCATTTTGGAGTAAATATGGCTAAAGTCAAGGATATGACAGTGGGAAGTCCCACGAAAAATATATTGAAATTTTGTTTACCGCTTATGATAGGTAACCTTTTTCAGCAGTTCTACAATATGGCAGATACCATTATAGTAGGGCAGTTCGTTGGGAAAAATGCTCTTTCGGCGGTAGGTTCGGTTGGTTCTCTTAATTTCTTAATAGTGGGTTCGGTAATCGGTCTTTGCTCCGGTTTTGCGATTCCCATTGCTCAAAGGTTTGGGGCACAAGATATAAAGAACCTTAAAAAGTATGTTGCTAATATAATTTACACATCAATAGTTGTGGGAATTGTATTCACGGCGTTAGCGGTGTCTTTAGCACATCCGTTGTTGAAGCTACTTAACACACCCGAGGAAATTTACACTGATGCTTATAATTATATTATAATTATCTTTGCAGGTATCGGCGCAACAATGTTTTATAATCTTCTGGCAAGTATCGTCCGTGCTTTAGGGGACAGTAAAACACCTCTTTATTTCCTTTTGTTCTCTTCATTTTTGAATATAGGTTTAGACCTGTTGTTGATTATTGTTTTCAAAATGGGAGTAAGAGGTGCGGCGGTTGCAACGATTGTTTCTCAGCTTGTTTCGGGTTTTCTTTGCTTCATTTATGTTAAACGCAGTTTTAACATTCTTCATATAACAAAAGAAACAAAGGGCTTGGATTTCAAGTTTGTAAAAGAGCTTTTGAGAAACGGTTTACCTCTTGCTTTGCAGTTTTCAATTACTGCCATAGGCTCTGTTATGCTTTCCTCTTGTGTTAACAGTCTGGGTGCGGATATTATTGCCGCTATGACAATAGGCGGTAAAACCCAGTTGATGATTACACTCCCTGCGGAAACAATAGGTATTACAATGGCAACCTACTGCGGACAGAATTTAGGTGCACGTAAGTTCGACAGAATAAAAAAAGGTGTAAATCGAGCTATAGTTGTTGCTTTCGTTTATGCGGCAATAGGCTTTACTGTTGCCAGGTTCTTTGGACCGTATATTTCCCTTGTATTTATTGACAAGGGTGAAACTGAAGTTATAGCTCTTGCTCAGCAATATATAGATATGGGTAGCTATTTCTATCCCGTGCTTGCAATTCTTTTTGTATTGAGAAATGCAATTCAGGGTGTAGGCTACAGTATGACTGCTATGACTACCGGTGTATTCGAGCTTGTTGCCAGAGCAGGTATGGGCTTCGGATTTGTTAACAGGCTCGGTTATGATGCCGCTTGTATTGCAAACCCTGTTGCTTGGGCAACGGCAGATTTGTTCCTTGTTCCTGCATATTTTATTGTGATGAAAAAAGTTAAGAAGAAGCTGAATGAATAAAAAATCTCCCTACGGGGAGATTTTTTTGTTTAGTTAGGATTGAGGAGTGTGGAGTGAGGAGTGTAGGGGAAGCTTCGTTTCCAAACAATATATTAAGAGATGATAGCAAACAGCGGACAGCTATCTGCTAACCGCTAACAGCTAAACTGGTATCTGGTATCTGGCATCTTACATAATATTCCGTGTTTTAAAAATATTTTAAATTTCTTCTTGACAATTGAAAAGTATTGAGTTATAATGTAAACTCCTATAAAGTGGAATATTATGAATTAGTGCGTTTTGACGTATCTTTTTTTACTACAAAATGTTCCAAAATCTGACAGTTAATTATTTCTTTTTTTAGCCGATTTCACTCGGTAAAAAGAGAATTTAAAATAGAACGGAGTGATGTGTCTTATGGCGAATGTAAAACCCGTAAAGCTCGGAAAGAACACTCGAATGAGTTTCGCCGGAATCAATGAAGTTATGCAGATGCCCAACCTCATTGAAGTACAGAAGAACTCATACAAGTGGTTTCTTGATGTAGGGCTTAGAGAGGTTTTCCGTGATATCGATGAAATTACGGATTACTCGGGTAACCTTGTCCTTACGTTTATTGACTACCGTATGGACGAGAAGCCGAAATACACTGTTCAGGAGTGCAAGGAAAGAGATGCAACTTATTCTGCACCCCTTCGTGTATTAGTGCGTCTTTATAACAAGGAAACAGGAGAAATCAAAGAAAATGAAGTTTTCATGGGCGATTTCCCCATAATGACCGACAGCGGTACTTTTGTTATTAACGGTGCCGAGCGTGTTATTATTTCCCAGCTTGTTCGTTCTCCCGGTGTTTACTACGGTTTCACCTACGACAAGAACGGTAAAAAGCTTTTCACATCTACTGTTATTCCTAACAGAGGTGCCTGGCTCGAATATGAAACAGACCAGAACGATATCTTCAACGTAAGAATCGATAAGAACAGAAAGTTACCTATCACAACCTTCATTCGTGCTCTCGGTCTTTCTTCAAACAACGATATTCGTGAATTTTTCGGCGACGATGACAGAATCGAAGCAACTCTTGAAAAAGATACTACCAAAAATACAGAAGAGGCATTGCTCGAGGTTTACAGAAAGCTTCGTCCCGGTGAACCGCCCACACTTGAATCTGCGGAAACACATGTCAATAACCTTTTCTTTGACCCCCACAGATATGATATCTCAAGAGTCGGCAGATACAAATATAATAAGAAACTCGCGCTCGCAGACCGTATTTCAGGCGGTGTTGCAGCTGACGATGTTTTCAGCCCCTTTACAGGCGAATTGCTTATAACTGCAGGTGAAAAGATTACTGCAGAAGCAGCAGAAGCAATCAGCCGTTCGGGCGTTAAAGAGGTTACTCTTGATGTTGAAGGTAAACGCGTTAAGGTTATCTCCAACAACATGGTTGATCCTCTCGATTTCATTGACTGCGTTACAAGAGAAGAGCTTGAAGAAATCGCAATTAATGAAATGGTTAGATTCACAGTTCTTAAAGAAATCATTGACGAGTGCGGCGATGACAAGGAAGCTCTCCTTGAAACAATGAAGCTCCGTTGCGACGACCTCATTCCCAAGCATATTATTATTGACGATATCTTTGCATCAATCAACTATCTCAACTGTCTCGGTAACGAGCTTGGTAATGTTGATGATATCGACCACCTCGGTAACCGTCGTATCCGTTCCGTAGGTGAACTTCTTCAGAACCAGTTCAGAATTGGTTTCACAAGAATGGAAAGAGTTGTTCGTGAGAGAATGAGCCTCCAGGCACAAGAGCCTGAAAAGGCAACTCCCGCTGCTCTTATTAATATCAGACCTGTTATGGCGGCAATTAAAGAATTCTTCGGTTCTTCGCCCCTTTCACAGTTTATGGACCAGACAAACCCCCTTGCTGAGCTTACTCACAAGAGACGCCTTTCTGCTCTCGGTCCCGGCGGTCTTTCCCGTGACAGAGCAGGTTTCGAGGTTCGTGACGTTCACTACAGCCACTATGGCAGAATGTGTCCCATTGAAACTCCTGAAGGTCCTAACATCGGTCTTATTTCCTACCTTGCAACATTTGCAAGAATTAACAAATACGGCTTCATTGAAGCACCTTTCCGTAAAATCGATAAGAAAACAGGTAAGGTTCTTGACGAAGTTGAGTATATGACAGCAGACGTAGAAGATAATTACTGCGTTGCTCAGGCTAATGAGCCTCTTGACGAGAACAACTTCTTTATGAACGACCGTGTAACGGTTCGTTACCGCGACGAGTTCCGCGAGGTTGCTCCCGCATACGCTGACTATATGGACGTTTCTCCCAAGATGGTTGTTTCAGTTGCTACTGCAATGATTCCCTTCCTTGAGAACGACGACGCGAACCGTGCTCTTATGGGTTCAAACATGCAGCGTCAGGCAGTTCCGCTTCTCAAAACAGAATCTCCCATCGTTGGTACAGGTATGGAATACAAAGCAGCTGTTGACAGCGGCGTTGTTGTACTTGCAAAACGCGGTGGTATCGTAAATAAAGTTAGTGCTAAAAAGGTTGAGGTTATCGCTGATAACGGAGAAACAGACGTTTATGAGCTTATTAAGTTCATGCGTTCCAACCAGGGTACTTGTATCAACCAACGTCCCGTTGTTGAAATCGGCGAAAGAGTTGAAGAGGGTAGTGTTATCGCTGACGGTCCCGCAACCTCTCAAGGTGAAATTTCCCTTGGTAAAAACGCTCTCGTTGGATTTATGACCTGGGAAGGTTACAACTACGAGGACGCGGTTCTTCTTAACGAAAAAATGGTACGCGAAGATGTTTACACATCAGTACACATTGAAGAACACGAGGTAGAGGCAAGAGATACTAAGCTCGGACCGGAAGAAATCACAAGAGATATTCCCAACGTTGGTGAAGATGCACTTGCAAACCTCGATGAAAACGGTATTATCCGTATCGGTGCTGAGGTTCACTCCGGCGATATTCTCGTTGGTAAGGTTACACCCAAGGGTGAAACAGAATCCACTCCCGAAGAAAGACTTCTCCGTGCTATCTTCGGTGAAAAGGCAAGAGAGGTTAGAGACTCTTCTCTTCGCGTGCCTCACGGTGAATACGGCGTTGTTGTTCAGGTTGAAGTATTTACAAGACAGAACAGCGATGAGCTTAACCCCGGTGTTAATAAAGTAGTTCGCTGCTATATCGCTCAGAAGCGTAAAATCAGCGTTGGTGACAAGATGGCAGGTCGTCACGGTAACAAGGGTGTTGTTTCAAGAATTCTTCCCCAGGAAGATATGCCCTTCCTTCCCGACGGTACTCCTCTTGATATCGTTCTTAACCCCCTCGGTGTTCCCTCACGTATGAACATCGGTCAGGTTCTTGAAGTTCATTTAGGTTATGCTGCAAGAGCTCTCGGCTACAAGGTTATGACACCTGTATTTGACGGCGCTCACGAAAGTGACATCCGCGATATGCTCGCTGAAGCAAACCTTTCAACAGACGGTAAAACATGGCTTACAGACGGACGTACAGGTAGAAAATTCGATAACCCTGTTACAGTCGGCATAATGTATTACCTTAAGCTCCATCATCTTGTTGATGATAAGATTCACGCACGTTCCACAGGTCCCTACTCACTCGTTACTCAGCAGCCCCTCGGCGGTAAAGCTCAGTTCGGTGGTCAGCGTTTCGGTGAAATGGAAGTTTGGGCACTTGAAGCATACGGTGCAGCTTATACTCTTCAAGAGATTCTTACAGTTAAATCAGACGACGTTGTTGGTAGAGTTAAGACCTACGAGTCAATCGTTAAAGGTTATAACATTCCCAAACCCGGCGTTCCCGAATCATTTAAGGTTCTTATTAAAGAGCTTCAATCTCTCGGTCTTGATGTTCGTGTTCTTGACAAAGAGAATAATGAAATCGACCTCAGACAGAACTTCGATGATGAAGTAGTTCTTCCTGTTGTTGATAATTCCGATTATGACGACGAAGCGTTCTCAAACGTTAACGATACAGAGGATGCAGCGGGTTGGTCTGTAACTGATGAAGAATCAAAAGACGATTTGTTCTATGAAGACAGTGCTGAAGAAGATTACAGCGATGATTTTTCAGATGAAGAATTCTAATGAACAAACGACTGACATCATTGAATAGGAAGAAGGGTTAATCATATATGGCATACGATTCAGTTAACGTACCTGTTGAAGATAACAACATTGATTTTGAATCGATAAAAATAGGACTCGCTTCTCCGGACCTTGTTAGAGAATGGTCTTATGGTGAGGTTAAAAAGCCCGAAACCATTAACTACCGTACTCTCAAACCCGAGAAAGAAGGTCTTTTCTGCGAGAAAATTTTCGGACCTACAAAGGACTGGGAATGCCATTGCGGAAAATATAAGAAAATTCGCTTTAAAGGCAAAGTCTGCGAACGCTGCGGTGTTGAAATCACCAAGGCTAAAGTAAGACGTGAGCGTATGGGTCACATTGAACTTGCTGCTCCTGTATCACATATCTGGTACTTTAAGGGCACACCTTCAAGAATGGGCCTTATGCTTGATATTTCACACCGTGACCTTGAAAAAGTACTTTACTTTGCAAAGTACATCGTTGTTGATCCCGGCGATACTCCTCTTGAGAAAAAGCAGATCCTCAGCGAAAAAGATTACGAGGAAATGGTTGAAAGATATGACCGCGATTCATTTAAGGCAGCTATGGGTGCAGAAGCTATTAAAGAGCTTCTCTCCGAAATAGATGTTGACGTTCTTTGCGAAGAGCTTCACAAGGAACTTGAAACAGCGGCAGGACAGAAAAAAGTCCGTATTCTTAAAAGACTTGAGGTTGCAGAGGCATTCAAAAATTCCGGCAACCGTCCCGAATGGATGATTCTTGACGTTATTCCGGTTATTCCTCCGGATATTCGTCCTATGGTTCAGCTTGACGGCGGACGTTTTGCAACCTCTGACCTTAACGACCTTTACAGAAGAGTTATTAACAGAAACAACCGTCTTCAGAAGCTTCTCGTGCTTGGTGCTCCCGGCATCATCGTTAACAACGAAAAGAGAATGCTCCAGGAAGCTGTTGACGCTCTTATTGATAACGGTCGTCGCGGCAGACCCGTTACAGGTCCTAACAACCGTGCACTTAAATCACTTTCCGATATGCTTAAAGGTAAGCAGGGTCGTTTCCGTCAGAACCTCCTCGGTAAACGTGTTGACTATTCAGGTCGTTCCGTTATCGTTGTTGGTCCTGAGCTTAAGCTCTATCAGTGCGGTCTTCCCAAGGAAATGGCAATTGAGCTTTTCAAGCCCTTTGTTATGAAACGTCTTTGCGAGCTGGGCAAAGCAAACAATATTAAATCTGCAAGAAAAATGGTTGAAAGAGCAAGTGTTGAGGTTTGGGATGCTCTTGAGGTTGTTATCAAAGACCACCCCGTAATGCTCAACCGTGCTCCTACTCTTCACAGACTTGGTATTCAGGCTTTCGAGCCCGTACTTGTTGAAGGTAGAGCTATTAAGCTTCATCCTCTTGTATGTACAGCTTTCAACGCCGACTTCGACGGCGACCAGATGGCTGTTCACGTGCCTCTTTCTGCAGAAGCACAGTCAGAAGCAAGATTCCTTATGCTTGCTGCTAACAACCTTCTCAAGCCCTCTGACGGTAAGCCCGTTGTTGTTCCCACACAGGATATGATTCTCGGTTCTTACTACCTTACACTCGTTAAACCCGAAGAACAGGGTAACGGCAAGGTATTCAGAAATGTTGACGAGGCTATGATGGCTTATGATGAAGGCGATTTAGGTCTTCATGCTCCCATCAAAATCCGTATGTCAAAAGAGGTTGACGGTAAGGTTTATACAGAGCTTCTTGAAACAACACTCGGTAAGGTAATCTTCAACGCTCCCGTTCCTCAGGACCTTGGATTCGTTGACAGAAGTAACCCCGAAAATATGTTCAAGCTTGAAATCAACGAGCTCGTTAATAAGAAGGTTCTCGGTAAGATTATTGAACGTTGTATCAGAGTTCACGGTACTGCAAAGTCTTCAGTTGTTCTTGATAACATTAAGAAGCAGGGTTATAACTACTCAACTCGAAGCGGTATCACAGTTGCTGTTTGCGACGCAACAATCCCCGAAAAGAAAAAACAGTTCCTTGCTGAAACTGAAGCTCTTATTGATACAATAGAAGAAGATTATCAGATGGGTCTTCTCAGTGAGCAGGACCGTTCACGCAGCAAGATTAAAGCTTGGGAAACCTGTACAAAGAATGTTTCCGCAGAGCTTCGTAATGCAATGGATCCCTACAACCCCATCTTTATGATGCTTGACTCCGGTGCCCGTGGTTCTGACTCACAGCTTCGTCAGTTGGCAGGTATGCGTGGTCTTATTGCCAATACTGCAGGTAAAACTATCGAAATCCCCATCAGAGCTAACTACCGTGAAGGCTTGAATATCATCGAATACTTCATTTCTTCCCGTGGTGCTCGTAAAGGTCTTGCTGATACAGCGCTTCGTACTGCTGACTCCGGTTACCTTACAAGACGTCTTGTTGACGTTTCTCAGGAAGTTATCATCCGTGACGAGGATTGCCACTGCAGCGATGGTCTTGAGGTTTACGATATTAAAGACGGTAACGATATTATCGAACCCTTAAGCGAACGTCTTACAGGCAGATATCTTCTTGAAAACTTCTGCGACGATGCAACCGGCGAAATCATTTGTGACACAGACACAATGATTGATGATGAGCTTGCAAAGAAAATTGCAGCTATGGTTAATGCTCGTCCCAATGAAGCAGACAGAAAAATCAAAATCCGTTCACTTCTTACTTGTGAAAGTGATCACGGTGTATGTATCAAGTGTTACGGTTCTAACCTTGCAACAGCAGGTCCTGTTACAGTTGGTGAAGCAGTTGGTATTATCGCTGCTCAGTCTATCGGTGAACCCGGTACACAGCTTACAATGAGAACCTTCCACACCGGTGGTGTTGCTTCTCAGGCCGACATCACACAGGGTCTTCCCCGTGTTGAAGAGCTCTTTGAAGGCAGAAGACCCAAGACACTTGCTATGCTCAGCGAAATCGACGGTAAAGTTTCATTCGAAGAAATCAAGAAGAGCAACTACGTTGTTATTACTAACGACGAGGATGTTAAGAAATATCTTATTCCCTTCGATGCAAGACTTTGTCAGGAGATTCAAGAGGGTGCATACGTTAAGAAGGGTCAGCATCTTACAGAAGGTGCAGTTAACCCTCACGACGTTCTTGCAGTTCTCGGTGTTGACGCTGTTCACAACTACCTCATTAAAGAAGTTCAGATGACATATCGTATGCAGGGTGTTGATATCAACGACAAGCATATTGAGGTTATCGTTCGTCAGATGATGAGAAAGGTTAAGGTTGAAGATTCCGGTTCAACAAATCTTCTTCAGGGTACTTCAATCGAAAAACGTGAGCTTAACCACGCAAATGCAGAAGCAAAAGCACGTTGCGAAGCAGAGGGTATGCCCTTTGTACCTGCAACAGCAGCTCCCGTTCTTCTCGGTATTACAAAGGCATCTCTTGCAACAGAATCATTCCTTTCTGCAGCATCCTTCCAGGAAACCACAAAGGTTCTTACAGATGCAGCTATCAAGGGTAAGGTTGATCCGCTTCTCGGTCTTAAAGAGAACGTTATTATCGGTAAGCTCCTTCCCTCCGGTACAGGTATGAAATGCTACGGCGATGTTGATGTTGTTTCAACAGTAGTTCCCGAGGATTCATTTAATACAATCGAAATTCCTATGGAATAAAACAAAAAATCCTCTTGCAGAGATGCAAGGGGATTTTTTAGCTGCCAGTTACCAGCTGCCAGAGTTGATCGCATTTATTTACTGGTGACTGGGGGCTGGCGACTGGTAGCTTTGAAAATTTGTGATTTTTAATGAATTTTTGTAAAAAACTTTGGTAAAACTGTTGACAAAAGGTTTGTAAAATGGTAAATTATTATTCGGTGCGTATGGGATAGGTATGCCCTGTTCTGTATATAACCTATATTAATATCGGAGGTGAAAATACTTGCCAACATTTAATCAGCTCGTTCGCAGCGGTAGATCAACTCTTGAAAAGAAGTCAAAAGCTCCTGCTCTCGGTAAAGGTCTCAACTCTAAGAAGAATGTTTTAACAAACAACAATTCTCCTCAGAAGCGTGGTGTTTGCACAGTTGTTAAGACTGACACACCTAAGAAACCTAACTCAGCTCTCAGAAAGCTCGCCAGAGTTCGACTCACAAACGGAATCGAAGTTTCTGCTTACATTCCCGGCGTGGGTCACAATCTTCAGGAGCACAGCGTGGTTCTTATCCGTGGTGGTCGTGTAAAAGACCTTCCCGGTGTGCGTTACCACATCATCCGAGGCACACTTGATGCCCAGGGCGTTGCTAACAGAATGCAGAGCCGTTCAAAATACGGTGCAAAACGTCCCAAAGCCGGTAAAAAATAATTTTTACCAAAACTAATTATTCAAGGACAAATCTTCTTGCAGGCTGAATTAATTCAACCAATGGTGAGTATTTTTATGACTATACAGAGTTGTAAAAGCCATTGGCGCCACGGGAAGCATAGTCACTCGAGTACCTAAGATATCATTTATATGAAGGAGGGAAGCGAAGTGCCAAGAAGAGGCAAGATAGCAAAACGTGATGTTTTGCCCGATCCGCTTTACAACTCAAAGCTTGTTACAAGGCTTATTAACAATGTAATGTTAGATGGTAAGAAAGGTGTCGCACAGAAAATTGTTTACGACGCATTCGATATCATCAGAGAACAGACAGGCAAAGAACCCCTTGAAGTTTTCGAAGCTGCAATGGAAAATGTTATGCCCGTTCTCGAGGTAAAGGCTCGTCGTATCGGCGGTGCTACTTACCAGGTTCCGATCGATGTTCGTCCCGAAAGACGTGAAACACTCGGTCTCCGTTGGATCACAGTTTATTCTCGTTTGCGTTCAGAAAGAACTGCAAAGGAAAGACTTGCTAACGAAATTTTAGATGCTACTAATTCTACTGGTGCTGCCTTCAAGAAAAAAGAAGACATGCACAAGAATGCAGAAGCAAACAAAGCATTTGCACATTTCAGATGGTAATTTTAACCGTTTGAATATTCTAACTATAATTCGGAGGATATTATGCCAAGACAGGTATCTTTACAGCAGACCAGAAATATCGGTATCATGGCTCACATTGACGCGGGTAAAACCACAACAACTGAGCGTATCCTTTTCTATACCGGTGTTAACCACAAATTAGGTGAAACACATGACGGTGCTGCTACAATGGACTGGATGGCACAGGAACAGGAGAGAGGTATCACAATTACTTCTGCTGCAACAACTTGTTTCTGGAACGGCAACAGAATCAACATCATCGACACTCCCGGTCACGTTGACTTCACAGTTGAGGTTGAACGTTCACTTCGTGTTCTTGACGGTTCTGTTACAGTTCTTTGTGCTAAGGGTGGCGTTGAGCCCCAGTCAGAAACTGTTTGGAGACAGGCTGATAAATACAAGGTTCCGCGTATGATTTACGTTAACAAGATGGATATCTTGGGCGCTGACTTCTACAATGTTCTTAACATGGTTAAAGACAGACTTAAATGTAACGCTGTTCCGATTCAGCTTCCCATCGGTGTAGAATCTTCTTTCAAAGGAATTATCGACCTTGTTGAAATGAACGCGGCTATGTATTATGATGACCTCGGTAAAGACATCAGAGTTGAAGAGATTCCCGAAGATATGAAGGAACTTGCAGAAAAATATCGTGCCGAACTCATCGAGCATGTTGCTGAGCAGGACGATGAGCTTATGATGAAGTATTTCGAAGGTGAAGAGCTCACTATCGATGAAATCAAAACTTGCATCAGAAAAGCTACTATCGCTAACGACATGGTTCCGATTGTTTGCGGTACATCATACAAAAACAAAGGTGTTCAGAAGCTTCTTGACGCGGTTGTAGACTATATGCCTGCTCCCACAGATATCGAAGCTATTAAGGGTGTAAACCCCGATACAGAGGAAGAAGAAGTTCGCGAATCAACCGATAACGGTCCCTTCGCAGCTCTTGCTTTCAAGATCGCAACAGACCCCTTTGTTGGTAAGCTTTGCTATTTCAGAGTTTATTCTGGTAAAATCGAAACAGGTTCTACCGTTTACAACTCTGTAAAAGATGATAACGAAAGAATCGGTAGAATTCTTCAGATGCACGCTAACGATCGTAAAGATATCGACTGCTGCTATGCAGGTGATATCGCTGCTGCTGTTGGTATCAAGAGAACAACAACAGGTGACACTCTTTGCGATAAGAACCACCCCGTTATTCTCGAATCAATGGAATCCCCCGAGCCCGTTATCCGTGTTGCTATTGAACCCAAGACCAAAGCAGGTCAGGAAAAAATGGGTATCGCTCTTGCAAAACTTGCAGAAGAAGATCCCACATTCAAATGCTACACAGACGAAGAAACAGGACAGACTATTATCGCAGGTATGGGTGAGCTTCACCTTGAAATCATCGTTGACAGACTTCTTCGTGAATTCAGAGTTGAAGCTAACGTAGGTAAACCCCAGGTTGCTTACAGAGAAACAATCACTCAGGAAGCTGCAGCAGACACCAAGTTTGCTCGTCAGTCCGGTGGTCACGGTCAGTACGGTCATGTTAAGATTCGTATCGAGCCCAACGAAGGAAAAGGCTACGAATTCGTTAACTCTATCGTCGGCGGTGCTATTCCGAAGGAATTCATCGGTCCTGCAGAAGCAGGTATCAAGGGCGCAATGCTCTCCGGTGTTCTTGCAGGTTACAACGTTGTTGACGTTAAAGTTACTCTTTATGACGGTTCTTACCACGAAGTTGACTCTTCAGAACTTGCCTTCAAGACTGCAGGTTCTATGGCTTTCAAAGAAGCTATGAGAAAAGCTGCTCCCGTTCTTATGGAGCCCATCATGAAAGTTACTGTTGTTGTTCCCAATGACTACATCGGTGATGTTCTCGGCGACCTTACTTCTCGTCGTGGACTTCCTCAGGGTCAGGAAGACAGAAACGGTGCTGCTGAAATCATTGCTCACGTTCCGCTTTCAGAAATGTTCGGTTACGCTACAGACCTTCGTTCCAAAACACAGGGCCGTGGTCAGTACGTTATGGAGCCCAGCCATTATCAGGCAGTTCCCAGAAACATTGCTGAAAAGATTATGGACGAAAGAGCTAAAAACTAAAAATAAGGGCTTTAAGCTACTGTTTTTAGGAAGATTTTTTAAAAAACTATTGAATTATTGCGATATATTTGATAAGATTATATCGTGTGAAATCACTAAATTTAAGGAGGAAATTTCCAATGGCTAAACAGAAATTCGAAAGAAATAAGCCCCACGTTAACATTGGTACTATCGGCCACGTTGACCACGGTAAAACAACTCTTACAGCTGCTATCACAAAAACTCTTTCTCTTAAAGGTTTTGCTCAGTTTGAAGATTATGCAAACATCGACAAAGCTCCCGAAGAAAGAGAACGTGGTATCACAATCAACACAGCTCACGTTGAGTACGAAACAGACGCTCGTCACTATGCTCACGTTGTCTGCCCCGGCCATGCTGACTATATCAAGAACATGATCACAGGTGCTGCACAGATGGACGGTGCTATCCTTGTTATCGCTGCTACTGATGGTCCTATGGCTCAGACAAAAGAACACCTTCTTCTTGCTCGTCAGGTTGGCGTTCCCTACATCGTTGTATTCCTTAACAAATGCGACCTCGTAGACGACCCCGAACTCCTCGAGCTCGTTGAAATGGAAGTTCGTGAAACTCTTGATTCTTACGAATTCCCCGGCGATGATACACCCATCATCAAAGGTTCTGCATTCCAGGCTCTTGATTCTGCTTCAACAGATCTCGCTGATCCTGTATATGCTCCCATCCTTGAACTCATGGATGCAGTAGATAGCTACATCCCCACTCCCGACCGTATGGCAGACCTTCCCTTCCTTATGCCCGTTGAAGACGTATTCACAATCACAGGTCGTGGTACTGTTGCAACTGGTAGAGTTGAACGTGGTCAGCTTCGTGTTGGTGACGAACTCGAAATCGTTGGTCTTAAAGAAGAAAGCAGCAAGACTGTTTGTACAGGTGTTGAAATGTTCCACAAGCTCCTCGACTATGCTGAGGCTGGTGACAACATCGGTGCTCTTCTTCGTGGTGTTGACAGAAAAGGTATTGAACGTGGTCAGGTTCTTTGCAAACCCGGTTCAATCAAACCCCACACAAAATTCAAAGGTCAGGTTTACGTTCTTTCTAAAGATGAAGGCGGCCGACATACACCTTTCTTCAACAACTACAGACCTCAGTTCTTCTTCAGAACAACTGACGTTACAGGTACTATCATTCTTCCCGAAGGCACAGAAATGTGCATGCCCGGCGATAACGTTGAAATGGGCGTTGAACTCATCACTCCCATCGCTATCGAAAAAGGTCTTCGTTTCGCTATCCGTGAAGGTGGTAGAACAGTTGGTTCAGGTGCAGTTACAGAAATTATTGAATAATTTTTATAACAACCGAGAGAGTGGCTTTAGCCACTCTCTTTTTTTTGTTTACCTGTTCATAAAAGACTCGTCTTTTATGAACAGGTAAACTATCATTTTATATTGACTTTTATCATATAAAATAGTAAAATATCAATAGCCGAAAAGAATTGAACACCGCACGGTTACTTAAGGCAAATTTCCGCACTAACTGCGTCAAAAAGTTTGAAATACGACAGTATTCCTTCACTTTTTTCCTTGTTATTGCAAAAATTTTTGCCTTAACAAACTGCTTGCACCTAAAATTCCAAAGATTTTGGTGCAGCAGGGTGTTTCTTCGGCGCAGATATACTGGCGTATATTAAGGCGAAAAACGCCGTGATGTGCCGAAAGATTTGAATTTTAGGCGTACGGGGTTCAATTTTTTTCGGCTATATTATTTTACATATTTAGGAGGCAGTTATGGCAGAATTCTTTTTAAATGAATTCATAGTGAACTTTGACGTTGCTATTTATCAGTTCGTTGACAGTATTATGAATCCTATTTTAGACAGTGTTATGACTTTTATCACCCATCTCGGTGACACACCCGGTATTATCTGGTGGGTAATTGCAGCAATTTTAGTTATTCCCAGAAAAACAAGAAAGCTTGGCATTCTTCTTATTGGTGGTCTTGCAATTTCATCACTTATCAATAATGTTGCACTTAAAAACCTCATTGAAAGACCCAGACCTTACCTTATTGATGCAGAGGTTTGGAAAAATGCAGGTTATGAATATGTATGGCCCGGTCTTATTGACAAGAGCAGCAGCTGGTCATTCCCCTCAGGTCACACCTCAACATCAATAGGTGCGGCATTCGCATTGTTCCTTGGTTGCTTTAAGAATAAAAAACATCTCGCAATTGGTATTCCTGCATTAATTCTTTCATTCCTTATTGGTTTCTCAAGAATTTATGTTCACGTTCATTACCCCACAGACGTTGTTGCAGGTGCAGTAGTTGGTTTAATCGGCGGACTTATTGCATACCTTCTTATTGCAAAGGTTATTTTCCCCAAGGTAGTTCCTGCAATTGAAAAGAAACTTAATAAAAAGATTATTGAAGATTAAAAATAAAAAATAGATATACGAAAACGACTACGGCAAAACCGTAGTCGTTTTCGTATATCATAAAAGTTATAGGTTATCCTTTTGGTGTAATAAGGTCGATGCAACCAACGGGGCAAACTTCGTGGCATTTACCGCAACCGATACATTTTTCGGGGTCAACGCTTGCGAGGAAGTTTTCAACCTTAACTGCGTCATGCTCGCAAGCCTTAACGCATTTCATACAGCCGATACAAGCGGCTTTGCAATGCTTTCTTGCAGCGGCACCTTTTTCTTTGTTATTGCAAAGAACTGCCGCCTGAGTAACATTAAGGGGAAGCATTTTAATAAGACCTTTAGGACAAGCCTTAACGCAGGCTTTACAGCTGTGGCAAGCGATTGTTGAAATTCTTGCAACACCGTCGCAAATGTGAATTGCATCGAATTCACAAGCGTCAACACAGTCACCCAAGCCTAAACAACCATAGGTACATTCTTTAGCGCCACCGAAAAGCTGGGTTGCCATACGGCAGCTGCTAACGCCCTTATAGGTCATTTTATCGTGGGAGTTAGAGGAATTTCCCATACACATAACAACTGCCGTTGTGGGCAAAACAGATGCAGGAGCAGTACCGAGGATTTCTGCGATTTCGGTGGCAACAGCTGTTCCACCGGGAGCGCAGAGGTTTGTCTGGTCGGTTTTGCCCGATGAAAGAGCTGCCGCATAGCCTGCGCAACCTGAGAAACCGCAAGCACCGCAGTTTGCACCGGGAAGAACCGCTGTAATTGCCTCTGCTTTCTCATCAACGGGAACTGCCATAACCTTTGAAGCGATTGCAAGACCCAAGCCTAAAACAAGACCGATACCTGCAACAAGGAGAATAGGGAATAAAATTTCTGTCATTTTCTTCTACCTCCTTAACCGAAAATTCCGTCAACAACACCGGAAAAGCCCAGGAAGGAAACCGATGTTAAGGAAGCGGCAATAAGTGTTGCGGGAAGTCCTTTAAGACCTTCGGGAATATCTGCAGTTTCAAGTCTTGAGCGAACGCCTGCGAAAATAAGCATCGCAACAAGGAAACCAATACCTGCACCCAGAGAGTTTACCATTGAAAGACCAAAAGAGTAGCTGTTGTCAAAGTTAAGAAGAACAACACCGAGAACGGCACAGTTAGTGGTAATCAAGGGGAGGTAAATACCTAATGCATTGTAAAGGGATTTAATATACTTTTTAAGAACTATCTCAACGAGCTGAACGAGAGCGGCAATAACGAGGATACAAACAATCGTCTGCAAATAGCCTAAATCGTACTGGTTAAGAAGAGAGTTGATGGGGTAGGTAACAGCGGTGGAAATGAGCATAACGAAGATAACCGCAACGCTCATACCAAGAGCCGTGTCAACCTTTTTGGAAACGCCCAAGAAAGGACAGATACCGAGGAATTTGCAAAGAACAAAGTTCTCTGTAAGAATTGCAGTGAGGATTATGGAGAAAACTTGTGCAGTATTCATACTTTATGTTCCTCCTTTTCTGTAATAACCTTTGAGCAGGTGGCAGCTAAAGGACAACTGTCACATCCGTGAAGCTCTGCTTTAGGAAGCTTTTTCTTATCGCTGATTTTATTGGAAAGAGCAATAAGAATACCGAATACGAAGAAACCGCCTGCAGGAAGAATGAACAAGGTCATAGGTGTATTGAGAATTGTAACACCATTGAAACCGCCTAAAACATTGTCACCGAATACACCGAGAAGATTCTGGGCGTCAACGAAAAGTGTTCCGTTACCGAGGAACTCTCTTACAAGAGCCATACAGAAGAGCGCGGCGGTAAAGCCGATACCCATTCCGAGACCGTCAACTGCAGAAGCAATAACGGGGTTCTTGTTTGCAAATGCTTCCGCTCTGCCCAAAATGATGCAGTTAACAACAATAAGTGGAAGGAATACGCCAAGAGCTTCGTCAAGAGCGGGAACAAAGGCTTTTACTATCATTTGAACAATTGTAACAAATGAAGCGATAATAACGATATATGCAGGAATTCTGACTTTATCGGGAATTATCTTTCTCAATGCGGAAATTGCGATATTTGAGCAAATGAGAACAAGCGTTGCGGCAATACCCATACCGATGGCATTAACCATCGAAGTGGAAACTGCGAGGGTAGGGCAAGTGCCGAGAACGAGTCTTAAAACAGGGTTTTCACGAAGAAGACCTTTTGTGAACTCTTTGCGAAGTGAGCATTTTTCACTTTTAGCCATTTTCGGCACCTCCTTTTACTGTTGCTAAAACGTCAAAGGCTTGATTTACCGCATTGGTAACTGCCTGAGAAGTGATTGTAGCACTTGTGATTGCTTGGATTTCTGTATCGGAAGAAGAGTTTTTATTAACTGTAATCCCGCTTTCTTTACCTATGAACTGGTCGAGCCAATCTTTAGCAGTGGCTTTCATACCAAGACCGGGAGTATCGCTGATAGCGGTGATTTCAACACCCGTAACTTTTTCTTCTGCGGAGATACCAACCATACAAGTAAGGTCGCCACCGTAGCTTTTTACGGTTACATTGAAAACATAACCAATAAGGTTGCTGTTTTCGTCAAGTGCTTCATAATAGGTGTTGCCGTCAACCTCTTTTGCATCTGAAAATGAAGTTGCTTCAATAACTGCAGATTTTGCGTTGTTTTCTGCTTCAACGGCAATTTGAGCGATTTTATCTTTGGTTAAAAGATTTGTTCCTGCAAGAAGTGCCGTACAAATTGCGGCAATGAGGAAAAGCATTATTGCAGGGAGTGCAATGTCTTTGAAGTTTTTGTTTTTCATTCTGCTTTTGCCTCCTTCTGCTTTTTCTCTTTAATATAGCCAAAGGGTTTAAGCTTTGTTAAATTGTCGATATGAGGAACAAGGAGATTCATAAGAATAATTGCAAAGGAAACGCCTTCGCTATAGCTACCGAACTGTCTTATAATCGCTGCTACAAGACCGCAACCGATACCGTAAATGATTTTACCCTTTGAGGTAAGGGGACAGGTTGCATAGTCTGTTGCCATAAAGATAGCACCGATAAGGAGACCGCCGCCTAAAAGGTTATATACGATATAATCAAGGTCGCCTTTGCCTGCAATTGCCATAAAGATACCCATTGTGGCAATAAATGAAACGGGGATTGAAGGAGTAATAACCTTTCTTGCTAAAAGATATATACCGCCGATTATAAGAGCGAGGGCACAGGTTTCACCAAGGCAACCTGCTCTCTGACCAAGGAACATTTCGAGATATGAGGGCATATCGTCCATTGAGAACTTTTCGCCGACATTCTGAAGAACGTAAAGGGGAGTTGCGGTTGTTACCGCGTCAACAGTTTCGCCCCATTTATAATTCTCTGTCCAGGTGGACATAGGACCGGGGAAGGAAACCATAAGAATGATTCTACCCATTAAAGCAGGGTTAACAAAGTTCTGACCGATACCGCCGAAAAACTGCTTAACAACAACTATTGCAACGAATGCACCTATGGGAATCATCCAGAGGGGAATTGTTGAGGGGAGATTGAATGCCAGCAAAAGTCCTGTTACAACGGCACTTAAATCGCTTAAGGTGTTTTTTCTTTTTAGAATTTTTCTTGTTATGTACTCAAAGAGTACGCAAGAAACAACGCTTACAATGTTTACAATAAGTGCATTGGGTCCGAAAAGCCAAACGGAAGCCGCCAAAGCTGGAACGAGAGCGATTATAACATCGCGCATCATAGTTTGCGAGGTTTCCCCTGATTTTACGTGGGGCGATGCCGCAACGGTGGGTTTTATTTTCTGTATAAGGGCATTTTCACTCATTTTTTAGCACCGTCCTCTCTTAACATATCTTTTGCAAGTACAAGGTACTGAACAAGGGGTCTGCCTGCAGGACAAGCATAAGCACAAGTTCCGCACTGCATACAAGCAACAACATTACTTGCTTTGAGTCCGTCAATATCTCTTGCTTTAACAGAACGCATTACATTAGTGGGCATAAGACCCATTGGGCAAACCTGACTGCAACGTCCGCAACGGATACAGTCGTTGTCGGGTTTGTCTTTAATTGTGCCCTTTGAGAAAGCAAGAACGGCGTTATAGCTCTTAATAACGGGAACATCGGTACTGACGAGAGCAGTACCCATCATAGGACCGCCTGCGATAACTTTATCAAGGTCAGGCTTGAAGCCGCCGCAGAAATCAATAAGCTCGTTAAGGTTTGTACCGATGGGAACTCTAACATTTTGAGGCTTGAGAATTGCAGAGCCGTCAACAGTAAGAGAACGGCTAACGAGAGGCTTACCTGTTTCAAGATATCTGCCGATAAAGGCAGTACTTGTAACATTCATAACAATGCAACCAACATCTGCAGGAAGCTTGCCGAAAGGAATTTTTCTGCCTGTTGCAGAATAAACAATCATTTTTTCTGCACCCTGAGGATAACGGGATTTAAGCTGCATAACCTTAATTGAGCCGTCGCCGATTTCATCCGCAACCTTCTGAAGAGCCTCAATTGCTTTAGGCTTATTATCTTCAACCGCAATAACTGCCTTGGGAATACCGAGATATTCTTTAATAATCATCAAGCTACGGATTATATAAAGAGTGTTATCAATACATTCGCGGTAGTCAACTGTGATATAGGGCTCACATTCCGCCGCATTAACAACAATTGTGTCAATGGGTTTCTTGGGGTCAGGATGGAATTTAACGTGGCTTGGGAAGCCTGCACCGCCAAGACCAACAAGACCCGAATCACGAACGGCTTTTATGAAATCGTCCACATTATTAATAACGGGAGGAGCGATTTCTTCAAAAAGAGCCATTTCTCCGTCGGCTTCAATTGTTACCGCAGGAGCAAGTCTTCCGTTTGCGAGAACTGTGTCTGCAATAGAGGTAACCGTGCCGGAAACAGAAGCGTGAATTGGTGCGGAAATGAATTTGTCCGTGTCACCGATAACCTGACCCACTTTAACAGTATCGCCAACCTTAACGGTAGGAGAGCAAGGTGCACCGATATGCTGCTGCATAGGAAGAACTACCTTTTCGGGAATAGGCATTCTCACGATTTTGCAGTTTTCGGTGTTTTTGTTGTGGGGAACTTTCACGCCGCCGCGACCCTTAGCGGCAGGGTGAAGAACACCTGCAATGTGTTTAATCATTTTTATCTACTCCTTATGAGTATTTGTATTTGTTTTTAATGCTTTTGAAAGTACGGGCAGGGTGTATTTGAAAACAGTTCCTGTTACAATACCTGCAACCAAGCCTGAAAGAAGAAGCAAAGGGGTAAGAGTTAAAATTGCTTCTCCCAATATTACAACGGCGACGGCAAGCTGCCCTATATTATGAAAAAGGGCGCACAAAACACCGATACCGATATAACCGAACGTGTTTTTAAAATATTTAAAGATTATGACCATTATGAGAAAACTTAAAATTCCGCCGGAAAGGCTCATAAAAAATGCGGTTGCTCCGCGAGTTAATAAAGCGAAAAATGCCTTAAAAAGAACTACTGCCAAACCGTAGGGTGCACCTAATGAGCTGACGCAGAACATTGTTACTATATTTGAAAAGCCCGGTTTTATGGCGGGAACAGGTGCAATCGGCGGGATTAAGGATTCCAAAAAGGAAAGTCCCATTGCAAGAGCACAAAATATTCCCATAAGGGCGACAAGGCTCGCTTTGTTCTTTTTCAAATGGTCAGCTCCTTTGCGCTCGCAGTTAAAAGTTAAGAGTGAACAGTGAAGAGTTTTGGGTGCTGCGCACAGCAAATGTAAAAGTATTGGGATAATCTATCCCTCTTTTTTTACGGAAGTAAAAAAGGAGGGGGGACCGCGTCAGCGGTGGGTGGTACAACTTATAGAATAAAGTAAAAGTGTCGTAAATCAAATCGTATTATCCTACAACCGCATCAATTTCGGAATCGCTTGCTCCCTTTATAGTTACAACTGTCTTTGCAGGGACGCAGGCGGCGGTATCGCCAACATTACTTAATAACCCCATTTTTTCGCAGGTTCCGTCGGGACACTTAGAATCTATAAAACGGATTTTACCATCTTTGATTTCCAAGGTTACCTGAGGTTCGGTTTTTAGAGTAATTATACAGTCCTCTTGCAAGGCTAAATCTATCTCTTGTTCTATCTTTCCGTCCACTGTAACTACAGCAACAGGGGATTCGTCAGGAGATGTGTGAAAAATGAGGAATGTCGAAAATGTTAGTAAAAGTGTTAAAAATATAACAAAAATATCGGAGCGTTTTAATAACTTTCGCCCGAAATTGTTTTTCAAGACACATTCCTCCAAATTAAATCCTAACTTAATCATTATACATCAAAAGGCTTGTTTTTTCAATTGGAATTTGTTATATATTATGGTATAATATTGTATAAAATTACAGAGGTGTTTTTATGGATTTTAACATTTATATGCCTGCAAGGATTATAAGCGGTGAAAACTGTGTTATAAAAAACAGTCAGGAGTTCTCGAAACTCGGTAAAAAATGTCTTATTATTACAAGCAAGACAAGTGCAAAAAAGAGCGGTGCTCTTGATGATGTTGTTACCGCTTTAAATAATGAGAATATTGAATATTGCATATTTGACGAAATAACAGAAAATCCTCTCGTTTCCACCGTAATTAAAGCAGGGGAGAAAGCGAGAGAGTTTGGTGCTCAGTTTATTATCGGTATTGGTGGCGGTTCGCCTCTTGACGCTTCAAAGGCGGTTGCAATCTGCGCGGAAAATCCTGATTATGATATTAAAGGTCTTTATGCAAGACCGATTCCATCAAAAGCATTGCCTGTTATACTTGTTGGTACAACAAGCGGAACAGGTAGTGAGGTAACAGGGGTAAGCGTTTTAACTAACGATGAGGACGGAATGAAAAAAAGTATTTCAGGTGCGGACTGCTACTCGGCAGTTTCCTTCCTTGACCCGAAATACACATATTCAATGAACTATGATATAACAGCTTCAACTGCCCTTGATGCCTTTGCTCACGCAGTTGAGGGTTGGTTTGCACCATTATGCAGTGATTTGCCCACTCAATATGCAAAAATGGCTCTTCCGCTTATTTATAACGGTCTTAAATACCTTGACGAAACCAAGGAATTGCCCGATGAAAAATTAAGAGCGGATTTATACTACGGCTCAATTTATGCAGGTCTTGAGCTGAATATCTGCGGTGCCGCATTTCCTCATACAGTGGGATATGTTTTAACGGAGAATTTCGGCATTCCCCACGGCAAAGCCTGTACTGCATTTATGCCATATCTCCTTGAAAAAGCAAAAAAATTCAAGAACGAAAGATATTGCGAATTGTTGGAAATCCTCGGAGATAATGAAGAGAATTTAATTAGTACAATAAATAGTCTAACAAATATAAAAAATCTTGATATGACCGAAGAGCAAATCAAGGAATGGTGCTCGCGATGGGAAAACGGAAATAAGAATTTTGATAAAACACCGGGTGGGTTTACTGTGGCAGAAGCGGAAAAGGTTTTGAGAATGCTGAATTGAAAATGTTTTGCAAAGCAAAAC
Source organism: Acutalibacteraceae bacterium (assembly GCA_045536495.1). GTDB lineage: Bacteria > Bacillota > Clostridia > Oscillospirales > Acutalibacteraceae > DTU089. The sequence continues at coordinate 25,002 of JAZSNR010000047.1, forward strand.
ATATCATGCCCGTAAGGGTATATCATGCCGAAGGTATATCATTCGCGAAACGAATATCATTTTATTTATAATGATATATTGCCTGACGTCAACATGATATAAAACAAGTTTCATGATATATTTTGCTTCGCAAAACATGATATGATAT
>JAZSNR010000049.1:0-4154 GCA_045536495.1 Acutalibacteraceae bacterium
AGAAAGGCTTGGTAACATAGTCATCCGCGCCTGCATCAAGACCGCGAACCACCTGAACCTCGTCATCGCAAGCAGTTAAAAAGAGTATAGGGATATCTTCATTTTTTGAACGAATGAAAGCGCACATATCAAAGCCGTTACCGTCAGGAAGCATAACATCAAGGATTATAAGGTTAAAGCTTTCTTTCAAAAAACTCGCCTTAGCATCCTCAATTGTTTCTGCGGTAACAACATCATAGCCTTCCTTCTTGAGCATTTCGCAAAGCCCATCACGAAGAAACACATCATCTTCAGTTACAAGAATTTTCACTGCCATATTTATCACCTAATAAATGATAACATACAGCAGTAAAGAAATCAAATTAAGATTTTGTAAGATTATTTTTAATAATCACTCAACCGTCACGCTTTTGGCAAGGTTTTTGGGCTTATCTATATCGCAACCGAGTAGCTTTGCGGTGTAGTAGCTTAAAAGCTGCAAGGGCAAGACCAAAAGCGAGCCTTGAAATTCGGGCAAGGTTTCGGGAACGCTGACAATATCATCTGCATCCACCGCGGTTTCTTTATCACTTTCGTCTGTAATAAAAAACACCTTCGCCCCTCTCGCCTTAACCTCAGAAATATTGCTTGCTGTTTTAGAAAAAACCTTGTTATTCCCTGCAACAGCCACAACAAGAGTTCCCTCTTCAATCAAAGAAATTGTTCCGTGCTTCAGTTCTCCTGCAGGATAAGCTTGAGAGTTAATATAACTAATTTCTTTCATTTTAAGTGAGCCTTCCGCCGCCGTTGCATAGTCCGAAAGTCTGCCTATAAAGAAAATATCTTTTTCGTTATAATTTTTTGCAGAAAGCTCTTTCATTTTGTCTGCGGTGCAATTAAGTGTTTTTTCAATTTTTTGGGGTAAATTATTTAATTCTTTAATAAGATTTTTATATTTGTCTTCCTTTATATTCTCTTTAATTCGACCTATATACATTGCGAGTGCATATAGAGAAACAAGTTGTGCACTATACGCTTTAGTAGTGGCTACTGCCACCTCACGCCCTGCTTTTGTATATATAACATTTTCGCTTTCTTCGGCTATTGCACTACCTTTAACATTGACTATTGAAAGTGTTTTTGCGCCCCTCTTTTTTGCAAGGCGCAACGCCGCCAGGGTATCTGCAGTTTCACCGCTTTGACTTATAAAAACCGCAAGAGTACTTTCATTTAACAAAGGCTCGGAATACCTGAATTCAGATGCAATTTGGGCAGAACAAGGAATTTTGCAAAGCTTTTCTATAATGCATTTGCCCGAAAGCCCTGCGTGATATGCGGAACCGCAAGCGACAATAACAATCTCTTCCAACTGCTCTTTTATAAAATTATCGTAAAGCTTTATATTTTCGAAAATGATTTCACCTGATTTCACAAAAGAATCAACGGTATCTTTTACGGCTTTTGGTTGCTCATAAATTTCTTTGAGCATAAAGTGTTCATAGTCGCCCTTATCGAGAACCGAGCTTTCAAAATCCGCTTTTTCAGGAAATTTTTCAATCTGCTTTCCCGATGGATTGAAAAACTTTATATCATTTTCCGTTAAAGTACAGATTTCACCGTCGGAAAGTCTGTAAACCTCTTTAGGCTCTTCTCCCACCGCGCATAAATCTGATGCGATATAGTAACCGCTTTCACCTTTCACCGCCACAAGAGGACTGTTTTTTCCAACGGAGTAAAGTATATTCGGAGTGTCTTCACAAAGAATACCGAAAGCGAAACTGCCCGTTAACTCCCGACAAACCTCGCTGATAGCAGAAACTGCATCACCCTTATAAAATTTTTCCATAAGCTGAACGGCAACCTCAGTATCTGTTTGAGAAATAAATTTAAAACCTTTAGAAAAAAGAGTATTTTTTATTTCTTCCGCATTTTCAATAATTCCGTTATGAACAATAGCGAATTTCCCGTTCTGACTTATATGAGGGTGGGCATTTTCCTTTGTGGGATTGCCGTGAGTTGCCCAACGGGTGTGACCTATTCCGATGCTGCTTTCAGGATTTTCCTTCTCTATTTCCCTTTGGAGATTGAAAATTCTCCCCTCTTGTCTGTAACGACAGATTTTATTGTTTATAATTCCTGCCACTCCTGCGGAATCATACCCCCTGTATTCGAGAGCTTTAAGACCATTTATAAGATCGGGAAAAACATTCCCAACCCCAACCTTACCGATAATTCCGCACATAAAAAAGTTCTCCTTAAAAATAATAATCCTCGGATTTATTTTTTGAAATAAATCCGAGGATTATACATATTTTTATACTTTTGCTACAGAAATAACAACCTTTTCACCATTGATATCCCATTCTTTTCCGTTTGCGCCATCGCCATCGGTGATAGAATCGGAAAGAACAACAGTAGAAATTGTTTCTTCGTTGTTTTTTGCAATTTGGAGAAGCTTGTCATTACCTGTGAGAGTAACGTTGATTCTGTCCATAACATTGAAGTCAGAATCTTTTCTCATTGTCTGAATCTTGCTGATAAGCTCTTTTACAAAGCCTTCTTCAATAAGTTCAGCAGTAAGCTCTGTATCAAGAGCAACTGTAACTCCTCTGTCGGAAACTGTGAACACGCCCTCTTTCTGCTTTGTTTCAAGAAGGATATCTTCGGGAGCAAGTTCAACATCGCCACTTGCAAGGTTAAGAACTAACTTACCTTCTGCATCAAGTGTTGCTTTTGCGGAAGAATCGAGTTCTGCCATTGCAGCTCTGATTTCGCCCAACTGCTTACCATATTTCGGACCGAGAGTTTTAAGCTGAGGCTTGAAGATATAGGAAACAAAACCAGATGCATCTTCAACGAAATCAACATTCTTAACATTAAGCTCTTCGCGGATAATATCAGTAAAGTAACCCTCTACCTTCTTATCGCTCTGAACATACATTGTGTTAAGAGGCTGACGGTTTTTGATATTTGAACCGTTTCTTGCAGCTCTGCCGAGAACAACAATACTTACAACCTCATCCATATTCTTTTCAAGCTCTGCATCAATGAGATTTTCCTGAACCTCAGGGAACTCGCAAAGATGCACGCTTTCGGGAGCAGCTTTATCTACATTGCAAACAAGGTTTCTGTAAATTGCTTCTGCCATAAAGGGAATCATGGGAGCAGCAGTTTTAGCAGTAGTAACAAGAGCTGTATAAAGAGTCATATATGCAGCTGTTTTATCTTCTGTGATACCCTGCACCCAATAACGCTCTCTGCCACGGCGAACATACCAGTTACTCATTTCATCGGTAAATTCCTGAAGAGCCTTTGCTGCTTCGGGAATGCGGTAGTTAGCAAGGTTTGTGTCAACCGCCTTAACCATTGAATTAAGCTTTGAAAGAAGCCATTTATCCATTACGGAAAGCTTGCAATCTTCAATATTGTATTTTGTGGGGTCGAACTTATCAATATTAGCATAAAGCACATAGAAGGAATAAGTATTCCAGAGAGTGCTCATAAATTTACGCTGACCTTCAACAACTGCTTTACCGTGGAAACGATTGGGAAGCCAAGGAGCAGAGTTAGTATAGAAATACCAACGGATAGCGTCTGCACCGTAGCTTTGGAGTGCATCAAATGGGTCAACTGCATTACCCTTTGATTTACTCATTTTCTGACCGTTTTCGTCCTGAACGTGACCGAGAACTATAACGTTCTTATAAGGAGCTTTGTTGAAAATGAGAGTTGAAATTGCAAGAAGAGAATAGAACCAACCACGAGTCTGGTCCACAGCTTCGGAAATGAAGTCCGCAGGGAACTGAGCCTCGAAAAGCTCTTTATTCTCAAAGGGATAATGATGCTGAGCAAAGGGCATTGCACCTGAGTCGAACCAGCAGTCAATAACCTCGGGAACGCGGTGCATTTCCTTACCGCAATCGGGACATTTGAGAGTAACTGCATCAATGAAGGGTCTGTGAAGTTCAATATCTTCAGGGCAGTTATCGCTCATTGATTTAAGCTCTTCAATTGAACCGATGGAATGACGGCAACCGCATTCACATTCCCAGATGTTAAGAGGTGTACCCCAATATCTGTTACGGGAAATACCCCAGTCCTGAACATGGCCAAGAACGATAACATTTTTATATGGTGCTTTATTGAAAATAAGAGTTGAAATTGCAAGAAGTGAA
>JAZSNR010000076.1:0-3018 GCA_045536495.1 Acutalibacteraceae bacterium
TTACAGCTCCCTGATATTTTCAACTATACTGTGCCTTAAAACTATCCTGATTTTAACCTTAAGATTAATATAACAAGCCAAAGCGAGAATCGCAAAAATCAGAAACGCAGGCCATAGAGCAACAGGCCAATATTCACCAACTGCCATTAAACCTATAAGACGGTAAGAAGCAGCATAAATAATTGTTCCGACACAAAAACCGCCCACAAGAATATTTGCTATTTGCATCACATATGACAAAACAAGGTCTTTTTCTGATGCTCCGACAGCACGTAAGGTTCCGATTGTTCTCTTGCCCTCACGAATCTGTGCACTTATAGAATTATTTATCAAGGCAATTGAAACACATATAAAGACAAAAATCAGAGAAATCAACGATATAACTATTGAACGGTACTCCCGTTTCTGCGCCTCATTCATAGCAAAAGCAGAGCCTACATATTTACCGGGAAACATTGCAGCAAGTTCGGCTTGCATCTGCTCATCTGTTTCTGCAGTACATTCTTCTTTTATCACAACATCAAATTGGTTGTAATTAAACTTTACACCGAACTTATCAAGCCCCTCCAAGGTTGTGTAAACAGAAAAGGTCCCGTGTGAGCTTTTCTTACCGAGAATAGCACCTATTTTAACTTCCCTGTCCTCTCTTGTGATTTTTCCGTTTTCATCGGAATAAATCAGAGTAAGCTTCAGCATATCCCCGACCTTGAAAGGACTGTCCGCCTCAGCCTTTAAGTCTTTTAGTAATGCCTTTTCATCGGGCGTACGAGTAGCTGTGTCAGAAAGATTAGAAAGACTCCATGTTGTAATGTCACGGTTTATTGTATAAGAAAAACCTATTTTTTCAGGTGCATAGATAATAACCTCTTCACCGGTATTCAGGTTTTCATAATTTATTTCACCGTCAATAATGTCATCCTTATCAATATTCATAAGCTCACTGCTTTGTGCGGTAAGATTTGTATTGTACAGTTCTTCAGTGGTAAATCCCGCAGCTTTTTTCGTGTAAGTATACTCGGGATTTTCTGCCGACTGCATATATTCCTTTATGTTTTCTTTTGTTACTTCGGGTAAGCTCGGCGGAACAAAAGCTCCTCCTGTTTCCTGCTGTGCTTGTTGTGCTTTACTGTAAAGAACATCCTTCAAATTTTCAAACCGTGAGCTTTGTCCCAGATGTGAAGCATATTCATTGACCTGCAGGTATTCAGGCAAATCTCCGTCAAAAACGATGTTGATATTAACAGACTTTACACCGTAAACATCCTTAACCTGCGGCAAATCAAGTATTTCATATCTTGAGTTTTCCGTAAGTTCGGGAAAATCTTCTTTTTTGTTTATGAAAGAATTGCTTGAATATGAAGAACTATGATCCCGTATCTGATAATCATAATTGTATAAACTGCTCATATCATAAACAGTAATAAGAAGAAAAGACATAGATGTACAGCTGATAACGATTGAGCAAGCAATAATTATGCATACACATATCTGTCTGCCCTTTGAGAAGGCAAGCTTTCTTTTTGCAAGAAGGCGGGAAACATTGAAAATTTGCTGACTTTTTATTTTTTTGTTTTTCATTTTCCGCATTAATTCAACATTTCTTATTGCCTGCATAGGCGGTAATTTTGAAATACTTAAAAGAGGAATGAGAGCTGACATCATAACACAAGCTATACCGAAAAATGCACTAAGCATAAGAACTGTCACATCAGGCTTGAAAATAAATGCGTCCCCCATAAGAAAGGCAAAAAGCTTAACCGACACAAAGGAAACACCAATACTTACAGGTGCAGTAAGAATACTGATAATAAATGCTTCTCTGCCGAAAATATTTATTATCTGTCTTCTTGTAGCACCTACAGCCTTGAGCATTCCTATCTGCGTTTTTCTCTCTTTGAGATTTGAGTTAAAAGCATTGACGATACCAAAGCAAGCCATAAATGCAAGAAGTATTGAAAGAAACGCAGAGCTTGCTGTGTTTTCGGCAATACTTGAATATGTGTCGGCAATGCTTGTGGAATATACGGTAGCAGTATCTATTGTGTCATCATTACTGATATTCTGCAAAAACCAGTGTCCGGAAGTCGGGTATCTGCTTATAAATGCAACTAAAGCTTCTTTACCGCCAAGCTCTATAGCTGTATCAGGCATTACAAAAGCCGCAGGGATGTAAGATGCCTTACTGACAGCCCCATCATAGAAATGTTCTATATAGGCTTTCTTGTCAGACATAATACCGACAAGGGTGTATGTTTTGTCCTTTTCTTCAAAGAGTAATTCATCGCCGTTGCAGACCAGTGTTTTTAGTGCTATTTTGTCGCCTATTTCTGCATCAATTTTCATTCTTTGAAGAGCATTCTTTTCAAAGATAATTTCATCCTCTTTTTCGGGCATTCTGCCTTCTATAAGCTGAGGATAATATAGCTCTGCCGCTTTCTCATCAAGCCAGCCTATCATAGTGCCGTAAGTCTCATCCGTTTTTTCGTTCCAACCATAAGCAAGAACATGTGCATAGCCGATTTCTCCGCTGATTTCACCGTTATTAACAGCCGGAGAAAAATCATAATTCTGTGCATTGACTACAATTATCTCCTGCTTTCCCTGTCGTCTGAACCTTACTTCCTCTTGCGAGGATCTCATACATGAAATAAAAAAAGGCACTCCCGACGAAAACACCATAGCAAGTATTATACCGAAGATGAGAATAGTATATTGCTTTCGCCTTTGCTTCAGATTACCCAAGGCAAGGGTGTTAATTGTTAGTTTTCTTTTCATTGCTGCCACCTCACAATATTAAAGTTCAGCGGAAGACTTGGTGTCTTTGACTATCTTGCCGTCCTCAATGGTAAGAATTCTCTCCGCCTGCTCTGCAACGTGCAGGTCGTGGGTTACAAGAATAAGGGTAACACCAAGCTGCTTACTGACATATTTGAGAAGTGACAGCACCTCTCGACCACTCTTGCCGTCAAGATTGCCCGTAGGCTCATCGGCAAAAAGTATTGCAGGTCTGTTGGCAAG
>JAZSNR010000041.1:0-82204 GCA_045536495.1 Acutalibacteraceae bacterium
TGTGTGCATTCGCTCATTTAAAATCATCTCCTAAAATATCTTTAGTATAATACCATAATTCTTTTTAAATATCAACCGAGAAAGGCATAAAAATATCCGTTGCGAAACAAATCGCAACGGATATTTAAGCTTTATTATTAGGACTGTGCTTCGGGGTCATAGCCCATAAGGAGAATTTTGAAAATTCTTATACCGGGATTCTGGAAAAAGATTTTATCAATCCATGATACTAAATTACGGAGGAAGGTTGAAATGTCTTTTGTTTCGGGTACATCAACAGCTTCGTATTCAGTACCTTCTTCAGAAACAACAAGAGGCTGTGAATAGCAAATACCATCTTCACCTGTGATATAGAATCGAACAAAATAGTTGATATCATAATCATTAAGGTCAATTGTAATGCTGTTGCTTTCATCACAATCATAGGTTCTTTCAATAACATTTCCGTCTGCAACCCAGGTGATTGTATCAAAGTTTTCGCCCCAAACAGTAATGGTGTCATTTTCTTCATCTATTTCCATTTTTGTTACCATGGGGGTATCATTTGATTCGTAGTTAACCTCTTCTTCAATGTACTCGGGAAGCTCTCTCATACCATTAAGCTCAACGCCGTTTGAATAATGAGAAACACTGAAAAATGTGCCGCTTTCCATACTTGTTCTGAGCTCTTCATTGGAAAGCTTGGGCATATAATGCATTGTGTAAGCGAAATTTATGGAATCTGCATCATGTGAATCGGAGAAGGTAAAGCCCCAGGGAACAACATTGTTGGGTATGGTTTTCTTAAGAATCTGGTCATAGAGAATACGGTCACAACGAGTGTGAGCATCAGTTGCACTGTTGATTCCCATACCAACGGCTGAACCGGGATTATCAAGGAAAAGTCGGGCAAATTTATTTACATAATACTCATCTATGGGCTTGCCGACATAATTTTCGGAATCCTTATCGGGGTAAACATATTCGCCTATGTGGGAAAGCATGGTGATACCGCCTGCTTCATTTACACCTGCGGCAGGAGTTTCATAGTCGCCGAAAACGCCCATAAGACCCTGACCGTATTCTGCAAAATAGCCTGTAAGGTGGCAGTCAGCAACAGGAGTTGCGAAATTAAGCTCAATTCCAAGAGGTACATCAATCATACCATTTTCACGAATAGTACCATTTGTGGTAGTTGCAGTTCCGTTAAGATAAGAATTATATACGTCATCTGCAAGAGGCACGATAGGAGCCAGCTGTGTTCTTTCGTATTTTATCAGACGAAGAATAGGGATAAGCTGAGGTGTGGCATTCCAGCCTCGGTTAAGAGTGCCGTGGTCGGTAATTGCAAGAATATCGTAGCCCTTGTCATAGTGAGCCTGAACCGATTCGTCAACCCTAAGGTAGCCGTCACTTGCATTGGTGTGGCAATGAAGCTGAGTCTTATAAGCCTTCCAACCCTCCCAATCAATATTTTCATAAGGACTTGTTATTTTATAGTGCTTTTGTGATGCAACCACATTACCTGCCGCAACGCTTAAAGGAGTTGCAAAAAGAATAAGAGAAAGTGTAATTGCAACAAGCTTCAATATTTTTTTCATTTGTAGACCTCTCTTTAGAGTAAGTATTAATTATAATATACTATCTAGATTAATCACAAACAAGGATATAATTTAACGAAAATGATATATTTTATATATGAAAATTATCCAAAATATTGGGTTTTTTGCCGATAAATCACCTCTTTGTTTATGGGAGTATATTAAAGTTGTAAAATGTTTTTTAACTATTGACTTTTTTCGATAATTTTTATATAATGCTATGTGCTACTGTCGAAATGTATGTTTTGCGGTGGTATTAATACTTAAACAACAGGCTTATTTTAATACTTCTCATACTTCGTAAAAGGCCTGAATATACAGATAGGAGAAATAAAAATGAAAAGAACTTATCAGCCCAAGAAAAGACACAGAAAGATGGAACACGGTTTCCGCAAAAGAATGGCAGACAGAAACGGACGCAAGGTACTTGCTCGTCGTCGTAAAAAAGGCAGAAAACAGCTCACATACTAATCCTGCCAAATAATTCGGGAGAATAATGTGTCAGATTTCGTCACACTCAACTGTAATTCCGACTTTCGTCGGCTGTATAATAGAGGTAAGGCTGTAACTGATCCTGCGCTGGTTATTTATTATTCGAAGAACCGCGCGGGAATTTGCCGTATTGGTATAACTACAAGTAAAAAAATCGGTAATGCAGTGGAGAGAAACCGTTCAAGAAGGGTTATAAAAGAGGCTTTCAGAAAGGTTTGTCCTCAGCTTGACCCTTGCTACGATATCGTTATGGTTGCCCGTTCGAAGACGAAATATTTAAAAAGCACCCGTATTGAAGAGGTTATGAAAAGAATTTTTGAAAATGAGGGTATGCTGAAAACGGAGAGTGAGGAAGAATGAAAAAATTTCTTACCAAAGCAATCCGATTTTATCAGCGCCGAATTTCACCTCTTTTCGGGCCCAAGTGCCGTTTTTACCCAACCTGTTCCCAATATGCTCTTGAAGCAATCGAAATTCATGGAGCATTTAAAGGCTCAATTCTTGCAGTAAGACGGCTTATGAGGTGCAACATTCTCTTTCCCGGCGGGGTTGACCCCGTACCGCCCAAAAAGGAGAAAAAATAATTTTCTCTTTTGCAGACGACAGAAAGGAAAAATATTCTAATGGAATTTATCAGAGATATATTCGCAGTACCTTTTGGTTGGTTGCTCAGTATTTTCTATAATCTTACAGATAGCTATATTTTAGCAATTGTTTTGCTTACTGTTCTTATTAGATGCGCTCTTTTGCCAACTTCTATAAGCCAACAGAAAAACAGCGCAAAACAAGTGCGTCTTAATACAAAGGTTAACAAAATCAGACAAAAATACGCAGGCAATCAGCAGAAAATCCAAGAGGAAACTCAGGCTCTCTATCAGAGAGAGGGTTTCGGTGCAGCCAATATGGGTTGTATGCCTCTTATGATTCAGATGATTGTTATGATCGGTCTTTACGGTGTTATTTATACACCTCTTTCAAGCGTTTTGCGTTTCGGAAACGAAACAATTGAAAAAATCAAAACCGCAATGGAAATCGTTGTTGAAACAGGCAGCAAAAATGCCAACACTTCAAGAATGGCAGAGCTTCAGATTCTTGGTAAGGTTGAAGAATTTGCAGATAAGCTTTCCGGCATTATCGATGAAACCCAGATTGCAGAGCTTTTGGATTTTAAAGAGCGATTCACCGTTTTCGGTCTTGACCTTTCCCTTACACCCAACGTTAAAGAACCCGGTGTTATCTGGCTTATTCCCATTCTCGCTTTCATTACTGCGCTGGCATCTTCACTTTTTATGTATGCCCGTCAGAGAAAGCAGAATCCTGAAATGGCAAAGAACCCCTCGATGGGTTGTATGACATTTATGTCACCTCTTATGTCACTTTGGTTTACATTTATGTTCCCTGCAGGTGTAGGTTTCTACTGGATTATTTCAAACATTTTGTCATTTATACAGCAGGTAATTCTTACAAACATTTACAGTCCTAAAAAAGTTCTCGCTCAGCAGATGGTTGACGAAACAGTTGTTAGACGTTCAAAGGAAAACAATACGAAGATGCGTATTGATATCGAAAAGAAATAAGGTGAAAATATGATTAAAGAAGCAATTGGTGTTGCAGCTACTGTTGACGATGCCAGAAAAATGGCTGTGGAAAATCTCCACGCTCCCATTGATGCAGATGTAAAAGTTGAAATTCTCACTTTCCCCAAAAAGAAAGTTTTAGGTCTCTTCGGCGGCGCAGATGCTAAAGTAAGAGCATATTATGATGACGGCGTAGAGGAGAAGAAAGAAGCTCCCAAGGCAGAAAAAAAGAGTGCTCCTCAGAAAAAGGAAGCACCTGTTAAAAAACCGAGCGAGAAAAAGCCTCAACCCAAAAAGGAAGCAAAAAAAGACGCTCCCAAGAAAGAAACAGTTAAAAAGGAAGCTGCTCCTGCAGTTGACCTTTCCGCAATTGAACCCAAGGAAAACGAAGCAACAGAATATCTTAAATCTATTCTCGTTGGTATGGGCTTTACAGATGTAGGCGTTACCGCAAGAGAAGCAGAGGAAGACGTTTATTTTGAAATCACCTGTGGCGAAGATTACGGCAACATTATCGGCAGACGCGGTGAAACTCTTGATGCTTTGCAGTATCTCACAAGACTTTTCGTTAACCGTGCAAACGATAACAACAAGAGAGTTGCTCTTAACGTTGGCGATTACAGAGCTCGCAGAGAAGAGACTCTTCGCGCTCTTGCAAAAAGACAGGCACAGCGCGTTCTCAAATACGGCAGAAGCTCATCTCTTGAGCCTATGAACCCCTATGAAAGAAGGATTATTCACACAGCTATTCAGGAAATTGAGGGCGTTACCTCTCATTCCGTTGGCGAGGGTGACAGAAGAAGAGTTGTTGTTACTCCCGAGGGTGGCGACAAACGCGGTAACTACAGAAATGACCGTCGCGGCAGAGAAAGACGCGCACCCTATGTTCCCGAGGTTTCAAGTGAACCCAGAGAACAGAAGGTTGATGCAGTTTCATCTTCCCGTTACGGCAAGATTGAGCCAAGAAAAACCGTAGAAACAACAGAAGAATAATTTGTTTGTTGACATTTTATCCTAAAAGGTTTATTATTTTAGTGGAACTTCTCAAACACCTCCCTGGCGAAGGGAGGTGGACCGCACTGAAGTAAAGCGAAAGTGTGGTGGAGGGTTCTAGCGTCGTCAGACGCGTACAATAAAACGCGTAAGCGTTAAACATATTTAAATCTTTGACGAAGAGAGTAAGGATGAATTTCCTTTTCAGAGAGTGCGCCGGTTGGTGAAAGGCGCAAAAGGACTCCTCCCGAAGACCACTTCCGAGTGCGGTGCGAAGCGAAAGATAAGCATCGCCGTTTCAGTCGCGTTAAGACTTCTCGAGTGATAGTGTGGGAATTTTTACACTATAATTTGGGTGGAACCGTGGAGTACAATGCACTTCACCCCAAATGCTTTATAGCATTTAGGGTGAAGTGCTTATTTTTTAGAATTATATGAAAGGATGATATATATGGTTAAAATCAAACTTCGTGATGACGTTAAAGAATTCCCTAACGGCATCTCTCCCGCTGATGTTTGCAAAGAAATCAGTATGGGTCTTTACAGAAATCTTTGCGCTTGTCTTATAAACGGACAGAGTGCAGATATTCGCACTCCCATTAACGAGGACTGCGAGCTTGAACTTTTAACATTTGATTCCGAAGAGGGTAAGCACGCTTTCTGGCATACAGCTTCTCATATTCTTGCTCAGGCAGTTAAACGTCTTTACCCCGAAGCAAAGCTTGCTATCGGTCCTGCTATTGACAACGGCTTCTATTATGATATTGACAGTGAAATTTCTTTTACTCCCGAAATTCTTACAAAGATTGAGGCAGAGATGAAGAAAATTGTAAAAGAAGACCTTGCTCTTGAAAAATTCGAGATGGAGCCCCAGGCAGCTATTGAAGAAATGAAAGCAAAAGGCGAAATCTACAAGGTTGAGCTTATTGAAGAGCACGCAGGTAAAAATGAACCTATCAGCTTCTATAAGCAGGGTGAGTTTGTTGATGTTTGCGCAGGTCCTCACATTCACTCAACAGGTAGAGTAAAAGCATTCAAGCTTACTGCTTGCACAGGTGCATATTGGAGAGGCGACCAGAACAACAAAATGCTTCAGCGTGTTTACGGTACTGCTTTCCCCAAAAATGCAGAGCTTGAAGAGCATCTTCAAAGAGTTGAAGAAGCAAAGAAGCGTGACCACAATAAACTCGGTCGTGAGCTTGAAATCTTCACAACTGTTGATACAATCGGTCAAGGACTTCCCATTCTTCTTCCCAAGGGTACATTCATTGTTCAGACTCTTCAGAGATTTGTTGAGGATGAGGAAGCAAGAAGGGGTTGGGTTCGTACAAAAACTCCCCTTATGGCAAAAAGTGATCTTTATAAAATTTCAGGTCACTGGGATCACTATAAAGACGGTATGTTCGTTTTAGGTGATGAAGAAAAGGATGACGAGGTATTCGCACTTCGTCCTATGACTTGTCCTTTCCAGTATCAGGCATATCTCAACAGAGCTCGTTCCTACCGTGACCTTCCCATGCGACTTGCTGAAACATCAACTCTTTTCAGGAATGAATCTTCAGGTGAAATGCATGGTCTTATTCGTGTTCGTCAGTTTACAATTTCCGAGGGTCATCTTATGTGCCTTCCTGAACAGCTTGCAGATGAATTCAAGCGTTGTCTTGACCTTTGCATCTTTATGCTTAAAACTCTCGGCCTTTATGAAGATGTTTCTTACAGATTCTCTCAGTGGGACCCCGAAGATACAGAAAAATATATCGGTACAAAAGAACAGTGGGATGAAGCTCAGGGAATTATGAAAGAAATTCTTGATGATATTGGTCTTTCTTATAAGGTTGGTGTTGGTGAGGCTGCTTTCTACGGTCCTAAGCTTGATATTCAGATTAAGAATGTTTACGGCAAGGAAGATACACTTATTACAATCCAGATTGACCAGATGCTTGCTGAGAAGTTCGGTATGGAATATGTTGACCGCGACGGTACAAAGAAAAACCCCTACATTATTCATAGAACATCTATCGGTTGCTATGAGAGAACTCTTGCTCTTCTTATTGAAAAATATGCAGGTGCATTCCCCATGTGGCTTGCTCCCGAGCAGATGAGAATTCTCCCCATTTCCGAAAGACATCACGATGCTTGCTTCGAGCTTTGCAGAAAGCTTGAAGAAAAAGGCTTCCGCGTAACTGTTGACGACAGAGCAGAAAAAACAGGCTACAAAATCCGTGAAGCACAGCTTCAGAAAATTCCTTATATGCTTGTTCTCGGCGATAAGGAAATTGAAAATAACGAAGTTGCAGTTCGTGGCAGAAAAGCCGGAGATATGGGAACTATGAGTGTTGAAGCATTCGTAGAAATGGCTCAAAAAGAAGTTGACGATAAAGTTATAAACTAAAGAAAAGAACTACTCCTCTCGGAGTAGTTCTTTTTTAGTGTCAAGTTAAAAGTGGCAAGTGGCAAGTTTCGGGGCGAAGCCGATTATAATTAAAAAACTAATAGCTAATTGCTAACCGCAGCCTATTTAACTGGCATCTGGTATCTGGCATCTTTCAGATACTTGCCTTGTAACCTTCATTAACAATTGCTTTGATTAAAACATCATCTGCAACATCTTTTGCGAGAATTACTTTTGCAATATTCTCTTCGTGACTTGCGGTTGCGCTTTCAACGCCGTCAATTGCTGTAAGTGCTTTTACAACGTGTGCTTCACAACGGGGGCACATCATACCCTCAACTTTTATTACCTTTTCCATAATATTGTTTCCTTCCTCTTCTGTTTCGGTTCTTTCTTCCGAAACAGTTTGTTTATTTTCTTCTTTAATATATTTTGATTTAAAAAATCTTAATCTTAAAGCATTTGTTACAACGCAAAGTGAGCTAATACTCATTGCTGCAGAGCCAATCATTGGAGTTAATCTTAGGGCAAATGCAGGGTAGAGGACTCCTGCCGCAAGTGGAATACCTAAAACATTATAAAAGAATGCCCAGAAAAGATTCATTTTTATGTTTCTCATAACCGCTTTGCTCAATTCAACTGCTTTTGCGCCGTCTGAAAGCGAGCTTTTTATGAGAACAATATCTGCCGAATCAATGGCAATATCGGTTCCTGCGCCTATTGCAATACCCACATCAGCTCTTGTGAGAGCAGGAGCATCATTGATTCCGTCACCGATGAAGGCGATTTTTTCACCTTTTTCCTGAAGAGTGCGGATGATGTTTTCTTTATCTGCAGGGAGAAGCTCGGAATAAATTTCGTCGATTCCTGCTTTTTTACCTATAAAATCGGCGGCGGAAATGTTGTCACCCGTCAACATAACGGTTTTCTTACCTAGTTTTTTAAAGGCTTCAATTGCTTTGATACTGTCTTCTCGTATTGTATCGGAAACGGCAACAATGCCTAAAATATCATTTTCTTTGCAGAAAATTAAAGGTGTTTTTCCTTGTGATGAAAATTCGTTTGTTTTACTTTCAATATCAGAATAATCAACATTATTTTCTTTTAAAAATCTTATGTTTCCCGAAATATATTTTTCACCGTTAATTATTCCGCTTATACCTTTTCCCTCAAAGGCTTTAAAATCAGTAACTTGGGGTAGCGGAAGATTTTTGCCTTTTTTTCTTACAGCAGCTGCAAGAGGATGCTCACTGCCTTTTTCAAGAGCCGCACAAATTGAAAGAAATTCATTTTCCGAAATAGTTTTATCGTAAACAAAAACATCGCTTACACTCATTTCACCGCTTGTAACAGTTCCGGTTTTGTCGAGAACGATTTTGTCAACATTTCCGAGCATTTCGAGTGCTTCGGCAGATTTTATGAGAATTCCGTTTTCAGCGGCTTTTCCCGTTCCTGCCATAATGGCAACGGGAGTTGCAAGACCTAAAGCACAAGGGCAGGAAATAACGAGAACTGTAACTGCAAAGGAAAGAGCAGTTTCAAAATCTTTATCCACTAAAAGCCATATTAAAAATGTTATTGAAGAAATTAGCATAACCGCGGGAACGAAAATTTCGCTTACCTTGTCCGCAAGTCTTGCAATAGGTGCTTTGGAAGACCCTGCTTCGTCAACAAGTCGAATAATTTGGGCAAGAGTTGTGTTTTCTCCAACTCTTGAAGCGGTCATTGTGAATGTGCCGTTTTTGTTAAGGGTTGCGGAAATAACCTCGTCACCAATTCTTTTTTCAACGGGTAAGCTTTCACCTGTAACAGCGGATTGGTCAACATAGCCGTTACCGCTTAAAACAATTCCGTCAACGGCAATTCTTTCACCGGGTCGGATTATGAGAGTATCGCCCTCTTTTACATCTTCAGCATCAATTGTGATTTCGTTGCCGTTCCTTATAACATTTGCAGTTTTAGGGGAGAGTTCAACAAGCTTTCCGAGCGCATCGCTTGTTTTACCTTTTGAGCGAGTTTCAAGATATTTTCCAACAGTAACAAGGGTTAAAATCATTGCGCTGGACTCAAAATAAAGCTCGTGGGAATAATGCTCCAAAACCTCTAAATTTCCTCTTGGTGCGGCGTAAGCCATCATTATAACTGCGAAAACACCGTAAAGAAATGAAGCGGAAGAACCGAGAGCTACAAGGGAATCCATATTTGCGGCTCTTTTTATAAGTCCCTTAAAGCCCGAAATGAAGAATTTTTTGTTTATTATCATTACGGGGATTACAAGAAGCATTTGGATTATCGCATTTAAAAGAGAGTTTCCTGTGCCGTGAAGAAAATGTGGGAGAGGAAGCGACATCATATGCCCCATTGCAATATACATAACAATAACGAGAAAAATGATTGAAGAAACAAGACGCTTTTTCATTGAATTGATATTTTCTTCTTCGCTTTTCTTTCTATCTTGCCATTCTGTTTTCAGTTGGCTTTTTTTGTTTTCACCATAAAGCGAAGCACCGTAACCGATGTTGTTTATTGCATCTATAAAATCTTGCTCGGTAAGTTTTGTTTCGTCAAAGGTTACTGTCATTGAATTGGAAAGCAAATTAACATCTGCTTTTTCTGTGCCGTGGAGCTTCGTTGCAGCTTTTGTAACATTTGCCTGACAAGCGGCACAGGTCATACCCGTAATATTAAATTTGCAGGTTTTCACAGTATCACCACCTTAAACAAAAATCGTTTTTTATATTATACTACCAAAAAAGGTTTAAATCAATTTACAATTGACAAATTGTTTTAATATATGTTACGATTTTTGCAAATGATTAAGAGGCGGTACTATGGAAAAATATATAAATGAAATTCTTGCGCCCAAGCTTCAGGGTGACGGAGGTTGGGTGGAGTTTGTTTCTCTTGAAAACGGTGAATTAACTCTTCGTTTCAGGGGCGAATGTTCAAAATGCCTGATTCTTCATCGTTGTACAGAATGGATTGAACAGGAAATAAAAAGGGATTTAAAAAAGAATGTTAAGGTTATTGCAATACGCAAAAGACCGTATTTTCAAGATGTGTGAGGTGTATTATGGCACATATAAAGGTTGAAAGACGTTCGATGCGCCCTGAGGAATGGACTGATTTACGCTTCGGTTGGCTCAAACGTTACATATACAATGAAAAATGGGAAATAGAAAATTTAGAAATCCGTGATGCCCGTCAGGTTAAGGAAATGGAGTTCGAATACTATTCGGAAGACTATCGTCCTCTTAAAAAAGGCGATATGTATTTCACTCCAGATGGTACGGCATTTATAAAAGCAGATGTTAATATTCCTGATTACCTTAAAGGCAAGGAACTGTGGTTTTCTCTTAAAACTGCGGCGGAAATCTGCGTTAAGGTAAACGGAAAATATATAGGCGGAGTTGACCCCAACAGAGAAAGAATGCTCCTTTCTCCATACGTTGATGTGAACTCTACTCTTCATTTTGATATGATGGGTTATAACCGCAGCAAGCCCGATGACGAAAGGAATCCCGAAAGTCTTTCCGTGCGCGGTTGCCGTCAGATTTTTGAGGGTGCATATATCTGCACAATTAACGAGGATGTGCAAGGCCTTGTTTATGATTTCGAGCTTCTTTTAGATATTGCCAAGAGCGACCTTTTCAATGAAGATTACAGAGCCTTTTTAAACAGAGAGCTTAATAATGCAATGAACTGCATTGACTTTGACGGTGACGAGCTGACAGGAGTTAAAGAAGCAAAGCAGTACCTCCACGATGTAGTTTTCAGTAACGATACATATAAAGGTACTGGTGATGTTGCCCTTGTAGCACATTCCCACCTTGATATTGCATATTATTGGCGAAGAATTCACGCGGTGCAGAAAAATCTGCGTACCGTTCTTATTCAGCTTCGCCTTATGGACAGATACCCTCATTTTAAATATGCTCACACTCAACCCTATACCTACGAAACTCTTGAAAAATACTATCCCGATGTTTTCGAAGAGTTGAAAGAAAAGGTTAAAGACGGACAGTTTGAGCCTGTGGGGGCAATGTATGTTGAACCGGACTGCAATGTTCCCAATGCGGAAAGTCTTATAAGGCAATGCCTTTACGGACAGAAAACCTATGAGAGAATGTTCGGAAAGCGGGTTAACAACGCCTGGCTTCCCGATGTTTTCGGCAATAGCTGGATTTTACCCCAGATTCTTAAAAAGAGCGGTGTTGACTATTTCGTTTCCAACAAAATGTCTACATGGAACGATACAAACCGTTTTCCCCATAACAATTTCATCTGGCGCGGTATTGATGGCACTGATGTGTATGCCTGCGTTCCGCCAACTCACTTTATAACCTGGAATATGCCAAGTCAGATTCAGGCTAACTGGGAAGCGTATATTGATAAAGACCAGGGAGGTCAGACCCTCAATATGTTCGGTTACGGTGACGGCGGTTCGGGCTGTACCGAAGAAATGATTGAAATGATGAATCGCTTTGAGAAGCTTTCCGTTATGCCCAAATGTACCCACACAAGCGGGGCAGAGTTCCTTGAAAAAAATCTTAAAGATAACAAGAATCTTCAAGTTTGGGACGGAGAACTCTATCTTGAAATGCACCGCGGTACTTTCACAACAAAAAGCTGTATTAAAAGAGCAAACCGCCGACTTGAAGAAAAATTCAGAACTGCGGAAATGCTTACTGTAATGCGCGGTGAGGAAAGAAAAGAAGAAATTACAGAGCTTTATAAAAAATTTCTTATAAATCAGTTCCACGATATTCTTCCAGGTTCTCATATTCACCCCGTTTACCTTGATGCTATGGCAGATTACGAGGAAATTGAAACTGCTCTTGATGAAATTATCGGTAGCGGAAGCAAGTATTTTAACACTCTTAATTTCAAGCGTGATGCAATTACCTTTGTTGAAAATAAAAAGGGTACTGCTACCCGTTACGGTAAAAAGGGTAATTGGATTGTTCCCGATATTCCTGCACTTTCTCCTGCTAATCTGAGAAAATCTAATTTCTCGGGCGAATGGTTTACTGTTAAAAATAATATAGTTGAAACACCTTTTTATACAGTCAAATTTAACAATGACGGTTCAATAGCTTTACTTTATGATAAACATCTTTCAAGAGAATGGGTTAACGGAAATTTCAATAAGCTGAAAATCTACGTTGACTGCCCCGGTAACTATGATGCCTGGGATATTCTTCCCAATTACCGCGAAAAAGAAATTGCGGTTAATGTTGTATCGCCTGTTTCCCTTGTTGAAAGCGACGGAGAGTGCGTAACATTTTCTGCAACTCTCGCAACTGAAAAATCCACTTGGGAAATGCTTATAAGATTTTTCAGAAGAAGTCGCGGAATTGAAGTGGAGAACAATGTAAATTGGAACGAAAAGCATAAGCTTGCAAAGGCGGAGTTCAACTGCAATATTCTCACAAGAAAAGCTCTTTGCGATACCTCTGCAGGCTTTATTGAAAGAGAAAACCACCGTAATACCACCTGGCAACAAGCCAGATTTGAAACTTGCCATCATAAATGGTGTGATATGTCGGAATCCGGTGGCGGTATTGCCATCATAAATGACGGGAAATACGGTGTGGGCTTCCTTGATAATTCAATGAGCCTTTCTCTTCTTCGTGCAACGGAACGTCCGGATGTAATTTCCGATATGGGTGAGCACAGCTTTTGTTATATGATCGTTCCTCACGAAAGTGATGCTGTTAATGAAGGAATAAACAAACTCGCTTTGCAGTATAATACACCACTTATAAAAGCAGACTGTGAGTGGAATTTTCCCACCTTTGAGCCTTTATATTTACAGGCAGTTAAAGAAAGTGAAAACGGAAAAATGACCGTTATAAGACTTTCAGAGCAGGACGGAAAGCGCGGTAGTATAAAACTTCCCGAAAAAGTAAAAATTCTCAATATGCTCGAAGATGTTGAGGGCGAAACAGATACAATTGAATACAAGCCTTTTGAAATTATAACAATAGGTATGTAAAAATAAAGAACAACTCGAATTGATTTTCGGGTTGTTCTTTTTCACATTATTATTTCCTCGGAATATTATATACCGAGAGGATTGATTATTTTATGAAAGAAGTTACTTTTTTAATATTAGGCGGAGATAACCGCTCCTTGTATCTTGGAGAATACCTTGAAAATCAAGGCTTTAAAGTTTGTTATTATGCTTTTAATCATACAGAGTGCTACAGCAGCTTGGAGGAAGCGATGAATGCTTCCGATGTAATTATATTACCCTTACCGTTTACAAGAGACAGATTAACTCTTAATTCACCCTTGTTTGATGAAGTGGTCTTAATTTCTGATATTTTGGCTCTGTCATCGTCCAAAAAGTTAATTTTCGGCGGTCAATTGCCAAAAAGCTTTTGCGAGGAGCTGGATTCACGGAATTGTCCTTATTGCGACTATTTTCATCTTGATGAGCTTGCAATATATAATGCCGTTCCCACCGCAGAAGGCGTTGTTCAGGTGCTTATAGAGGAATTGCCTATTACAATTCACGGTATGAAATGCGCTGTTATTGGTTATGGTAGAGTGGGAAAAATACTTGCCTATACGCTCTCTGGTATGGGCGCAGAGGTAACCGTTTTTGCAAGGAAGCAGAGCGCTTTTGCAGAGATTTATGCAGCTTCGATGGAATATAAGCATATTGATTCTTTGAAAGCTGAATACAATAATTTTGATGCGCTGATAAATACAGTTCCCGTAAAACTTTTGGGTTCTCTCGAACTTTCAAAGCTTAACCCTGAATGTGTTCTGGTAGAGGTGGCATCGGCACCCTTCGGTATTGATTTTCAGGCGGCAAAGGAAAGAGCTTTTCAGGTTGTCAAAGCAAGCTCTCTACCGGGGAAGGTTGCGCCTAAAACCGCCGGAGAAATAATCGGTCGCTCAATTCTTCCAATAATAAAAGAGAAGGAGGATACAATGTGGCAACAGTAGGCTTTGCAATTTGCGGCTCTTTTTGTACATTTAAAATAGTTTTTGAGGAAATAAAAAAATTGAAAAAACTCGGCTATGAAATTGTACCGATTATGTCGGAGAATTCCTATAATCTTGACACACGCTTCGGTGATGCGGCTCATTGGCGAGAGCAATTCAGGGAGATAACGGGGAACACCATTATTCACACAATCCCCCAAGCAGAACCTATTGGACCTAAAAAGCTTCTTGATGCGCTTGTAATTGCACCATGCACGGGAAACACCCTTGCAAAGCTTTCAAGCGGAGTTACAGATACCTGTGTAACTCTTGCGGCAAAAGCCCATTTGCGAAACGGCAGACCGCTGTTGATTGCACCGTCCACAAATGATGCGTTAAGTAATGCAGGTAAGAATATCGGTTCTCTTTTGAATTACAAGAATATATATTTTGTACCTTTTGGTCAAGATAACTGCAAAGGTAAACCAACATCTATGGTGGCGGATTTCTCACTTATTGCGGATGCTTTGGAATTGGCATTAAAAGGAGAACAACTGCAACCGGTTATAATTGAGCCTGAATAAAAAGAACTCCATACTGAAAGTTTTGACTTTCAGTATGGAGTTTATAGTTTGTTGTTATTACATAACAGGTTCATAAAGGTTGCTTGTGAAACCGAGCATATTGAAAATTCTCTCAAAGAAATCAAAGATGAGGTCAAAGTTGAAGAAATCTTCGAAAACAGAGAGGTATGTTACGCTTGTGTTTGTGCTGGCAGGCTCAAATGCGCTTGCAGAAACTGCCATTATGCTTGCAAGTAAAACAATACAGAGAATAACTGCAATAATTTTTTTCATATTTATATCTCCTTTGAACATTTTTAAAATATTTATGAGTAAAGAATAACACAATTTTTTGAAATTTTCAATATTTATATAATTATTAATGAAAAAATTTTTTCTGAAAGGAATTTTTTGGTTAAAAACAAGAAAAACTATTTACAAAAACATAATATTATTATATAATCTACTGTAACAAAAGGGAGTAACTCGTGCCTCGGCGCGATATTGGCGACATTCCCGGCAAAATTTGCCCGCCAATGTCTTAAAGAGTGAGACTTTTACCGCGAAGCACGGTAGAGGTCTTTTTATTTTTGTTGCTCTGATTTTGCAAATATAGAGTGAATGTATTCGAACCACATATGGTTTAATACAGCCACTTTAAAGAAAGGGACACGTTATAATGAAGCATTATCTCGAATCTGCTGAAGCCGTATTTCAGGAAGTGAATTCCAACGAAAACGGTTTATCTTCCGCAGAAGCCGCTGCAAGACTTGAGAAAAACGGTAAAAATAAGCTTGCAGAAGCAAAGAAGGATTCTACTCTCAAAAAATTCTTCGACCAGATGAAAGACCCGATGATTATCATTCTCATCGTTGCTGCTGCAATTTCCGCAGTAACGGAGTACATCGAGGCATCTGCCGCAGGAGAAAGTTTCTTCCCCACAGACACACTTATTATTCTTGCTGTTGTTCTTATTAACGCAATTCTCGGTGTTATCCAGGAGAACAAAGCAGAAAAAGCCGTTGAAGCATTGCAGAAAATGTCTGCAGCAACAACAAAAACTCTTCGCGACGGTAAGGTTGAAACCGTTAAGAGCGAAGACCTTGTTGTAGGTGACGTTATTCTTCTTGATGCAGGTGACGCTATTCCTGCCGACTGCCGTATTTTCGAATGTGCAAGTATGAAAATCGAAGAGGCAGCTCTTACAGGGGAATCTGTTCCCGTAAATAAGCTTGTTAAAGCGCTTACACTTTCAAGCGATAAGGGCGACGAGGTTCCTCTCGGTGACCGTAAAAATATGGCTTATATGGGCTCAACACTCGTTTATGGCCGTGGTAAAGCTGTTGTTGTCGCAACAGGTATGGACACTGAAATGGGCAAAATCGCAAACGCTATCGCACTTGCAGAAGAGGGCAAAACACCTCTTGAAATCAAGCTCGAACAGCTTTCAAAAATCCTTACAAAGCTAGTTATTGCAGTTTGCGTTGTAATTTTCGGTTACAATATCGCATTGCATTTCATTTCAGGCAGCAATGCTGAGTTCTATCACGTTGCTCTTGATTCCTTTATTACTGCTATTGCTCTCGCTGTTGCGGCTATTCCCGAGGGTCTTGTTGCAGTTATGACAATCGTTCTTTCAATAGGCGTTACAAATATGTCTAAAAAGAACGCTATCATCCGTAAAATGAATGCCGTTGAAACACTCGGCTGTACTCAGATTATCTGTTCTGATAAAACAGGTACTCTCACCCAGAATGTAATGACAGTTGTTGACCATTACGCCGAGGATGAAAAGGTTCTTGCAACAGCTATGGCTCTTTGCACAAATGCAGAGGTTGAGGCAGACGGCAAGAGCACAGGCGAGCCCGATGAGGTTGCTCTTATTAACTATGCATCTTCTCTCGGCCTTAAAAAGTCTGACCTTGTTGCAGCTAATCCCAGAGCAGGTGAGGTTCCATTTGACTCAGGAAGAAAAATGATGTCAACAGTTCACAAGGTTGACGGTGAATTCGTTCAGTATACAAAGGGTGCTCCCGACGAAATTCTCAAGAAATGTACTCATGCACTTGTTGGCGGTCAGGTTGTTCCCATGACTGATGAAATTCTCGCAAAAGCGGCAGAAGAAAATACAAGAATGGGTAATAAAGCTCTTCGTGTATTTGCAGTTGCATTCAAAGAATATGCTTATGCTCCCGAGGTTTACGATTCCGCATCTCTTGAATTTGATATGGTATTTATTGGTCTTACAGGTATGATTGACCCTGTTCGTCCCGAGGTTAAAGATGCTATTGTTGAATGCCGCGGTGCAGGTATCACACCTATTATGATTACAGGTGACCATATTAACACCGCTAAAGCTATTGCAAGAGAGCTCGGCATTCTTACTGATGATTCTCAGGCTATGATGGGTAGCGATATTGATAAATACTCGGACGAAGAATTTGAAAAAATCGTTGAAAATATCTTCGTGTATGCCCGTGTTCAGCCCGAACACAAAACAAGGATTGTTAATGCTTGGAGAAACAAGGGTTATGTTACCGCTATGACAGGTGACGGTGTTAACGACGCTCCCTCTATTAAGAGCGCTGACATTGGCGTTGGTATGGGTATCACAGGTACAGACGTTACAAAGAACGTTGCAGATATGGTTCTCACAGATGATAACTTTGCAACAATCGTTGCCGCAGTAGGTGAGGGCAGAAGAATTTACGACAACATTCGTAAAGCAATTCAGTTCCTTCTCGGTTCAAACCTTTCCGAAGTTATTTCAATCTTCTTTGCAACAATTATGAGCTTTACAATTCTTAAAGCTCCCCATCTTCTTTTCATTAACCTTGTAACAGACAGTATTCCAGCTCTTGCGCTG
Source organism: Acutalibacteraceae bacterium (assembly GCA_045536495.1). Taxonomy (GTDB): domain Bacteria; phylum Bacillota; class Clostridia; order Oscillospirales; family Acutalibacteraceae; genus DTU089. Next base: position 17,403 of record JAZSNR010000041.1, read on the forward strand.
GGTCTTGAAAAGCCAGAACAGAACATTATGAGAAGAAAGCCCAGAAGCAAAAACGATGGCATCTTCGCAGGCGGTTTAGGTGTTGACTGTGCATATCAGGGTATTCTCGTAAGTGTTCTTACAGTTGCTGCTTTCTATATCGGTGAATTTCTTGAAACAGGTCACCTTGTTTTCAGAAATATTCCCGACAGCAGCGAAGGTATGACAATGGCATTCTTTACAATGGCAATGTGCGAAATCTTCCATTCCTTCAATATGCGCTCTCAGAGAGGTTCTTCTGTTGGTATGGTTCTCAAAGGACACCATAACGTTGCTCTTTACGGCGCGATGATCGGTTCATTCCTTCTTACAACTGCAGTTGTTGAGGTTGATTTCCTTTCAAATCTCTTCGGCTTTGCACACCTTGACCTTAAAGCATACCTTATTTCTCTCGGTCTTGCATTCCTTGTTATTCCGATTGTTGAAATTGTTAAATTCTTCCAGAGAAAGTTTGGTAAAAAACACGATTGATAAAAAAAGCACCGCTCGAAAGAGCGGTGCTTTTTTAGTGGCAAGTTGGAAGTGGCAAGTGGCAAGTTTCGGGTCTGCGACGCGATTATATTTTTGTTTTTTCTCTTGCCAAATTATGTATATAATGTTATACTGAAAAAGATAACAAAATCGAAAAGTTTGGCTTGTTTTTGTTAGATTTTTCGGTTAGAGAAAGGACGATAATTTTGGCTGAGATTAAAAACTTGGACGCTGTAGCAGCTCTTGATGCTATGGATGCTCACGTTGATGATTGGCGCGATGCCACAAAGGGCAAGCAGAGAGGTATTTTCTCTTTTGACGATGTTGCGGCGCTTAAAATCAAAAACCTCAAAAAAAGAATTTACACCGATATTGAATCCATTCCGGCTTGGAAAATGAAGGAATGCATTTATAAAGGTGTTGACGATTATGAATTCCTTTATGACGAATGGAAGGAGCTTAACGTTGGTGACCGCTGGGGTAACAACGGTTGGAGCGCTTTCTTCAAGAATTCCTTTGATATGCCCGAAAGATTTAAGGGTAAAAAAGTAACTCTTAACGTGTATTTCGGCGGTGACTCACTCCTTACACTTAACGGTGTACCTTATCAGGGTCTTGACCCCTTCAGAAACTCTGTTCTTCTTACAGATTGCGCAAAGGGTGACGAGCATTACGATGTTGACATTGAGTCCTACTATGTATGGCATTCAAACGAGTCAACAGTAAAAACACTTTCCTGCTCATTCGTAGGCGTTGTTGACCCCGAAATCGAAGAGATTTATTGGGATTTCAAGGCAGTTTTCAACGCTTTATTTATGCCTGTTCACGATACAGGTCTTCAGGAGCTTATCAGAGCAGCTCTTAAAGAGGCATTTACATACGTTAACTTTGACCTTGACGGTGAAGAATTCAAAGCTGGTCTTCGCCAGGCACAGAAAGTGCTCAAAGATAAGGTTTATAACAACACATCTTATAAATCAGAGGGTACACTCGCCCTTGTTGGTAACTCTCACCTTGATATTGTATTTATGTGGGCATATAAAGAGTATATCCGTAAGCTCGGCAGAACTCACGCAACAATGCTTCGTCTTATGGAGCAGTATGATGATTTTATTTTCTCACAGAGTACAGCTCCTACATACATCGAAATGGCTAACAGATATCCTGCACTTTATAAGCAGGTTAAGAAACGTATTGAAGAGGGCAGATGGGAATACATCGGCGCAATGTGGGTTGAACCCGATTGTAACCTTGTTTCCGGTGAATCCTTTGTTCGTCAGCTTCTTCACGGTATCCGTTTTGCTGAAAAGACCTTCGGTTTCACTCCCAAAACCTGCTGGGTTCCCGACGTTTTCGGTAACGGCTATGCAATGCCCCAGATTCTTAAGAAAGCAGGCGTTGAATATTTCGTAACTCATAAAATGGGTATCTGGAACGATACAAACCCCTGGCAGTATAACACATTCTGGTGGGAAGGTCCCGACGGTTCAAAGGTATTCTCAATCGTTCCTCCCACACACTTTATCGGTACTGTTGAAGCAGACTCTCTTAAGGTTAACTGGAAGAAATATACAGATAAAGAAACCATCGGCGAATCTATGTACTGCTACGGCTGGGGTGACGGTGGCGGCGGTGTTGACACCGAAATGCTCGAATACGTAAAACGTTACAAAAACTTCCCCGGTCTTCCCAAGACACAGACAAGTAAGATTGAAGATTCTCTCCAGAGAATGAAAGCTAATGCAACAGAAACTAACATTCCTACCTGGAAAGACGAGCTTTATCTTGAAGAGCACCGCGGTGTTCACACAACAAAGGCACTTCTTAAAAAGCTTAACAGATACAGTGAAAACCTCTATCGTCAGGCAGAAATGTTCGCAAGTATTGCAATGCAGTACGGCTACAAATATCCTCTTGAGAAGCTTAACGAAGGCTGGCAGGCAATTCTTACTAACCAGTTCCACGATTCTCTTCCCGGTTCTCATATTACAGAAGTTTTCGGAGACCTTTGCGCTATTTATGATGATATTATCGCTATCGGTGAAAACGTAAGGGATGAAGCTCTCAATGTTATTGCAGGTAACGTAAACGGTGCAGAGAAATATGGCAAACCCTTTGCTCTTTTCAATTCTCTCGGAACTGCTGCAACTCAGAAGGTTGAGCTTCCCTATAAAGATGTTGAAATATACGATGCTGAAGGCAATAAGCTTGCAACTCAGGCTTATACAAAGCTTGACGGCACAAAGGTTCTTGTTTTCGTTGCAAAGGATATTCCTGCTGTTGGTTATAAGATTTACTATACAAAGGATGCTGCTGTCAGCGAAGCAACTGCAGTAGGTGCTTTCGGCAATACTGTTGAAAACGCTAACTTCAGACTCGTTCTTGATGACAGTGCAGAGCTTGTTTCTATCTTCGATAAGAAAAATAACAGAGAAGTTCTTGATGGTAAAGGTAACGTATTCAGACTTTACGAAGACCTCCCCGGTAAATATGATGCTTGGGATATTGTTGCTTCCTATGTTGACCGCCAGTTCGATACAGAGCCCGGTAAGGTAACAGGCATTGCAACAGGTGATGTATTCACAGTTGTTTCTATTGAAAAAGTTATCAACAAGTCACTCGTTAAGCAGAATATCATTATCTACAATGAGCTTGACAGAATCGACTTTGATACATTCATCAACTGGAACGAACAGGAAAAACTTCTTAAAGTTGGCTTTGATGTTGACGTTAAGGCTCAGAAGTTTACCCGTGATATTGCTTATGCTACAATCGAAAGCTCCAACTACCGTCATAACCCCTATGACAAGGCTAAGTTCGAGGTTTCTGCTCATAACTTCATTGATATGAGTGAAGATAACTACGGTGTTTCAATCCTTAACGATTGTAAATATGGTTACGAGGTTGATAAGCAGAGAATGATTATCACTCTTCTCAAAGCTCCTATGAACCCCGACCCCAAATCAGACCGTGGCGACCACTACTTCACATATTCAATTTATCCCCATGCAGGTAACTGGAAGAATGCTGAAACACTCGTAAGAGGTCTTGAAATGAACAACCCTGCAGTTGTAGTTGAAATAGGCGGCGACGCAAAGGGCGAGGATGCAAAGAGCTTCATTAAGGTTGACGGCAAAAACGTTACACTTGAAGCAGTTAAGAAATGCGAGGACGAGGATGCATATATCATCCGTTTCGTTGAAAAAGCAGGTAGCAGAACTAAGGTTTCTGCAGAGCTTTTCGCAGAAATCGCAAGCGTAACAGAGTGCGACCTTCTTGAAAGAAATGACGTAGCAGTTGATATTGCAAACGGCAAAACTCTCAACTTTGAAATCAATCCCTTCGAGATTAAGTGCTATAAAGTCAAAGTTAAATAATTTTACTGAAAGGACGGCGAAAGCCGTCCTTTTTAGTCGCCAGTCGCCAGCCACCAGTCGCCAGATGCCAGAAATGCGATGATAAGGCAAAGCTTCAGGGTAAGAGTCTGTTTTATTATTTGGAGTTGTGTTTTATAATTGGGTGTTATATAATAAAGAAAAAATTAAATAGTTAGGTGTGTTCTGTGATTGACCTTGATTGATCTTGATTGATCTTGATTGACCGTTACAGAAAGGTGGCTGAAATAATTGAAAAAGGTTATAATTTTTATTGTTAGTTTAACTATAATTGCAGGTATTGGTTTATTTCTCTTTTTATTTGGTGATTTTGAAAGTACAGAAAAATACGAAGTGCCTGAAAATTGCGAAGCGGAAGTTTCATTTTCTGAATATACTGCAAAAAATGATACTATAACATTTTATTGTAATATGTATTTGGAAAATCATTCGTCTGAGGGTAAATATTATAAATTAAGTGGTGATTTCAGAACTGAATATTTCGTGAAAATGATTGAAAAAAGAACATTAACCTGTTATGACCTTGAAACCAATTTTGATACTTTTTTTGTTCCTGCACAAACTCAAGGCATATTTGAAGTTAAGTTTGTTTCAAAAGGTGATGACTCAATAAAAAAACCTGATAGGCGCGGACCTGGTGTTGAGGTAGAGGAAGTTCCTGAAAATCTTGTTGTGTCAGATGGATTTGTAAAGAATGATATTTACGTTGGCATAAATGGTAACAATGATGTTTTCTATAATATTGAGGAAAAATAATAAAACTAAGAGGACGGCGAAAGCCGTCCTTTTTAGTTAGGAGTTAGGAGTGCGGAATGAGGAATGAGGAATTAAGTCGCCCCCTTTCGCGATAAGTGAAAAAATGTAGGGTACGCATTTATGCGTACCGCTAAGTTATCGTGTGTTTTGCGGAACGGATGAATCCGTTCCCTACATTTGCTAACCGCTATCTGCTATTTGCTGGCAACTGGTGGCTGGCGACTGGTAGCTCTTATATAACTTTTACCCAAAATTTCTCTCTCAATATTAGCAATTGTAATAAATTTACTTTTTGTATTGAAATAATAGGAAATTAGTTGTATAATGATATTCATAAAAATGGGCGGTACTGTCTGCCCAAATTTGTAATTCATTTAATTACGGAGGTAGTTATGAAAAAGACAGCAAAGAGATCTCTCGCGGCTTTACTTGCAGTTATTATGCTTTTCAGCTGCATCGGTTTAAGCGTATCCGCAGAGAGCACAGGTTTTGAAACACTTCGTGTAAACAGCACAATGTATGGTGACAGTCAGACTCAGCGTGCTTTCACTTGGTACACAGAAAATTACTGCGACACAACAATCCAGATTGTTAAAGCAGAAGATTTTGACGGTACTTTTAATAACGCAAAAACATACACAGGCGATGTTTCTGTATTCCAGGATTATTATTGCCATAAGGTTGTTCTTACAGGTCTTGAAAAAGGCGCAACCTACAACTATCGCGTTGGTAGTATGACAGAGAATACCTGGAGCACAACAGGTAAGTTCGTTACTGACGATGGCGACAACAAATTCTCCTTTATCGCTATTGCAGACGTTCAGGCAAGCAGCCTCGAAAACTTTGAGCAGGCAGCTCTTGTTATGGATGCAGCTATGGAATCCAACAAAAATGCTGAATTCTATGTTAATCTTGGTGACTTCGTAAACGATTGCACAAACGACGAATGGAACTGGTGGGGCGAAGCATTCAATGATGCTAACACAAACCTTACTATTGCTCCCGTTGCAGGTAACCATGATGGTAACATTACAAACAAACTCAACATCGGTTGGTTTGCTAATATGTTTAACCTCGATGCAGGTGACGGTGCTCTCAACGGAGTTAACGGCGTTTACTATTCTTATGACTACGGTAATGCACATTTCTGTATCGTTAACTCAAACGATATGTACCCCATGACTGCAGCACAGAGAAACTGGATTATCAATGACCTTACAAATTCTGATGCTCATTGGAAATTCCTTCTTCTCCACCGTGCAGTTTACTCTGCAGGTAAGAACATCAACAAACCCGATACTCTTGCTATGAGAGAAACAATTATCGAAATTGTTGACCAGACAGATGTTGACGTTGTTCTTTCCGGTCACGACCATATGTATTTCAGAACAAAACAGGTTAAAGCTGATGCAGTTGTTGAAGATGTTACTTATGTAACAGAAAAATTCAACGGCCAGTCAACAACATTCGCAAAGAATCCCGATGGTGCAGTTTATATTCTTCCTTCAACAGCAGGTACAAAGAGATATTCTGTAAATGAGAATCCTATCGACCCCATCAATGAATGTGCAGATGTTAAGCTTTCCACAAGCGATATGGGCGGTTGCTTCTCAAATATCTACATTGACGGTAACAAGCTTGTTTATGAAGCATATGTAGTTAACGATGAAACACAGAAGGTTACAAAGATTGACGAATATGCTATAAAGAAAACAACAAAAGCTGAAGAAAAAGAAGAATCCAAGCTTCCCACAGACCTTATCGGTTCTCTTGACGATTCCGTTGCAAACTTCTTTACAGAAATCTTTGGTCTTATAATTACATACATTAAAATGATTCCTCAGTTAATCGCAGGTTTATTCTAAAAATGATGAAAGCGTATTCGGTTTTTCCGAATACGCTTTTTATGTGATAGGGACGATAAAACATTTTGTTTTATCGTCCCTATCGCTTTTATTTATTAACCTTATTTTTAACCTACAAACTCGTGGTAAATAGCGTTGAGGGTTTTGATGTAGTCATCCTCGCTGATACCAACGATAATGTTAAGCTCACTTGAACCCTGGTCAATCATTTTGATGTTAATATCGTTTTCTGCAATTGCTTTAAAGAGTCTGCCTGCAGTACCCTTTGCACCTGCCATGCCTCTGCCAACAACTGCCACAAGAGCGATACCGCCGTTAACTGTTACAGAATCAGCTTTTGTTCTTCTGATAATATCGTTAACAACATTGTCCTTAACGGGAAGAAAGTCGTTATCGTTAACAACAACAGACATTGTGTCGATACCTGAGGGAAGATGCTCAAAGCAAAGGTTGTAGTTTTCGAGAACCTCAAGAACAGTTCTGCCGAAACCTACCTCTGCATTCATCATATCTTTTTCAATTGCGATAACAGAGAAGCCTTTTTTACCGGCAACACCTGTGATAACTGTGTCAACCTTGTTGCTTTCAACGGAAGAAACAATCATTGTACCTGCATCTTCGGGAGCGTTTGTGTTTCTGATGTTAATCGGAATACCCATTTCGCGAACGGGGAAGATAGCATCCTCGTGCATAACAGTTGCGCCCATATATGAAAGCTCACGAAGCTCACTGTATGTGATAGTTGAAATAACCTTGGGATTTTCAACGCATCTGGGGTCTGCCATAAGCATACCTGAAACGTCTGTCCAGTTTTCGTAGATATCAGCCTTAATTGCCCTTGCTACGATTGAACCTGTAATATCACTACCGCCTCTTGAGAAGGTTTTGATTGTGCCGTTGGGCATTACACCGTAGAAACCGGGGATAACAGCGTGCTCGTGATTTGCAAGAATTGCAGTGAGCTCGTCATTTGTTTTTTCTGTGTCAAGAGTGCCGTTTTCTTTGAAGAAAATTCCCTCTTCCGCATCAATGAAATCATAACCGATGTAGCTTGCAAGAACCATTGAATTAAGGTATTCACCTCGGCTTGCGATATAGTCACGGCCTGCGTGGTGAACAATTGCATTTTTGATTCTGTCAAATTCAGGTTGAAGCCAGAGCTTGATGCCTAAATCCTTGATGATTCCGTTGTAACGGTCTTCAATAAGCTTGAAAGCATCGTCAATGGGCTGATTTGCTTTAACGAGCTTGTAGCAATCATAAAGCATATCTGTTACTTTGATGTCGTCGGAAAATCTTTTGCCGGGAGCTGACGCCACAACATATCTTCTTTCGGGCTCTGCTTTGATTATAGTGGCAACCTTTTTGAACTGCTCTGCATCTGCAAGAGAGCTGCCGCCGAATTTAAGAACTTTTACCATAATACATTCTCCTAAAAATAAATAATATCGGGGAATTTCAATTTTATTTCCAATATATATTATCATTACAGTTGTGAGTTGGCAACAAAAAAATTACCCTTTGAAAAAAGTTCTATTTATCATATAAAATTTACAAAAGCAAAGCCGTTCTCTTGTGCAAAAACACAACATTTAATGTGAAAATTTTCTTGTGCTATTATGTGTTATCTTCTGACTAATACAGCTTTTGTTGAATAAATTATTTATGCGTGATATAATTGTTTTTGTCTGAATCAGATTTTTGCAAGCGGACTGCAGAGAAGAGGAAAGATTAATGAGCGATAAAAATATTAAATATTTGCTTGGCGTTGACGGCGGAGGAACAAAAACGAAATTTCTGCTTACCGATTCAAAGGGCAAAGAAATCAGAAACGTGCTTCTTGGGGGTTCAAATCCTGTCAACAGGGGCATTGAAAATACTTGTGACGTTCTCAATGAAGGTTTTATGCAAATATGTAAAGATTTTGAGGTTGGTGAAATATCTGTGTTTGCTGGTATTGCAGGCACAAAGATTGGTGAAAATAAAAAGCTCATCAATGACTTTCTGTCAAAATTCGGATTTGCTTCCTTTGACTGTGGCAGTGATATTGATCTTGCACTTGAAGTTGCTTTAAAGGGAGATAACGGAACAGCCGTAATTATGGGAACGGGCATTGTTGCTTATGCTCGTTCAGGAGAAAAGCTTCACCGTACGGGTGGGCGAGGATATATGATTGACAAAGGCGGAAGCGGATTTCATTTCGGCTCGGATGCTCTGAATTCTGCTTTTGAATTTGTTGAAGGCAGAGGCGGAAGCGAAACGATTCTGAGCCTTGTTGAGAAAAAACTCCATAAGAAGCTTGAACATTCCGTTTCTGAAATATATAACGGTGGAGCATCATTTGTTGCATCATTCGCTCCTGTAGCTTTTGAAGCCTTCAATCTCGGTGATACAAAGGCTCGTGAAATCATAGACCGCAATGCCTATGAGGCGGCAAAAATAATCAACGGGGCACGAAAAATATTTAAAAATTCTGATGATAAAATTGTAGTTTGCGGAGGACTGTGCAAACAAAAAGAAATACTTTATCCTTTCCTTATGAAATATCTTGAAGGTGGCGCCTCCCTCACGTTTACTGATGAGCCTATGGTAAATGGTGCAATCTCACTTGCAAGGAGAATGAAAATATGTTGAAAACCGAAATGAGAAATTCCGATACATACGGTATTGACAAAATGTCTACCCGTGAAATTCTTGAAATAATAAATAATGAAAACGCTAAAGTAACTCTTGCGGTTGAAGCCGCTTTGCCACAGATTTCCATTGTGTGCGATGCGGTTACGGATGCTATAAAAGCAGGTGGCAGAATTTTTTATATGGGAAGCGGAACTTCAGGCAGACTTGCTGTGTGCGATGCGGCTGAATGTCCGCCCACCTTCGGTGTGGCATATGATATGTTCAACGGAGTTATTGCAGGTGGCGAAAAATGTATGTTCAGAGCAGCAGAGAATGCGGAAGATAATCCCGAAGCCGGCATTGAAGATTTGAAAAATCGGGGATTCTGCGAAAATGACGTGTTAATCGGAATCTCTGCTTCGGGCTCGGCTGCTTATGTTATTTCTGCAATAAATTATGCAAAGAGTGTTGGCGCAAAGGCATTTTCAATTACAAATAATCCTGATACAGAGCTTGGGAACGCGGCAGATATTGATATCTGTGCAGACACAGGTCCTGAGGTTATTACAGGCTCGACCCGAATGAAAGCGGGAACCGCACAAAAAATCATTTTGAATATGATTTCAACAGCGTCAATGGTAAAATGCGGATGTGTTTATGAAAATATGATGATTAATCTTAAACCAACCAACAAAAAACTGCGCAGAAGAATGATTGGAATTGTTACCGAAATTCTCGGTTGCACAAGGGAAAAAGCGGAAAAGCTTCTTGAAGAAAACGATTGGAGCATCCGCCTTGCAGTAGAAAAGTGATAGCGAAAAGAGAAAAAAGCATCAGAGCTTTTTGTCAAAATTTTCAATAAATATTTTTTTATTAACATTTCATAATAATAGAGCAAACGCAATATTAATTGCGAAGGAGTGTAATGAAATGGCTTCAAAAAACAGCGGTATGCCCGCAGAATCTAAGGCAAGTGCAAAGCAGATTCTCAATCAGGTAAAGATGGAGGCTGCTCAGGAAGTTGGCGTTGATCTCAAGCAGGGTTATAACGGCGACCTTACTTCCCGTCAGGCAGGTTCTATCGGCGGCCAGATGGTTAAAAAGATGATCAAAGCTTATGAAGAAGGCAACGTTTAATTCGAGCCTTTAAATGACTTGTTATAGTCGCGAAAAGGGGAAACACTCGGTTTGAGTTGTTTCTCCTTTTTGTTTATTTATATTGTATTTGGATTTTCTGTGTGGTAAAATACATAATATAATCGGAGGCGATTTAATGAACAAAACTATGCAGAAAAAATATGCCTGTCTTATTGCAAGAGTGGGCGCGAATATAAAGAAAGGTCAGCCTGTAAGAATTTATGCAGAAGCGGATCAGCACGAGTTTGTTACAATTCTTGTAGGTGAGTGCTATAAAGCAGGTGCTTCAAGGGTTGAGGTGGATTTCGGCTTTCAGGCAATTACCAAACTTAACTATAAGCACAGAAGCCTTAGATCCTTAAGCGAAGTTCCCGCTTGGCAAGAAGAGAGACTCAAATTAATGGTTGAGGAAGTGCCTTGCAGAATTTATATTGAAAGCGAAGACCCCGACGGACTTAAAGGTGTTAACCAAGAAAAAATGCAGAAATCTCAGATGGCGCGTTACAAGGTTACTAAAAAGTACAGCGACGCTCTTGAAAATAAAGACCAATGGTGCATCGCGGCAGTGCCCTCTTATGCCTGGGCAAAAAAGGTTTTCCCAAATGAAACTAAAAACAAGGCTTACAATATGCTTTGGGATGCAATTCTCAAAACAGTTTATGTTACAAAGGACAATGACCCTGAGGAAGCCTGGAAAAATCATAATGCAGATTTAAAATCGAGAACAGCATACCTTAATGATAAAAAGTTTGATTATCTTGAATATAAAAGCTCCAACGGAACTGATTTCAAAGCAAGTCTTATTCCCGAAAGTCATTGGTGCGGTGGGGGAGAGAATACACTTTCTGGTAATTTCTTTAATCCCAATTTGCCCACAGAAGAGGTTTTCATTTCTCCTAAAAAAGGCTTTGCAGAGGGAAAATTAGTTTCCACGAAACCTCTTTCATATCAAGGACAGATTATAAATAATTTCTCAATAACCTTTAAAGAAGGTAAAGCAGTTGAATGGGAAGCAGAAGAGGGTAAGGATTTACTTGATAAAATGCTTTCGATGGACGAGGGTGCAAAGTATCTTGGTGAGCTTGCACTCATTCCCTATAACAGCCCCATAGCAGATACGGGAATACTTTTCTACAACACCCTTTTTGACGAAAACGCAAGCTGTCACGTAGCTCTCGGCAGAGGCTTCTGCGATACAATTGACGGCTTTGAAGAAAAAAAACTCGAAGAATGTCAGTCTTTGGGCGTTAATGACAGTATGATTCACGTTGATTTTATGATAGGTGCTCCCGACCTTGAAATAACGGGATATAAGGATGGAAAAGCATTCAAAATATTTGAAAATGGTAATTGGGCGTTTTGATAATGTTTTGTTTTGCAAAACATATCATTCGCGAAGCGAATATCATGCCGAAGGTATATCATCCGTCACAGACGGATATCATTAATGATATATTGCCTGACGGCAACATGATATAAAACAAGTTTCATGATATATTTTCTGCGAAAATATGATATTCACCTACGGTGAAATATACTTTTACTATTATTGAACAAGAAAGGTCGATGCGTTATGGCAATGGGATATCCAAGAAAATGGAAAACAGACAGATTTAAAAGAGAAGAGCCTGCACCGCTTAAATTCGGTGCAGACGGTAAATTCAAAATTTTACATATAACCGATATTCACGATGTTGAGCCTATAATGGACGATGATGAAGACCGTTCCATTCCCGAAAACCGAGATAAAGAAACTCTCAATGTTATCGAAAGCCTTGTTGCTAAAACAAATCCCGATTTGGTTGTTTTCGGCGGTGACAACATAAGCGGTTATTGGGAAGAATTCACCTACGACCTTGTTCAGAGCACAATACAAAAAATAACAAAACCCATAAGAGAAAGAAATATTCCTCTTTGCGTTGTTTTTGGTAATCACGATGGTGAAATAGGCTTCCATACAGAGTTCCAGATGATGCAGTATATGGAATACGATAATTTCCGTTCAAATCTTAATGATGCAGATGTTTACGGTTGCGGAAACTGTTGCGTAACAATAAAAAGCAGTGATGGCAAAAAGGATGCCTTTGCTATCTGGCTTATGGACTCAAACGATTATGAAACAAATTCACAAGGTGAAAATTCTTACGACCACGTTCACGAGGACCAGATTGCTTGGTATGAAAGCCGTGCAGAAGAATTGAAAAAAGCCAACGGCGGTGAGCCTCTTCCTGCTATTCTTTTCCAGCATATTCCCGTTCAGCAGGAATTGGACGGCTTCAAGGTAGTTACCGAAAATGACGAATACACCTTCGAGAGAGACGGCAATTACTACCTTTTAGGTCACGAAATTCTTGAGGGAAGAGTAAGAGAAACTCCCTGTCCTCCCAATATGGAAAAAGAATACCGCGAGCAGTTTGAATCCTGGAAGAAAACGGGTGATATTTTTGCCGCATTCTTCGGTCACGACCATGTTAACGATTTTAAAATGACTGTTGACGGAATTGACCTTTATCAGACTCTCGGTGCAGGTTACTTTACTTACGGTAAAGAGCACGGCGGAAGACTTATTGTTCTCGATGAAAATAACCCCAGAGAGCTTTATACGGAATCAATAGAAATTCCTCAGATTACAGATTTGGGCAAATATTAATTAAAACTATTCAAAGAAAGAGTGATATCTTTGGGTGAAAGAATTAAAAAGGCAATAGGAGTAGAGGGCAAATTCTCGGAAACGGTCTTGCCTATGATTCAGTATTGCTTTGCAAACATTTTCCTTGGCGGCGGCGGTTACATAATCAGTATGTATTTTACCGTCTTCCTGACAAACGTTGTGGGTATGGAACTGCGCTATGCAACCTTCATTGTAATGATAGCAACGGTCTGGGACGGTATCAATGACCCGCTTATGGGAATTATTACCGACCGTACACGTTCTAAATACGGCAGACACAGAAGATATCTTCTGTGGAGCATACCGCCCCTTGTTATTTCCTATACAATGCTCTGGAACTCTTTCGGTATTGATGCGAAAGAACACCCGACAGTATGTGTAATGTACTATGCTTTTGCATATATTCTTTATAAAACTGCATACACAATGGTGGATGTTCCTCACACGGCAATGCTTCCTACCTTAGCGCCCGAATATAATAAGCGCACACAGTACACTTCCGTAAGCTATATTTTCAACTCTACGGGAATGGTGCCTTCCTATATCATTCTTCTTATATTCCTCTCTGTTTTCGGTTCCTCTGAAACACTTTCGGAGAGCTCGAAAACACCGTTTTTGGTAACGGGTATCGTTCTCTCTATTGTTTATGGTTGTTCGATTTTTGCAACCTTTAAAACCTGCAAAGAGCCAAGCTCTTTGAACGAAAAACTTCCGCCTCTTGACCTTAAATTTGCAATAAATGAATATATTCAGGTGTTCAGAAATAAGTCATTCAGAGATTATTTCTCTATGACTTTCTTCTGGCAAATGGCAAGAAGCTTTTATTCAACAACCAATGTTTATTACATAACCTACCTTGCAAATTTATATAAATATTACCCGCTTTTTAATAGCATTGCAGGTGCTTTTGAGGCATTGGCATTCCCTCTTAATTATGCCCTTACAATGAGAAAAGGTAAGAGTAAGTGCGGTGCTGTTGTGACGCCCTTTATGATTATCGGTCTCGGACTTTTGCTGTTTGTTAAAACTTCAACGCAAGGTTCATCTGTTATGCTGCCCCTTATTATTTTAATTTTAGGCGGTGCAGTGCTTTACCCCTTCGGAATGAGCGGTCTCGGCTTTGTGGGAAACAATGTTCTTCCCGATATTACAGATGTTGACGAGCTTATAACCGGCAGACGTCGCGAGGGCGTTATCGGAACATTTAACACAATGATAAAGCAGGTTACAGGTGGCGTTATGACATTTATTGTCGGTCTTGTTCTTGACGGTTTCGGACTTGTTACGGGTAACGAAGGCGTATTTATTGAGCAGACTGATGCGGCTCTTATGGGTATCCGTGTTTGCGTTTCTGTTCTTCCTATGGTAAGTGCCGTTATTGCATATATTATGCTCAAAAAGTTCAAAATGACAAAAGATGACCACACAATGATTCGCGCCGCTATTGCAACAAAGCATAAATACGGAAGCGTGACACTTACTCAATATGAAAAAGAGCGTTGCGAGCTTTTGTCGGGTTACAAATTAGAGAAAACCTGGCTGGGTAAAGACAATGATGAAACCCGGGGTCATACACTTGACAAAGACGCAAACGGCAATTATATAATCCTCATTGAAAGAGATGCAGAGCTTAAAAAGTTAATTGCGGAGGCAGAATAATATGGAAAATATTGATATTACTAAAACTTCTCCTACCCCGAAAGAAAAGAATATTAAAAATACAATAAAAGATATACTTTTTTATGTTGTTCAATGGACTTGGGGTCTTCCTGTAAATATTGTGGGTGGAATAGCATACTTAATTTGCACTAAAATACTGAAAAGAAAGCACAGCAAATTCGGTTACGCGAATATAGTTTATCTTCCCTGGAATGCAGGTGGACTTTCAATGGGTCTTTTCATTTTTATGAAGGATAATCATAAAAATAAAGAATGGACCTATAACACAAGAATTCACGAATACGGTCACACCTGGCAATGCCTTCTTTTAGGTCCACTTTATTATATTGTTATTGCAATTCCCTCTGTAATCTGGTGCAATTGCTTTGCAAAATACAGAGAGAAAAACAATGTTTCTTATTATAAATTGTACTGCGAAAGCTGGGCAAACAATTGGGGACAGAAGGCATCAAAAATGAAAATGGTTGATACAGGCAAATAAGGTGTTTTTTATGAGTAATGACTACATTTTTAAAGGCAAGTGGATTGGTGCAGATATGACGGTTGAAGACCGCCGTGCACCCATATTCAAAAAGACTTTTACAGTTGAAAATGAAATAAAAAAGGCAGAAATGCTTATTTGCGGTCTTGGGCTTTTTGAGCTTAAAATAAACGGCAAATTACCCGATGATACTGTTCTTAACCCTGCCCATACCCAGTATAACCGCACTGTTTTATACAGAACTTTTGATGTTTCGGATTTGCTCGTTCCAGGTGACAATGAAATAACGGTGGAATTGGGTCACAGCTTTTTCAATGAAACTACAAATGTGTGGAATTGGGATAAAGCATCCTGGCGTTCTGCTCCAAAGCTTATAGCAGATTTGAATATTTCTTACGAAAACGGTGAAAGTAAACATATTTTTACCGATGAGAATTGGGAATACACTTTAGATGGTAAAATTACCAAAAACAGTATTTATTACGGCGAAGTTCACGATTTGAGAAAAACTGATTTCAAATGGAAAAAAGCTATTTGGGTAGATGCACCTGAAGGTGAATTGAAGCTTCAAAATATGACTCCCATAAGACGAATCGGAGAATTTAAACCTAAAGAAATAATTAACAAGGGCAACGGAACATATCTTATAACCGCTCCCGAAATGATAACCGGTTGGGCAAAATTCAGCTTGAATTTACCTTTAGATACAGAGATAAAAGTAACCTACAGCGAAAAGCTTAATGATAAAGGTTATATACAGAAAATCGGGAAATATGAAGGTCACGATGGACCTTGGTGGCCCGATGAGTACATACAGCACGATACATTTATCGGTAACGGTGAGCTTCACGATTTAGAGCCCAAATTTAGTTACAAGGGCTTCCGTTATATTCAGGTTGAAAACTGTCCTGTTGAAATTACAAATGATAATATAACCATTTATCGTGTTGCTAATGATATGAAAATTGTTTCGGAATTTGAATGTTCCAATGAAAGTATTAATAAATTGCACGAAATAATGCTCAGAACACTTTTTAATAATTTCCAAGGTAAGCCAACGGACACGCCCGTCTGGGAGAAAAACGGATGGCTGGGAGATTTCAGTTGCGGTTTAACCTCAATGATGTTCAATTTCGATATGACTTCCTTTATGGAAACCTTTGTTGATACAATGAACGACTGCTTTGAGGCTTACGGCAATGTTCCCATTATGGTTCCTGCGGCAGAATGGGGGATTGATAATTCACCTGTCTGGAATACGGTTTATGTTTTTGCTTGCGAAGCACTTCTTGATTACTGTGATGAAAAAGAATATGTAAAAAACCTTTACCCGAACCTTAAAAAATTTGCTTTAAATGACATTGAAGCTCTCCAGAAGCAAGATTGGGTTTGGGGACAGAGAGGACTCGCTGACTGGCTTTCTCCAATGGGAGAAGAAAACGGAGAAATTGACCCGGGTTCTTCCGAGGGCTGTGAAATCTGCGGTACGTCATTTATTTATAAAATGCTTAAAAGCATTATAAGAATTGCAGAAATTCTCGGTGAAACAGAAGATATAGATATTTATAATAATGCTTGTAAAAATATTTGTAAGGCTTTTAACGAAAAGTTTTATAATTCTGAAAAGCACTTTTATGAAACAACCTTCTGGGAGCAAAAAGGTCTTCGTACAAAGTACAGACAAACCTCAAACCTTTTGCCATTGGCTTTCGGTTTAGTTCCCGAAGAAAATAAAAAAGCAGTTCTCGAAAATTTAGTAAATGACTTTATTAACCGTGGCTATCATTTTGATACGGGTTGCACGGGAACAAAGTTTGTCCTTCCTGTTTTGTTTGATAACGGATTTTCTGATGTAGCTTACAAGGTTCTTACTCAGAAAACCTATCCAAGCTGGTGCTTCTGGCTGGAAAACGGTGCAGATTCTGCTTGGGAAAGCTGGGAAACAACAACTCGCTCACAAGACCACTATTTCCTTGCTACTTATGATGAAGTTTTATTTACTCATTTAGCAGGAATTAAAGATGTTCGCGAGGGTTACAAGACTATTACAATTTGTCCTCAATTAGACTGTGGGCTTCAATATGTAAAAGCAAGTGTAAAAACACCTTTAGGAAAACTTAAGTGTGAATGGCAAAAAATTGAAAATAATACATTCGAAGTTAAAATCAAAATTCCCGAAGGTTCAAAGGCTCAAATAATATTATCAACTAAAGATAATATAAAAGAATTTCTCAGTGGCGGAGAATATTCTTGGCAAATTAAAATTTAACAAAAAAGTTTACAAGGACATTGGCAATTTGCCAATGTCCTTGTTTTGTCAGCAGAAGTTATCTGTTCTGGTCGTTTCTCTGATTCTGTCTGTTCTGCTGGTTCTGATTGTTTTTATTGTTCTGGTTCTGCTGATTGTTTTTGTTGTTCTGATTGTAATCCATAATTTCACCTCCTAATTATGTTACAAGTATAGTTTCTCTTATTTATCAAAAACTATTCACACAAACATTTATGAAAAGATTGTTATTAAGGAGTTCATATTTTATGTTGTTAATACAAAACGGAGTTCTTCACACAATGGAGCAAAAAGAACCGATTAAAGCCGATATGCTGTCAGAAAACGGGAAAATTGTGGAAATTTCAGAAAAAATCGAAAAAACAGACAAAATGAAATGTATTGATGCGAAAGGAATGTATGTGTTTCCCGGGTTTATTGACGCTCATAGTCATTTAGGTGTTTGTGCAGAAAAAGCGAGTGTTCAGGTTGATGAAAGCAATGAAAATACAACACCCATAACACCTGCTATACGAGGAATAGACGGAGTGAACCCTATGGACAGCGCATTCCATAATGCACTTGCTTCGGGAATTACGGGTGTTATGGTAGGACCGGGAAGCTCCAATCCCATAGGAGGACAGTTTGCCTTTATCAAAACATACGGGAGATGTATTGATGATATGGTAGTCCTTGAACCTTCTGCAATAAAAATCGCATTTGGCGAAAATCCAATGACAAATTACGGTCTTAACGGAAACACACCCTCCTCACGAATGGGAACAGCTTCGCTTATAAGAGAAGAACTGTTCCGTGCAAAGCAACATTTTGAAAATCAAGAGAATAATCAAAAGGATTTTTCATTAGAATGTTACAGAGATTTGTTCGAGGGCAAAATTCCACTTAAAGCCCATGTTCACAGAGCAGATGATATTTTAACCGCAATAAGAATAGCAAAAGAATTCGGCTTGGGACTTACTCTGGACCATTGCACAGAAGGTCATTTAATAGCAGAAAAAATTGCAGAAAGCGGTTTTCCTGCAATTGTTGGTCCGTCTTTAGCATCCCGAAATAAAATGGAAGTATGTCAGTCTGATTTTAAAACTGCCGGAATACTCAAGAAAACGGGAGTAACTGTTGCCATAACTACCGACCACCCTGTTTCAAGGATACAGTATCTTCCTTTGTGCGCGGCTTTGGCGGCAAAAGAGGGCTTGGGCGAATATGATGCACTCCGAGCTATAACAATAGATGCGGCAAAAATTTGCAGAGTGGACCATAGATTAGGAAGCCTAAAAGTCGGTAAGGATGCAGATTTCGTTATTTTTGACGGCAGTCCTTTTGATATATTTTCCCACGTTCACGTAACTGTTATTAACGGAAAAATTGTTTGGCAATAAATTTCTCTGGGTATTTTGAAAATGTGTTGAAGGTTGAGTTTCATTGTGATAAAATGTTTAAGATAATTTTAAAGTGATGCAAATAGGTGAGTTTCTATGAAAAATGCATTATATGTTGATACTATGATAGGTACCGTGGGTGACGGTCAGATGGAAAAATCCCACGGTGGAGGAAAGACATACCCGGGTGCTTGCGTTCCCGGGGGAATGGTTCAGCTTTCTCCCGATACCGTAAGCGGTGGCGACAACGGTAGCGGCTATAACTACTGCCACAATACAATAGAAGGTTTTAGCTTTAACCATATGAGCGGTATCGGTTGGTACGGCGATTTGGGTAATATTCAGATTATGCCCGTAACAGAAGATACAGACCTTCGTAGCGGAAGCAACGAAGAATTACCCTTTAACAAAGGTATAACGGGTTGGAAATCCGAATTTTCCCACGAAAATGAAAAAACTCGGGCAGGGTATTATTCCGTACTTTTGGAAAAATATGGCGTTCTTGCGGAAGCGACCGTATCAGAGCATACAGGCATTTTAAGATTTACATACCCTGAAAGTTCAGAAAAGAAAATTATAATCAATTTCAGCAGAAGAATTGGCGGTAAAGCAGATTTTCAGGAAATTGATGTTATGAACGACAAGAAAATTGAAGGTCATATTAAATGCACACCAAAAGGCGGTGGCTTTGGTCACGGACACGGCAAAATTTCGTATGATGTTTATTTTGTTATGGAGTTTTCCGTTCCGTTCAATGAAAAGAAATTTTTCTCAAACGAAGAGTTTACAGAAGAGAATAAAGGCGAAGATATTGGCTTGTTCCTTGATTTTCCTAAAGAAACAAAAGAGCCTATAACCGTAAAATGCGCAATATCCTATGTTGATATTGATGGTGCAAGAAAAAATTTCTCTGCAGAATGTGAAAATGTTTGTTTTGATGTTATGTCAGAAAACGCCCTAATAAAATGGGAAGATGCCTTTTCTTGCATTAAGGTTTCGGGTACGGATGAAATTGATTTAAAGCTTTTTTATACCAGCCTTTATCACGTGCTTTTAGACCCTCGCACAATGGCAGATGTTGACGGAAGATATACCATTAATTATGAAGTGTTTGAAAACTCCGATTATAAGCAGAGAACAGTGTTTAGCGGTTGGGATGTTTATAGAAGCGAATTCCCTCTTTTAAGCATTATTAACCCTGATATGGTTCGTGATCAGGTTAACTCTCTTCTTAAAATTGCAGAGCTTAATAATACCTCATTTCCACGATGGGAGCTTTTGGGTATAAACGCAGGTTGCATGGTTGGTGACCCGGGACTTATTGTTTTAGCAGATGCTTTTATAAAAGGAATAAAACCTTATGATACAGAAAAGGCATATAAAATATCAAAAGCATCAAGTGTTTGTGCGAATGAACTTGATGGGAAAGCGTTTAAATCTATAAGACCTGACTGCGAACAATATCTCCAAGAATGTTATGTTCCTGAAAAACTCAGTGATACTCTTGAATATTTATTGGCAGATTTTACTCTGTCAAGATTTGCCGAGGCTTTTGGCAAATCAGAGGACGCTAAGTTTTTTATGGATAGGGCTAATCGTTATAATGAAAATTATAACGAAGCTTTGCAGTTTATGGCACCGAGAAAAGCAGATGGTGAATTTGTTTTTGAAGAGGACAGATACGATGATGACGGAACTGTTGAAAGCAATATTTTCCAGCAGTCCTGGTTCGTGCCCTATGATGTTAAGGGCTTAAGTAAGCTTTTCGGCGAAAAAAGAACAATAGAGCTTTTAGAAGAGTTTTTTGAAAGGGCGGATTTAAAAAGTCTTTGGAATGATGATTATAACCATTCAAATGAACCCTGCCACAATATAACCCATTATTTTAATATTTTAGGGCTTCCCCACAGAACACAGTATTGGACAAGAAGAGTTCAAAAGGAAGCCTACCGCACTGGTGCTTATGGCTTTTGCGGTAATGAGGATGTTGGTCAGCTTTCTGCTTGGTATGTGCTTTCTGCATTAGGCTTTGCTCAGGTTTGCCCTGCAGAACCGAAATATTACATAAATACACCTCTTTTCAAAGAGGCAGAAGTGAAGCTCAATAAGGATTACCACTCTTGCAAGAACGGCGAATTCTTGAAGATTATTTGTGACGAAAATCCATTGGATTTCCCATATATAAAATCTGTTAAGCTTAACGGGAAAAAGGTTAAAGAAACATTTTTAACCTATGAAGAAATTACTTCGGGCGGAGAGCTTCTTTTCGAGCTTTCAAAAGAACCTTGTGAAAGTTTCTAACTGATATAATATTAAAATCCCAAGGATTAACCCTCGGGATTTTTTATATTTTTACCAAACTCTTACGCCGTCTATGTGCAAAAATCTGGCGGTATAGTAATTGTATGAAGCTAAGGGTCTGTCAAGTGCATCATTGGTATGAGCGGCAACAAGAATTTGCGGAGTAACTTCGGTTACTACGAGCGTATGGTAGAAGTCGCCGTCTGCTCTTCCTAACTGAATAATATCACCGGGTTGAATTTCAGCTTCACTTACTTCTCGGGCATACGGACCAACAGAAGTGTTAGTTGTCAGAAAATTATATAGGAATTCCACACCGCTCCAGGCAGGCGCACGGTCTGAAAGTGAAATATAATACCACCCGAAAACAGGGGTGTAGTTCATTGTTTTTGCTCCTGCATAAATGCATTGGGAAGCAAAATTTGTGCAGTCACCGCCGATATTTTGAAAATCATAGAATGCTGGGTTTCGGCTCAATGCCCATCTGCGAGCGTAAGCCACCGCCGCAATTCTGTCATAAATTGTTTCTCGCAAAAAATCCCTCCTTTCACTTACTCTATATTAGAATATGAAATAAAGAGAAATTCGTTTAGTCTTTACACACAAAAATTTTAAGTGTATAATAATATTTAACGTAAATTGAAAGGATTTTATCTTAACTCGGGAGGAATTTTATGAAATATCGTGAGGACAAATACGGTAATAAATTGTCTGTTTTAGGCTTCGGCTGTATGCGCTTTAAAAAGAAAATGGGCAGAATAAATATGGAAGATGCAGAGCGTCAGATTATGTCTGCCTTTAATAAGGGTGTAAACTATTTCGATACGGCTTTCATATATCCCGGAAGTGAAGCGGCAATAGGCGAAGTTTTTCAGAAGAATAATATTCGCGATAAAGTTTTTATTGCAACAAAGCTCCCTCCGCAGCTTATGCGCAGCATTGATATACTTGATAAGCTTTTTAATGAGCAGTTGAAAAGACTCCGCACAGACCATATTGATTTTTATCTGATGCATATGATGAGCGATATCAAGGTCTGGGAACGTCTTAAGAGCATGGGTATTGAAAAATGGATAGAAGAGAAAAAAGCAAGTGGTGCTATTCGTCAAATCGGTTTTTCATATCACGGTAATTCGGAGATGTTCTGCAAAATTGTTGACGCTTACGACTGGGATATGTGCCTAATCCAATACAACTATATGGATGAGCATACTCAGGCGGGGCGCAGAGGTCTTTATCACGCCCATGAAAAAGGTATTCCTGTTATGATTATGGAGCCTCTTCGCGGTGGTAGACTTGTTAACAATCTTCCTCAGGAAGCAAAGCAAATTTTCGCAGAACACGAGGTTCAGCACACACCTGCACAGTGGGCGTTCCGCTGGTTGTGGAATCAGCCCGAGGTTACTGTTGTTTTATCGGGAATGAATTCCGACGAAATGGTTGAAGATAATGTTAAAACTGCAACCGAAACCGAAATCGGTGAACTGACCGCCAATGACGAAGAAATGCTTAAAAATGTTGTTAAGGCTATCAACTCCAAAATGAAGGTCGGTTGTACGGGTTGCGGTTACTGTATGCCTTGCCCTCAAAATATTAATATCAGCGGAACTTTTTCTGCATATAACCGTAGCTCTGCTGACGGAAAATTTGCAGGGTTCAGAGAGTATGTAAAATGCACAACTTTAGGGCAAAATGCACCTGCATCAAAGTGTATTGAATGTGGTAAATGTGAAAAGCATTGTCCCCAAGGCATTGAAATCCGAAAAGAACTGAAAAATGCTCATAAAGAACTTGAAACTCCTGCATATAAAGCTGTTAACAAAACATTGTCGGCGTTTAGAAAAAAATAATAGAAAAATTAAGAGGTTGTTGCAAACAGAAATTGCAACAACCTCTTTGACTTTGATTTTTAATGCTCATAAGTATTCTTTCTTCCTGTTATCAAATGACAGAATATACGACCTGTTTTTGTGTAGAATCTTTGGGGAATTCCTTTGAATGTAACGCTCTTTGCGGTCTTGTAAGCGAAATCGGCACCTTTTGCTTTAATTTCTTTTATGTCTTTTAAAGAGTAGAGGTTGTACCATCGCTCAACACGGCTTGTGTATTTTGATGTGTCGCTTTCCTCTATCTCAAGAATTCTGTAGCCGTATTGAGAAGAAAACCTGTCGTCATTGTAGCGTGTGCTCAAGGAATTTCCGATATCAATTCCCTTGTGGCGAACTGCGAAAGCGTTTGTGTGGTCGTGTCCGCTGAAAATACCGAGAACATCGCCTTTTTCAACCATCGCCTCAAATTGACCGTAGTTTAAATAACCGCTACAGGGCGTTTCGTTAAGTGTTCCGAAATTCTTGAAATTAGGGTCAAACATATAGAAATCATTTTTATTATACATATGAGCGAATGAATAAAGCTTTCTCTTGTTAACCTTTTTAAGAGCATCATAAACATCGTCAACAATAATGTGCTGAAAGGCGAGAGAATATACCTTTTCTCCGTTATTTTCTTTTGTAAGCTCGTCAGATTTTTCTTTGTACCACTCCACTTGATTTTCGAGAACGCAACCGTAATGACCTTCGCTGTCATAGTCATTTGAATCAAAAATCCAAAGATTGAATTTTACTTTTTCGCCATTGGAAGAAAAAACGGGTACATTGTATGTAGCGCAGTCGGGAAGGTTTTTAAAATCTCTGCTTACAGAGCAGGAAAAGGAGTTGTAATATTCCATGAGCTCTTCTCTTGACAAAGCGCCTACCTCAGAATCGTGATTACCGAATGTAATTGCAACGGGTATATTCCTTTTTTCAAAAATATTCATCAGCTTATCTATGTAGCCTTTTGTTATATTTTCGTCATCGCAGTTCTGAACATTGTCGCCTGTAACAACAGCTATATCGGGCTTTTCTCTGTCACAAGCTTCACCCATAAGCCACACGGACATATCAATGTTATCATCTTCGAGATGTGTATCCGTGATGTGCATTATTTTAAGTTTACCATTTGAATTGAATTTTAAAGCCATAAAAAGACCTCCAAGTTTATCTTTATATAGAATAAACGATTTCAGATGATAAAGCAATAATTTATTTATTGATATGAAGAAAATCTTATGATATTATATTTTCGGAGATGATTTTATGCGTTATATTGCAGACCACGATTTTCATATTCATTCAACTGTTTCACCTTGTTGCCACGATGAAAACCAGATTCCTGAAAGAATTTTACAATATGCAAAGGAAAACAGTTTGAAGAAAATTTGCCTTACCAATCATTTGTGGGATGAAAAGGTTGAAAGCAAGGCTGAATGGCACGAGATGCAGAGATTTCCTTGTATAACCTCTGTTTTGCCCTTGCCCCAAGACGAAATGGTAGAATTTTTGTTGGGCGCAGAGGTTGATATGGACTTTGACAATATTGTAGGGGTAAGCGAGGAAAGGTATGATATTTTAGACTTTATTATCGTATCAACTACTCATTTGCACCTTACAGGGAATACGGTGAGAACTAAAGTTCAGACACCCGAAGAAGCGGCAGAGCATTGGTTGAACCGACTCAATGCATTAATGGAGAAAAATCTCCCTTGGCATAAAACAGGAGTTGCCCATCTTACTTGCGGACACATTTTCAAAGGCAGAACTCCCGAGGTTATAAAGCTTCTTTCTGATGAAAGTCTTTATTCTGTTTTCGGAAAATGTGCTCAGAAGGGCTTGGGAATTGAGCTTAATATGAAAACGCTTTTCTCTTCCCAAGAGGAAAAAGACATTATGCTCCGACCCTACTATATAGCAAAGGATTGCGGTTGCAAGTTTTATTTGGGTAGCGATTCCCACAAAACAGACGCTCTCAAAACTGCAAAAGAGAATTTTGAAAATGTAATCACTCTTCTTGATTTAAAAGAAGAAGATAAGTTTAGTTTGTGTAAATAAAAATGCAAAGTGTCTTTATGACACTTTGTATTTTTCACATTTGCTCTAAAATATAATTTTTTACATTCTCTAACTTGCTCTTTTTCCATTCGCCACTTTCGGCTTTTTCTGCTAATGGGCAAAGAATGAAGAAATCGAGAGTTTCACCTGGTACTCTGCCTGTTCGGAGTTCTTCCGAAAAATGCTCTTTCCATTTTTCTTCTGTTGCATCTTTGAATTCTTCAGGCTTAAGATAGGTCATTTGTCGCTTTGTCGCCTGAATGTGCATTTTTGCAGAAAGGGGAGAAAGTAAATTATAGTCTTCTTCCTGAATGTCAACAAATATTCTGGGAAGCTCGTCTTTAACAACTCTTTCTTCACCACGAACAATTCTGAGGCCCATAGGCTCATAAGAGAATTCATTTTCTGTAAAGCTGAGTTTTACAATAAGTCCAAGCTCTGTGTTGAACTGAGAACGCTGATAATCTGTATCAAAAATGAAATTACCTAAAGAATAGAAGATAATTTTATCTCCGACAGTTTCATAGTTCATTGGTACGTGAGGATGATGCCCCACAACAATATCTGCGCCCATCTCAAGATATTTATGATAACGTTCTCTTGTGTAGGGTGAGGGGAGAGGAGTGAACTCTTCACCTGCATGAGCAACAACAATGCACCAACGGCATTTTGATTTTATTTCATTTATAGTGTTCTGAATAGCGTCAAGGTCACTCCAGCTATAGCAACCGGGTTTGTCAACATCCGCTTTTCTGCAGGCTCTCTGATAACCAACTCCAAAAAGACCGATACCGCCAGCTTCATTGATGATAACAGGTTTTCTTGCTTCTTCAATATTCATTCCTGCACCAATAGTCTGTGCGCCGAATTTTTCTGCTTCTTTAAGGGTACTTTCAATACCGTAAGGTCCTGCATCCATAATGTGATTATTGCAGATATTCCATATATCTGCGCCCATTTTTTTCAGAACTTTTATGGCTTTAAGGTCAATAGTGTGAAGCAATTGCTGAACACCGCTCTGAGTGGTGTTTTGCTCTGCATTTGCAATAGGACCTTCCACATTTGGTATAACGTGGTCTGCACTATGAAGGAAATCAAGAATTTCCTTTGAAAGTAATTCTTCATCATCCCATTTGCCGTAAAAATAACGGTCGAAGCCTATATCGCCTGTAAAAACTAATGAGGTTTTTTCTTTCATAAATTAATCACCAATAAGTAATTTATATAAGGTTGGTTCAATATTGAATTCTTCCATAGCAGCTTTTACTTCTCTCAGCGCTTTCTCTTTAACTGCTTTGGGGTTTGAGTTTTTTAGAACTGCACGAATGAGAATGTTTTTGGGTGTATGGTCAAAATCAATGAACTCTAAAAGCTGAGTTTTATAACCGCAGTATTCAAGAAGATTTCCTCTTATACTGTCTGTAAGCAAAGCGGAAAAACGCTCTTGAATTATACCATAGCGGGTTAAAACTGAAAGATTATCGGTTTTAATCTGGCTGTTTAATTCGTGCTGACAGCAGGGAACAGAGAAAATCATTTTCGCGACCCAATTAACTGCATTGAAAAGTGCAAAATCCGTTGCGGTATCACAAGCGTGAAGAGTGATTACCATATCAACATCAAAGGGACATTTATAGCCGTTAATATCTCCGAGTTCGAAACGAAGGTTTTTATAGCCGTATTTTTCCGCGGCTTTATTGCATTTTTCAATAACATCTTTTTTCAAATCCAAACCGATTATATTGGTTTCAATTTTCTTGATTTCAGTTAAATAATAGTAAACGATAAAGGTTAAATATGATTTACCGCAACCAAAGTCAATGATATTTAATTTATTTAAATCCTGCTGGCGAACTCCGTCATCAATTATTTCAATAAGGCGGTTGATTTGCTTGTATTTATCGTACATAGCGTTTACAACCTTACCCTCTTTTGTAAAGATGCCCATATCAACCAAAGGCTCAATAACCTGACCTTCGGGGAGAAGATACTGCTTCTGTCGGTTGTGTTGAACGGGGGCAACAGGTGTTTCTTTGCCTGTGTTTTTTGCTTTATAAAAAAGCTTTCCGTTTTTAGATGCGGTTATATAAAATTCTTTATCGTTACCCCAAGCGTTAAATTGCAAAAAATTACTTTCCATAAGTTCAAAAGCACGATTGGAAACTTCATCAAATTGCACATTTTCGTGAAAAACCTGCTTTTCGGTGTGCTTTGCAATCTGAAAGAATTTTGGCATTCTGCTTATGGTGATTTTTTTGAATTCAGCTTGTTTGGAAATTGGTTTACTGATAACCGCTTTTTTTATTTCGTTTTCGAAAATTTTATTTATTAATTCTTTGAGTTCTGACATAATTGTCCTCCGAACATCAATTTGTTAGGGTTAATTTTTCTCCTGCAGAAAGCTCTGCTTTAAGACAGTTATCTTCGATAATATAGGATTTATCTGCTTTAAGATTTTTTGTTTTATCGTTCAATTTAATTCTCAATGCAGTATCATTTGAAGCGATAACTGTTGCCTCTTTAAGAACAGAATTTTCCCAAGAAATATCAAAGGTCAAGTTGCCTCTTGCCTTTATACCCTTTATTGAACCGTTTTTCCATTCATCAGGTAATGCAGGTAAGAGCTCTGCAATTCTTTCGTCTAATGAACCTTCGTGGCTCTGTAAGAACATTTCCGTAATACCTGCAACCCCACCAAAGTTTCCGTCAATCTGGAAGGGTGGATGAATATCAAAAAGATTGTTTGCGGTGCATTTTTTAAGAAGATATTTAAGGTGGTTGAAAGCATTATTGCCATCTTTAAGACGTGTATAGAAACAAATTGTCCAGGCTCTTGACCAACCTGTTGAACCGCCGCCGTTTTCAATTCTTCTTGCAATTGTTCTTTTTGCCGCTTCATAGATTTCGGGATTGCTTTCGTTAATCTGGTCGGCAGGGTAAAGACCGAAAAGATGGGAGATATGTCTGTGGCCGGGCTCGGTTTCCTCATAATCCTTAATCCATTCACGAATTGTGCCGTAACGTTCACTTATTTCCATTGGCGGAAGCTTATCAAGGACTGCAAAAAGAGTTTTTGTAAACTCTTCATCAATGCCCAAAACCTTACAGGCGTGAGCAGTACGGGTGAAAAGAGCATATATAATCTGATAGTCTATTGTTGCGCCTTCAGTGAACATACTTTCTTGCTTTTCACCATTGGCATCAATGTAATAGAATTCATTTTCGGGAGAGTTAGAAGGTGATGTAATAAGCTGACCATTTTCATTTTCTGTTAAATAGTCCTGAACAAATTCGCAGGAACCTTTTAAAATGGGGTAAATCTCTTCAAGATATTCTTTACTGCCCGTATATTCATAATGCTCCCAAAGGTTAAGGCAAAGCCAGGGACCAGCCATTGGGAAGAATCCGCAGTCAACACTGTCGTGAACACCGGTTCTGCCGAAAGCATCGGTAGTGTGGTTAATAACCCATCCTCTTGCACCGAAAAGCTCTTTTGCAGTTTCAGAACCGAAAATGCTTACCATTTTCATAAAGTGAATAAATGGTGCGGTAGTTTCTGAAAGGTTAGCGTTTTCTGCAGGCCAATAGTTCATCTGAAGATTTATATTGGTGTGGAAATCACTTCCCCAAGGGGGATTGAAATCGTGACACCAGATACCCTGTAGGTTAGCAGGAAGACGAGCATTTTTGCCCGAGCTTTCAATTAAAAGGTATCTGCCGAAATTATAGTAAAGAGCGAATAAATCAGGATCATATTCGTCCCATTTCAGCTCTTTAAGTCTTTGGTTTGTAGGAAGAGTGCTGAATTCACTTTCGGGAAGCGTGAATTCAACATTATTGAACCATTCTTTATGGGAAGAAATATGCTTTTCTCTTATTACTTCATAATCTGTATTACAAAGCTTTTCGATAGTAGCATTTAATTTGCTCTTGAAATCAATGGTTTCGTCAATATCATATTTTTCTACATTGTAGTTAGTTTCAAATGCAGAATAGATAATAAGATATGTAGCATCTGTAACGGTTATTGAGCTATGGTCGGTTGAAAGCACACCATCGGTTTTAATGCGAAGCTTTGCGCCAAAGCTCATACCTTCGCCACCCTCGCCATAGTAATGGTGGGTGCGGTAGGTAACTCTGCCGTTCATAATTATTGTGTCAAAATCGGTGCAGGAGCTATAAGCGTCCTGCTTTCTTTTTATGCTTACATTGCAGGAAAAAGGCTTTCCGTCAGTTTCAACCTTATATACAAAGCCGTCAAAATCTTCGCTTATAAAGCATTCGCTTTTGTAATTAACCTTGCTTTTTGTCCAGAAAACACGGTTGATAGCCTCGCTTAACTCTAACTCCTTGCGATAGCTTGAGTAAGGGGATTTATCAAGGAAGTCAACAAATATTTCTCCGAAGCTTTCGTAAGAGCGAACAACGGGTGGGTCAGATAAAAATGTTTCACGAGCAAGCTGAGCTGCTTCTTTCAGCTTTTCCTCATGGAGTAAACGGCGGATTTCAGCAAGTGCTTCGGGAGAAGCGTGGTAGCTTTCTTCAATTTGTCTGCCACTCCAGAGAGATTCTTCGTTTATCTCTATCTGTTCGCAGTCAGGGTTGCCATATTGCATAGCACCTATTCTGCCGTTACCAAGAGGCAACGCCCACATCCAGTCATTTATAAATTCATCATACCAAAGCTTTGTTGACATATTATCACAACCTAATAACATAATTACATTATATTATAGCAATAACTTTGCTACATTTCAATATATCTTTGTTGACAGTTTGTATTTGTAGAATTATAATTGACTTATAAATTTCACTTCTCTCATAAGGAGGTAATAGAATGGGAACTCAAGGAAACAATGGTATTGTTTCAAAGGCGAAAAGCCTGATTTATTCGGTGAAGGAATATTGGCATGAGCCTGCAAAGGGTAACTATATTCCTAATAAAGAAATTGCAAGTCTCAGTGGTGCAGGTTTTGGTGTTTATTGGACAACTTTGCTTGCTTCTGCAATTGGTCTTGACGCGTCAAACTTCCTTGTTGGTGCCAGCATCGGCTTAAAGCCTGTGGATTTGTCTGTTATGCTTATTGTTGCAAATCTTGTTGGTATTCCTTTGGGTATTTTCCGTAGCTGGTATTACGATAACCATAAATTAGAAGGTGGCAAATTCCTGCCCTTTATCAAGAAGACTGGTTTCCCCATTGTTCTCATTACAACTATTTTTGTGTGGCTTCCTTATGAAAATATGGAATATTTAACCAAGGCTATAGTTGTCTGGTTTATGTATATGCTTCTCAATGTATTCCTTTGTTTTTACAATGAAAGCTATACATATTTTCAGCAGATTATAACCCCCGATGCTCAGGAAAGAGCAAATGTAATGAGCATTTCTCAGGTTGTTTATTCTCTTGCACCTACAATAAGTAATTTCGCGGTTCCCACTATTGCAGGTCTTACCTGGGGTCTCAATAATATTTGGACTTACAGAATTATACATCCTATTTTTACTGTTGTTGGTTTAATTATAGCAACAATTTTCTTCCGTAAGGTTAAAGAAAGACTTATTCTTCCTAAAAAGAAGCCTGAGCCTGTAAGAATGCTTGATGCATTAAGAGAGGTTGCCAAGAATAAATATTTCTGGATTATTCAGGCAGCAGCTTGGGTTGTTTTCCTTGAGTCAGGCTATGGCGTTATTCTTGGATGGTCCTTTGTTTATGGCTCAGGCGGTGAGCATCAGGCTATGCTCGGTACTGCTAATACTATTATCGGTAATGCGGCATTGTGGTCAATGCTTCTTTGCCCTCTTGCTATCAAGAAAATGGGTAAGAGAAACCTTTTGATTACTGCAAACTCAATTAATATTGTAATTCTTATAATACTCTACTTTACATATAAGAATCTTATTGTTATTTGTGTTCTCTGGTATATAAATAATTTCATAAATACTTTCTGGAACATCGTTCAGCATAATATCAGCGCAGATATGCGAGATTATCACCAATGGAAAACAGGAGTTCGCGTTGACGGACTTTTCGGCCCTCTTGGAATAATCGGTACATTTATCGGTTTCTTTACCGGTTTGTTCTATCCCACGATTTACGAAAATATGGGTCTGCTTGATGACTATAATGTTCTCTATGATGATAATATGAGGAATAATCTTTTTGAAGTGTTGATTATCTGCTCTGCATTTGGTGCGCTTCTTAACCTTATTCCTTACTGTTTCTATGATTTAACAGAAAATAAGCACAAGGCTTATGTTGGAGTCCTTAAAATCCGTGCAATGTTTGAAAATTATTCTTTAGGATTACTTGAGGATAACGAGCTTGTTGATGCTATGGAAATTATTGAGGAAGCTAAAGAATTTGGGGTTCAGCAGAAAGCTTCTGTTAATAAGACCTTAAGTAGAAAGGCTAAAAAGGAAATAAAAGAACGAAACGATACAATTCAAAGAGCTACAATAATAATGCAGGACCTTAACAAGTTTTCAACTCCTGCAGGCAAGGCAAGACTTCAGCAGGCACAAATTGATGTTACAAAAGGTGAAGTTTATTTCTACGAAAGCGCTCTCAGTGAATTGAAGAAAGCAAAAGCATTGCCTAAAAAGACAGCGGATGAAAAAGAAATTCGCTCTGATGCTATTAAAAATGCAAGAGTTAAAAAACGCGCTTCAGCTCTTATAAATAAGTATGGCGTAGAAAACCTAAAAGCTCCCAATGAAGCAGTTAAAGAAGAAATTATGAACAGAGAAGCCAATAGCTTCTTTGACAGTATAAAAATCAGAAAAGACCTTAAGGCTTATCTTAAAGCAGTTTCTGTTTATACACAGGCTATCAAGCCCTATACAGATGCAAAAAATCTTATAGAGCAGGCAGAAAACTATACTCATTATGACGAGCTTGAAGAGAGATATTTTCAATTAGTTAAATAAGAAAAAAATCGTTCAGGAAAACCTGAACGATTTTTTTATATCACATTATTTTTCGCTAAAATTGTTGTTTTGCCTTCAAAAGAAAGGGGAGAGCCATCAAGAGTTGTAACAACTCCGCCTGCTTCTTCAACAAGGAGCTTGCCTGCGGCAAAATCCCAGGGAGAAGTCTGCAATTCAAAATAAAGCTCTGCTCTGCCACAAGCCACTGAACATAAATCCAACGCAGCGGAACCGCATCTTCTTATATCTAAAGCTTTATAGAAATATTCGGAAAGTATTTCAAGAGTTTTATTGAAAAGAGTTTTATCATAAGGGGATGACCCGAAAAGAACAAGGGCATTATTAAGAGGTTGAGAGGAAACGCTGATTTTTTTACCGTTCAAGAATGCACCTTGTCCCTTTATTGCAGAGAAAGTTTCATCAAGATAAGGGTTATAAACAACGCCTGCTACAACCTCTTTGCCTTTTAATAAGGCAACAGATATTGCGCTGACATGATAATCTTTTATAAAATTTGTTGTGCCGTCAATAGGGTCTACAACAAAGGCATAACCGTCGTCGGTCAACTTGTCCTTCGAACCCTCTTCACCGATGAATTTTGCCTCAGGTAAAATCTTTTTTAAGCCGATTTGAAGTTGCTCCTGAATATTTTTATCATATTCAGTAACTAAATCTGCAACACCTGATTTAGTATCAATTGCCATTTTTTCTCTGTCTGCATTAAGAATAACCTTTCCGCATTCTTTTACCAGCAAACTAATTTCGTTTATTAAATCTGTCAAATCAGTCACCAACGTTTTTTATTTTATAGAATTGCTGTTATTATATCAGTTAACACTTTGCTTTGCAATAAAAATAGTTTTTATATGTAAAAATAACAGAAACCCGAAAAATCGGATTTCTGCTATTTGGTGCGGGTGACAGGACTTGAACCTGCACGGGGGTGCCACCAGAACCTAATGGTAACAGGACCTGGATGACAAGCCGTAAATCCAGTAGAATAAAGGGCTTTCAGTTTTCCAATTTTCAAGTTTTTCTACCATTTGCATAATAATACAGAAATATGGGTTATCAAGCAGTATGTAAAAATTTAGTTTGCAAAAATTGAATTTAGAAACTTATTTATTTTTTATGCAATCAACACAAGTGTTTTCTGTAAGCATAATTTCGAGTTGGAGTTCGCCCTTGCCTTCGTCAAGGTAGTGTTGATTTTTATCGTTGGCACGGGCAACAAAGCCATCTCCTGAAATTACAAAATAACCTGTCATAGTAATTTCTTCTTTGTCTTTTTTTACTTTTATGGTTATATCATCATCGTTTTCAACCCATGTGCCTTTATGGTTACCTTCATATATAGCGGTTCCGTCTGCTAAAAATTCATAAACAAGCATTTCTTCTGTAGTGTCGGCATTGTACCATTTACCGAGATATTTGCTATCTTTATAAATTTCTTCTGTGGTGGTAGCTGTAGTTTTTTCGGTTGTTGTATTTTGGGTTTCAACATCCTTTTGAGTGCAAGCACAAAATGTTATGATTGTAGACCAAGTAAGTATTAAACACATGATTTTTTTCATAGAGTAAACCTCCGTCGTTCGTGTGGATTAATACTAACATTAAATTTTAAACATGTCAAATATAGTGGTTTTTAGGAGGTCAAGCATATAAATGTGTACAATTTCTAATATAAAACTTTGGTTAAAATGAGTCTTAAACTATTATTGTACTGAATGTATAATTGTATTGTGTAATCATAAGTCGATTTTTAAAAATAAAAATTTAGAGGAGGCAGTATTATGAAAAAAATACTCTCTGTTATTCTTGCTTTGGCAATGTTTTTTGGAGTTTTTTCGTCAGTTGCTTTAGCAGCCGATACTGAAACCACTGTTGAGTCAACTGAAGAAATGTACACCTATACAGTTTTAAGTGACGGAAGTATATCCATTTCATTGTACACGGGTGAAGAAGAGTGTGTTGTTGTGCCCGGTGAGATTGATGGCTATACTGTTTCAACAATCGGACAAAAAGCTTTTTACAATTGTGTGTACAGTAAATCAGTAGAATTACCCGACAGCGTAACAACTATCGAAACTTCTGCTTTTGAAAATTGTATTGCTCTTGAGAGTGTGCTGTTGAAATCAGTAGTAAGTATTGGCTCCAAGGCTTTTTATAATTGCATAGCTTTAAAAACTGTGGAAACAGGAGAAAATCTGAGTTCGATTGGTTCAAATGCATTCAGAAAATGTTCTGCATTAGAGAGCATATCTTTCTGTTCAGAAAGCATATTCTTTGATTCAAG
The DNA here is from genome assembly GCA_045536495.1 of Acutalibacteraceae bacterium. GTDB lineage: Bacteria > Bacillota > Clostridia > Oscillospirales > Acutalibacteraceae > DTU089. Next base: position 51,634 of record JAZSNR010000041.1, read on the forward strand.
TGCATTCAGTGAGTGCGAGAGTCTAGGAAAGGTATCAATTACAGACTTGAACTCTTGGTATAATTATACATTTGAATCTACTGTATCAAATCCGTTAAATTGCGGTGCAGAGTTATACGAAGGAACAAAGTTAGTAGAAGAACTAGTTATTCCTGAAACGGTAGAAAGTGTTTTGCAATTTGCATTTTACGGGTGTTCTTCAATAACAAGTGTTAGTTTGCATGCAAATGTTAAAAGTATTCAAGATAGAGCTTTTTCCACATGTTCAAATCTTGAAGATTTTATTGTATCTTTAGATAATAATCGTTACTTTGAAATTGACAGCGTTTTATATAGAAAAACAGGGTCTATACTAAGTGGAGGCTCTTCAGCCACCCTTGTTGCATATCCATTGGGAAACAAGCAAAAAAGTCTTACAATTCCAACAGGATTGGGTATTGATTTGATAGACAGATACGCCTTTTATAAGTGCGAGAACCTAGAAGAACTGTATTTTGGCGATGATGTTACAGAAGTAGAAATGTATAGTTTTTTAGAAGCTACGGGATTAAAGAAAATTGATTTCGGCAGTTCTTTGGTGACTATAAGTGCATACGCATTTAATTACTGTACATCATTAGAAGAAATATTATTGCCGGATACAGTATGGTATGTAGATATCCATGCTTTTGATGGTTGCACATCGGTCAAAAATATAAAATTGAGCGAAAATCTTACATATGTTGCAAACCACGCTTTTTATGATTGTAATTCAGTGGAAACATTGACGTTGGGTTCTAAAGTAACCAGGATTGGGCAATATTCCTTTACAAATGCTTATAAATTAAAAGAATTGAATTTACCGGAAGGTTTGAAACTTATTGATGATGGTGCATTCAGTAATAGTACATTGTTGGAGTCAGTTTATTTACCAACAACATTGGAAACACTGGGTGCAGGAGCTTTCGATAATTGCGAAAATCTCTATGAAATTGAATTGCCGGCATCATTAAAGGATATTCAATGGTGGTGCTTCAGGGATTGTTCATCTTTGGAGGAAATATCGGTGCCATATGGTGTTCCTGAGATAGGTATTGATGTTTTCAATGATTGTTCATCTTTAAAAAGTGTTAAACTCCCGGAAAGCATAACCAAAATTGATATGAGGGCATTTTACGGGTGTAAATCCCTTGTGGATATTACAATTCCTGATAGTGTTACTACCATTGGTATGTATGCTTTCGATTACTGCAGTTCGTTGGAATCAATAAATATTCCCCGTAATGTCAATAGCTTATATACAGAGTTTGTGCACACCAACAGTTTAAAAGAAATTGTTGTTGATGAAGAAAATGAGTACTATTGTTCAACTGAGGATGGTGTGCTTTTCAATAAGGATAAAACTATTCTTTATCGTTATCCATCAGGAAAAACCGAAACAGAATATATTGTTCCGGATGGTGTTTCAACAATTTACGAGGGCGCATTTTTCGAAACAGGAGAGTTGAGAAATGTAACGATTTTGGATAACGTTACTGATATATCCTATTATGCAGGCTTTAATGAGTTAGGCCATGATGACCCAAGGCCACCGGTAGAGCTTGTTGTGAATGGTTACCCTGAAACTGCTGCTAAAAATCTTGCAACAAGATATTCCTTTACTTTTAACACACTCCATTATTATGGTAACTGGCAATTTAACGTTGAGCCAACATGTGTTTCTGACGGCGAAGGCTATCGTGTTTGTTCCCAGTGCAAAGATGTTGAAATAAAAGTGTTTCCCGCATTGGGTCACGATTATACAGGCGCATGGACTATAGATAAAAGTGCTACATGTACTGAAAAGGGAATTAAATCCAATCACTGTAGTCGTTGCGAAGAAAGAATTAATATTACCGATATTCCCGCAACAGGACATAAGTTTTCAACTCTTTGGGAGATTGATTTGGAAGCGACTTGTACCGAAGATGGTGTGAAATCTCACCACTGTCTTAATTGTTTGGAAAAACAGGACGAAACTGTCATTTCAGCTTACGGCCATTGTTTTGGTCCTTGGCAAATAACAAGCGAGTCTTCATGTACCGATAAGGGAGTAAAAAGCCGTATATGTGAGATTTGTGAGTGGGAAGAGATTGAGGAAACAGATGCCAATGAACATGAGTATTCGTTGTATTGGACAATTGATGTAGCTCCCACATGTACAGAAAATGGTATAAAATCCCATCACTGTTTGAATTGTGATGCAACTAAGGATACAACACGTATTTCTGCAACAGGTCATAGTTACGGTGCGTGGATATTTGATGTTGAAGCAACTTGTGAAACGGACGGTTCAAGATACAAAGTTTGTGAGAATTGCGATGACACAGTGACTCAGGAAGTGCTTGCTCTCGGACACCATTATTCAACAATGTGGACTATTGATATTGATCCCACTTGCTTGACAAAAGGTGAAAAATCACACCATTGCTTGCGTTGTGATGATAAACAGGATGTTGAAGAAATTTCATATGCTGGACATATCTTCGGCGCTTGGTACATCAAAACAGAGCCGACAATGGATACAGAAGGTTTAAGAGAGCACAAGTGCTACAACTGTGAAATGACAGAAGAGGAAACAATACCAAAACTCCTTAAATACACAGCAACATTTGTTGCTGATGGAGATGTTGTTGCAACAGTAGATTTCCCCGAGGACGCAACAGAAATAGAAATCCCTGAAGTTCCTCATAAAGATAAGTTCACTGGTGAATGGGAAAACTTTGAAGTAAGAAATAAAAACTTTACTGTTAATGCAGTATATACAGTAATTCCCACAGAGGAAATTGAAGGCTTAAAGGCAGGTAACACAGCAGACTACTATTCATCAACCGGTGAAGTAGAAATTAATCTTAATGTTTCTGCCCAGAGCAAAACTATCGTTACCACCACAACAAAGGCGGTACCTCTTGATATTATCTTTGTTCTTGATCAGTCAGGCAGTATGACGGATGGTGGCAAGAAGAACGCTCTTAAAAATGCTGTAAGCAACTTCAGTAATGAAATACTTGCAGATGCAATCGCAAATTCAGTAGACCATAGAATTGCAGTTGTAGGTTTTGCTTCAGGTAGCAATAATAATCTTAATTATGAAAACACGGAGCTTCTCACAGCAAATGTTGTTAAGTATAATAAAACAACAAATGCAGATTACAAAAATGCTCTCGTTAGCGTAAATGATAACGGAAAGCTTAATGATATAATCGCAGGTGCTGTAAAAGCAATAGATGCAGAGGGCGCAACAAAAGCAGACCTCGGTCTTGAAATGGCATCAAACATCTTTGCAAATAATCCCGTAATTGATAACAGACAGAGAGTAGTTGTGTTCTTAACAGATGGTGTTCCAACAAGCTACAGCAATTTTGAATACAGTGTTGCAAATGTAGCAATACAGAATGCATATCAGCTCAAGAATATATACGATGCAACCGTGTACAGTGTGGGTGTGTTTGATAGAACAACATCTGCAGACAAAAATGTAAATAACTTTATGAATTATGTTTCTTCAAATTACAATGAGGTTAAGATTCTTAATAAATATTCAAATGAAACAACATCTAACAAGAATGGATATTATCTCAATGTTGGTGATGTTTCAAGACTTTCAGATGTATTCACATCAATTGTTGAAGAAACAACAACTCATACAGGCAGGTTTACAAATGCTACACTTAAATACACACTCACAAAGTATTTCACTCTCACAAGTGTTCAGGAAGAGGCAATCCGTAAGAGCGCAATAGAAAACCTTGGTGTTACAAATGATAAGATTTCAATTATCCGCAATGCAGATGGCACGACAACTATTGTAATCAGTGGTATTGAGCCCTGGGCAGAGAAAGAAAAATTTGTAATTGATTTTACTTTCCGAGCAACTGCAAATGGTAACACCCTTAAGAGTGGCACATATCAGGTAGGTACATTTGAAAGTGGTGTTATCCTTGAAAATGGCGAAGGTTATGAGGCAGTATTTGCACCAAATAGTGTGGATATTGGTGGCACAAGCGGTATAGCTGTGTTTAATATCAATAATATTCCTTATGCTATCAATAGACTTTCATCTACCACAAAGGTAATTGCTCCTGCAACTGATTTCGGCACAGACTATAACTTCATCGGTTGGAATGTACCAGCAAATCTTACTCTCAATAACGAGGTTAGAGTATTTGATGCAGAGCTTCTTAAGAATGAGTATAAAATCTCTTGGAATATCGACGGTGAAATTACTGATGTTAAATATGCAGTAGGTGATTTCATAACAATACCCGAGGTTTACAATAACTCAATCGGTGGTGCATTTGTGGGTTGGGATAAAGAAATTCCTGAAATAATGCCAAGTGAAAATATTACAATTACAGCAATTTATGATGCTCATTATCATAAATACAATGTAGCCAAGGATTTTAAACTCTGTACAGAGGGTGGTACACTTACATATACTTGTGAATGTGGCGGTACCTATAAAGAGGAAATCGAACCTTGTGAGCATAGCTGGGAAGTAATTACTGCATCAAATAATCAGAATGCTATTGAAAATGCAGGATCACGATGTACCGTCTGCGGTATCAAGGACTCAAAGGCACTTAGACTTGAAGGCAAGGATACTAACCAGGAGCCTGATGCAAGCTACAACACAGCAACATATGAATTGGATTATGTTGACGAAAAAGGCGACAAGCATCAACCTGATGGTGATATTGAAATTTCAGTTCAGCTTGATGAAGTGTTTGAAAATGATATTCCTGATGATGCAACAGCAAATGTGTATCGTGTGAATGATGATGGCTCAAGAACATTGCTTCCTAGTGAGCAGAACGGAATGAATGTGAAGTTCAAGACAGATCACTTCAGTACATACGAATTTGAGTTTACAACAAGTGAACAAAAACATCTCTTTGCTCAAAAAGGTTCAAAGATAGATTATGCTAACAAACTTGTTTTCAGCGATATATATCTTGCAAAAGATTTTAAGAATCTTGTAACATATCTTATACCTGCAGAGCTTACATCTAATATGAATAGCTATGGGTATTTTGGAACAGGTACATCAATTGACTTGACAAATGACAGCCAAACAGATAGCTTCAAGGTTATCATAAATGGCGACCTTAACGGAGACGGCGTTTGTGATGTTCTTGATGCTTCCTACGCTGCACTTGTTTCAGCCGGACACAAAACAGCAACAGAAGAAGAAATCTATGCTGCCAATGGTTGTGTTTCAGATGAACTAGATGCTGCATCTTATCAAAACGTGATTAATATGGTATTAGCTTCATAAAAACGATACCCCCCTTAATTGAACAACACCCCAATTGCGAACCAGTTGGGGTGTTGTAATTCTATAAAATGATTTTTCGCCGAGGGCAGGTTCAAGTCCAATTGCCTTTCTCATAAAATAACAAAAGAGCCACAAAAGTGACTCTTTCGTTATTGGTGCGGGTGACAGGACTTGAACCTGCACGGGGGTGCCACCAGAACCTAAATCTGGCGCGTCTGCCAATTCCGCCACACCCGCGAATATAAATGCAAAATGCAGAATGAAGAATACAAAATTATCGGGGAAGCTTCGCTTCCGAACATTTTTATGTTGTTGCGGATTTTAATATTTATCATTTGCAAGTTGCAACTTGTGAAATTGTAGCATAACCCATAAGAAAAAGCAAGAGGAAATAGGTTTGTGGAAAAGTATTTTGTTTTAAATTTTGTAGGATTTTCAGAAAAATTATGCTGTTATGCAAAATTACTGACAAATTTTTACAAAAAACTTTTAATTTGATGTTCATTTTTTCTTGACTATTGGCAGTTAATTTATTATAATATACGAGATGATGTGTTATTTATGTAAATAATGCACTATCCGTATGATATGATAATCGTTTTGTTATTTATATTTTTTATATATTTTCCTTGAATAAATATTCTCAAAATCACATAAATTTTCTGTTTTTATGATTTTTTTGCATGTTTATTTAGTCATTTTTATATTTTATTTATAGATATATCTCGCACGCATGTGAATGTCTGCGACAAAACTTTTATTATAGGCGATAATTAGATTTTTATTTTCTTATCGCATTCTCGGTGACGGAAAGTGCTTTTGCATTTTCGTCGCTTTTTGTTTTTTATTTTAATTATGAAAGGAGCACCGATAATATGAATCTCGGTTTAGCAATAGGACTTATTATTGCATCTGCCGTTGTTTTCGGCGTTGTGGGATTTGTTGTCGGCGGCGCTCACCGTAAAAAAGTTGCGGAGGCTGCCATTGGCTCTGCTACAGAAGAAGCTGCACGCATTGTTAACAATGCAATGACAGAGGCTGAGCAGAAAAAGAAAGAAACAATTCTTGAAGCCAAAGATGAAATTCACAAATTAAGATCTGAAACTGAACAGGATTTGCGCGAAAGACGTGCAGAAGTTCAGCGCCAGGAAAGAAGACTCATTCAAAAAGAAGAAAGTCTTGACAAAAAAATCGAAAATCAGGAAAAGAAAGAAGAAACTTTAGCTCAGAAGGTTAAAGACTTGGAAGCTAAAGAGCAAGAGGTTGAATCTCTCAAAAAGAGCCAGCTCGAAATTCTCGAAAGAATTTCCGGTTACACTAAAGAGCAGGCTAAAGATGTTATTCTCAAAACTCTTGAGGAACAGCTTACTCACGAAAAAGCTGCTAAGATTTTCGACTATGAGCAACAGCTCAAGGACGATATGGACAATCTTGCAGGGGAAATTATTTCCGGTGCAATTCAGCGCTGCGCTGCAGACCACGCGGCAGAAGCAACAGTTTCCGTTGTTACAATCCCCAATGACGAAATGAAAGGTCGTATCATCGGCCGTGAGGGTAGAAATATCCGCACTATTGAAACAATTACAGGTGTTGACCTTATTATTGACGATACTCCCGAAGCAATTACAGTTTCCTGCTTTGAGCCTGTAAGACGTGAAATTGCAAGACTCACTCTTGAAAAGCTTGTTTCCGACGGCAGAATTCATCCTGCTCGCGTTGAGGAAATGTATGAAAAATCAAAGCGTGAGGTTGAAAACACCATTAAGCAGACAGGTGAAAAAGCTGTTATTGATGCAGGTGTTAACGGTCTTCACGGTGAACTTGTTAAGCTTCTCGGTAAGCTTAAATACCGTACAAGTTACGGTCAGAATGTTCTTAACCACTCTCTCGAGGTTTCTTACCTTGCAGGTCTTATGGCGGCTGAGCTTGGCGCAGATGTGAAGCTGGCAAAGCGAGCAGGTCTTCTCCACGATATCGGTAAAGCTCTCGACCACGAAAAAGAGGGTACTCATATCGAGCTTGGTGTTGAGGTTGCCAAAAAGAACAGAGAAAATGAGCAAGTTATTCATGCTATTCAGGCCCACCACGGTGATGTTGAGGCGAAAACACTTATCGCTTGTCTTGTTCAGGCGGCTGACGCTATTTCCGCTGCTCGTCCCGGTGCGAGACGTGAAAATATCGAGTCTTACATTCAGCGTTTGCAGAAGCTTGAAGAGATTACAAACTCCTTCCCCGGTGTTGATAATTCCTTTGCTATTCAGGCAGGTCGTGAGGTTCGTATTATGGTTAAGCCAGATGCTGTTACAGACGACCAGATGATTCTTCTTGCAAGAGATATTGTTAAGAAAATCGAAAGCGACCTTGAATATCCCGGTCAAATTAAGGTTAACGTAATCAGAGAAAGCAGAGCAATTGAATTTGCGAAATAATTAAATCATTTTTGCGAAACCCTCCCGCTACGGTGGGTTTCGCTTTTTCTAATCTATATATAGAAACGATGGTAAACTTATGCGCTTGCTTTTTTTAGGCGATGTTGTTGGTCAGGGCGGTTGCGAATTTTTAATGAAAAAGCTTCCTGACTACAAAAGAAAAAATAATATTGATGTGTGCATTGCAAACGGAGAGAATTCCGCACAAGGTAACGGTGTTACACCAAAATCGTGTGAAATGGTTTTTTCGAGCGGTGTGGACTTCATAACTCTTGGCAATCATACCTTCAAAAGACCCGAAATAATGGAATACCTTGATAAAAATGTGCCTGTAATACGTCCTTACAATTTTCCAAAAGGTGCGCCCGGCAGGGGTGTTGGGATTATTGACAAGGGACGATATCGCATCGCGGTTATAAATATGCTGGGAACGGTTTTCTCCGAGCCTTTAGGAAATCCTTTTTGGGAAATTGACAAGGCTTTAGAGGAAATTGACGGATGCAAAACCGTAATTGTTGATTTCCATGCGGAAGCAACTGCAGAAAAACGTGCAATGGGCTTTTATCTTGACGGCAAGGTTACGGCAGTTGTGGGAACTCATACCCACGTGCAGACTGCCGATGAACAGATTTTACCAAAGGGCACGGCATATATCACGGATTTGGGTATGACGGGTCCTGTTCAATCTGTTCTTGGTATTGAGCCCGAGCTTACCATAAGAAAATTCAAAAGCAATTTGCCCGTAAGATTTGAAAATGCAAAGAGCGAATATTCTATGGACGGTTGCCTTTTGGAAATCGACGAAAAAACAGGTAAAGCAATATCAATAGAAAGGGTGTCTGTAAGATGAGAAAATTTATTTCAATACTTCTTATTCTTTCCCTTTTATTTGCTTTTTGCTCCTGCGACGGCAACAAGGACAAAGACGAGCCTACAACGGACGAGGAATATGTATTACCAACGCCCGTTGTTACTTCAAATATATCTTTGCCCTTTACAAGCGCGGCGGATTTTAATCCTTTTAAAACAGAAAGTTCTTTAAATCGTGACTTGTTACCGATAATGTATGAAAGCCTTTATATTCCCACCGAAGACGGAAAAGGTTCACCTCAACTTGCCGCAAGCGGAGAAATTGACGGAAAGACGGTTACTGTTAAGCTTTTACAAGGAAATAAATTCAGCGACGGCGGAGAATTTATTTCTTCTCACGTTAAATCCTCATATGAAAAAGCAAAAAGCAGTCCCTATTATAAAGCACAGCTTTCTAATATCAGCTCAATAACACTTGTTGATAATTATACAGTAAGATTTACTCTTTCGAGCGCGGACCCTATGGCACTTAATACTTTGGATTTTCCTATTGCCAAGAGCAGTGACGGCGGCTATATCGGAACAGGTAAATATACTTTAGAAAAAACTGCAGATGCTTTGTATTTTGAGGTAAATAAAAATCACAGAGATTATAAAGACAGCTGGAATAGACAAATTGCTCTTTACGATATGGCGGGTATTTCAAGCCCCATTTACCCTTTTAAAGCCAATAAGATAAGTCTTTTTAAGAATGATTTAAGCTTCGAGGAATATATTAATCTTTCTTCAAAAACAGTTTCTGTGGGACTTAATAATCTTGTTTATGTGGGGATTAATTCCCAATGGGCAGGAACGGTAACATCAATTGATTGGGTGCGTCAGGCTATTAATATAGGAATTGACAGAAATATAATTGCATCATCTTCTTTTTTGGGTCAGGGTACTGCTACGGTAACACCTTTTAAAAAGGATTATTATGAGCTCAAGGATATGGAACTTATCGGCGAGAACGGTAATCTTGAAAAGGCGATAGGTGTTCTCGAACGTCACGGCTACGACCAGATAAATTCCGATGGAGTTCGCACAAACGGCTCTGCTGCTTTGAGAGTTGATATTCTAGTTTGCACCCAAAATCCGTATAAATTAACAGTTGCCGAAAATTTTAAAGCACAGCTTGAAAAATTGGGGTTCGGTGTGAAAATAAGAAAATATGAAAAAACAGAAGATTTTGTTTTAGCTCTTGAAGAGGGGCATTACAGTTTTTATATCGGTGAAACGAAATTAACCAACAACTGCGACCTTTCGGGGTTTTTCTCCAAAGAGGGCAAGCTTAATTACGGAATAAATGAAGAAATGTATGAAATTTATTCTATGTATAAAAACGGCGAGAGCAATACTAAGGTTTTTGTTGAGAACTTCAGTTCAAGGATTCCTTTTTTACCGCTGTTTTACAGAAAAGCAGTCGTAGCAGTAAATCCTAATATTTCAGGAGTTGGTGACAGTAATAGTCTTTATTCGTCAGTCAGCGACTGGAAAATGCCGTAAATACAGTATTTTATTAACAAAATTAGACTTGTATTTAATATCACTATAGTCTATAATAGAAAAACTAAAGAAATATATTTCTTTTAAAGGAGTTGTCAAAATGGATCCTATTAAAGTGGATTTTTCCGGTAAGGGCAGACCAAAAGAGGTTGTTATTCCTCCGGATAAAAAAGTTCTCAAAATCATAATCAGCCTTATTGTAACAATCATCGGTGGCGCAGTTGCATATTATTTTATGCTTCCTGCTTTAAACTTTAAATCCCTTGATTTTTACTACTTTATTGCGGTTGTTATTGCAATTTATGTGGGTATGATTTTCCTTACCTCAAAGGCATTTATTAGGCCCGAATACATTACCTATGTTAAAAAACAGTCAATTGTTCCTGTTGCAATAGGTCTTGTGTTTGCACTTATTCTCGGCGTTGGTTATCTTACCTCTGCTGCGCTTTTCCGTGCAAGAGATTATAGTGAAATTATAGAGGTTAAAACTGAAGACTTCGGCGAATCCGAAGATAGTATTACAACAATTACAAGCCTTAAGGATTTCAGCAGCGTTCCTATGATAGATAAAAACGTTGCTCTCAACCTTGCAAACAAAAAGCTCGGTGACCTTTCCGAATGGGTTTCACAGTTCGTTATCGACGAGGCTTATTCAACTCAGATTAACTATAAGGGAAATCCTTACAGAATTTTCCCTCTTAAATACGGCGATGTCTTCAAATGGTTGAAGAATACCCGTGACGGTCTTCCTGCTTACCTTGCAGTTAATATGTATACTCAGGAAGCAAACGCAGTTGTTCTCAAGGATATGAGTCTTCCCAATATCAAGGTTTCAACAAGCGAGTATTTCAACGAAAAGCTTTCTCGTGTGCTTCGTTTCGCATACCCCACATATATGTATGGTACACCATCTCTTGAAATTGACGAAAACGGTCATCCCTGGTGGGTTTGCGAAAGAGTTGACAAAACAGTAGGTCTTATCGGCGGTACAGATGTTATAGGTGTTGTTCTTGTTGATGCTTGCGATAAGAATAATATTAAATACTATGACATTGAAGACGTTAAGACTAATGAAGAAATTCAATGGATTGACCAGATTTATTCTGATGACCTTCTTGTTCAGCAGTATAACTACTACGGTAAATATTCAGGCGGTTTCATCAACGGCTATATCGGTCAGAGCGGTGTTGTTTCAACAACAATGGGCTCAAGCTATATTGCAAGCGGTGATGACGTTTGGCTTTACACAGGTGTTACATCAGTTACAAATGACGACTCTATCGTAGGCTTTGCAATTATCAACCAGCGTACAAAGGAAGCTGTTTTCCAGAGAATTTCAGGTACTACCGAAAAAGGTGCTCAGACTTCTGCTGAAGGTATCGTTTCCGATAAGGGCTGGAAAGCAACATTCCCTGTTCTCCTTAACCTTGACGGCGAAGCAACCTACTTTATGGCTCTCAAAGACAACGATGTTGTTAAGAGCTATGCAATGGTAAGCGTTGAACGCGTTCAGGATGCTGTAAGAAGCGAGGACGACGCTAACCCCGACCTTGAAGCTTGTCTTAAATCTTACGTAAGTAAGGTTAAAGCAAGTACAAAGAAGGTTCTTGAAATCACTTATAATGCAATTCTTCCAGATGCTTTGACCGGTGGCGAAACAGCAGGCGACAGTACAGAGGGAACACAAGAACCTGCAAAGCTTGAAACAGTAAGTGGTGTTATTACGGACATTCGCTCCGCAGTTGTTAACGGCAACAGTATTTACTACATTGCTCTTGACGGCAACAAGACTTACTATTCAATTTCCGCTTCTGATGACGATTCAGTTGTAATCCTCAACACAGGCGATAAGGTTAAAATTTCTTACAAATCTGCAGAGGGTAACATAATCTCTGCAAAGGCGGTCGAAAGATAATATGATAATCCCCTTGAGTTTTTCAAAAAAACTCAAGGGGATTATATTTCTTATTTTCCCATTTGCTTTTGATTTTGAATGGGGAGTGGTCTGTGCTTTGCGGTGTAATCGCTTACATCAATTCTTATTACCGCAACGGCACTTACCATTCTGTCATTAAATTCGAAATCGAGACCTGTCTGGGATTTCATAAATATTGAAAGTCCGCTCTTTTTCTCTTCAACATCATCGAGGATTTTTGCAGTACCTTTTCCCATAATTGAAGAGTAAGATGTGCCGTATTGGCAGGCAACATTTCCCGAAAAAGCGGTAACATCACTTTCAATTGAGAAGAATACCTTTGGGTTAGCTCTCATTAAATTGATCTTTTTGCCTTCAGTTGCACCGTGAAGATAGAGAGTGAGTTTTCCGTCTTCCATTGTAAAACCATAGTTCATAGGTACCACATAAGGCTCGTCACCGTCAACAAGACCGATATGTGTAATATTCTCTTTTTCGAGAATTTTTGTTATTTGTTCTATATCAGTGATTTCACGCTCTCGGCGTGTGAGTCCTGGAGTCATAGTTTATTTTCCTTTCTTAATTAACAATGCGACTGATTCTACGTGTGAAGTTCGTGGAAACATATCAACAGGAGTAACCTCTTGCACTACATAACCTAAATCTAAAAGCCTTGCGCAGTCGCGGGCGAGGGTTGCAGGGTCGCAAGAAACATACACTATTTTCTTTGGAGCAATTTCTGCAACTGTTCTCAAAAGCTCTTCTGCACAACCTTTTCTCGGTGGGTCGAGAATTACTGTATCGGGCTTTATGCCCTCTTCTTTCAGTTTTTCTGCGGCAACGCTTGCATCACCACAAATGAATGTTGCATTTTCAATGTTATTGAGCTTTGCATTAACCTTTGCATCTTCAATAGCTTCGGAGATGATTTCAACACCAACCAATTCTTTAACAGAGTTTGCCATTGAAAGACCGATTGTACCCGTACCGCAATAAAGGTCAAGTATTGTCTGGTCGGGTGTTGGTGCAACATATTCTGCAGCTTTTTTATAAAGAAGCTCTGCACCGTTTCTGTTTACTTGATAAAAGGAAAGGGGAGAAAGCTTGATTTTAACACCGCAGAGGATGTCGGTGATATAGCCGTCACCGTAAAGGGCGGTGCAAGTGTCACCTAAAACCACATTAGTGTTTTCTCTGTTTATATTAACAACCAATGTTTTAAAGCCCTCAACCTCTTTGAGTTTTTCTATAAGCTCGTCGCTTTGGGGGAGAGAGACACCGTTAATTACGGCGCAGACCATAATTTCGCCTGTTGCAAAGGCTTTTCTTAAATAAATATGGCGAAGAAGACCAATGCCGATTTCTTCGTTATAAACTGTAATATTATTTTCATTAATCCAGTTTTTGAAGATTTCAATAATCCTTGTGAAATCCTCGGGCTGCAAAAGGCAGTCACCGCCGTCAATTACTCTGTGACTTTTCTTTGCATAAAAGCCGATATTTAGAATGCCGTTTTCTCGCCTTACGGGGTACTGGGCTTTGTTGCGGTAGCGAGTGGTTTCGGGAGAAGAAATTATAGGCTTGAATTCGGGGGAAAGACCGCCGATTCTTTCGAAAGCATCTTTTACCTTTTGAGCCTTGTATTTCAGCTCTTCTTCATATTTTATATGACCGAAGGAGCAACCGCCACAGCTTTTGAACGCTTCACATTGGGGTTCAATTCTGCTTTTTGACGGCTTTATGATTTTCATTGCTTTACCGATAGCGTATGTTTTCTTTGCTTTTATAATATGGCAGAGAATTTCGTCGCCCACAGCGGTGTTTTCAACGAAAATTGCTTGGCCATCGAATTTTCCTACACCGCCACCCTCGGAGGTGTAGCCGGTTATATTCAGTTTGAATTCATCGTTTTTATTAACCATTGCTTCTTATTACCTCAATAGCGGTTTTGTATTCTTCAAAAGTAAGAAATGTATTTAAAATTTGCACAAGTGCATTTGATGTAAGCCTTTCGGGTAATTCTAAATGTTTGAGAAGTTTTTTTCTTAAAGCATCGCTGTCAGGTTTTCCCGAAAGTCCATCTTCATATAAATCAAGCTTTGTAATTCCTCTGCGCTCTGTTTTTTCTGTTTCTTCGCAGAGAACTCCCGTTTTTTCGAGAGCATCAATTATAACCTGAACCTTTACGCCCTCAACACCCAATTTACCCTCTTTTGAAGGCTCGGTTTTGCGCTTTTCTTTGCCGAAAATATCGGGTATGTAGGCGTGTTTGATTTGTTCACTCGGTACAATTCCACGAATAAAAGAACGGATTTTAAACCCAGCGGAATCGCTGTCTGTTAATATTAAAAGACCTTTTGTTTCCGCAAGCTTTCTTATTAATTTTTGTTTTTCTTTATCGTTAAAAACGCCGAAACCGTCGGTTTCTATAATAACCGCGTCAAGAATAGAGGAAAGCTTTATTTTATCGTAACGTCCCTCTACAATAACAACTCTGTCAATTTTTATCATTAAACTCTCAACAACCTTAATATAAGCTCTTCAAGTACTGTTTTGCCGTCTTCACCTGTGGATTTTAAACGGCGGTCTGTGTCAGAAAGAATTGTAAGCGCATTTTTAAGCTGGGTAACAGTGTAGTTTGCGCCGTCGCGGGCGGCATTGTCAAGGATAAAGGTTTTTCCTTTGTAAGCAGAGGGGAAAGCATCTGCAAGAGCGGTATAGGAAATTCCTTTCTCTTTCGCGGCTTTAACACGGTACATATCAACAAATGCTTTTGAAAGCACCGCCAATATCACAACAGGCTCTTCACGGAGCTTGAAAAGATTAGAAAGCGTTTCAAAAGCTCCATCGGCTTCGCCTTTTGCTATCATTCTCGAAAGATTAAAGATTTTCGCTTCAACGCTTACAATAACCGTTTCATCAATATGCTTTTTTGTGATTTCGCCGGACCCGGCAAAAGCACAAACCTTATTAAGCTCGTTTTGCAGAGTACTCATATCCTCGCCAACAAGGTTTATCATATACCCTGCGGTATCTCTGGAAAGTGAGCAATCCTTTTTGGCGGCAGAGGTAACAAGAAGTTTTTCAAGAGCGGAGCGGGTGCGCTTGTCAATTTTAGCGCAAGCACCTGCTTCATCAAAAGCTTTTATTATCTTTGCCCATTTAGAGTTCTTTTCATCAACCTCAATAGTGTCCATCCAGAAAACAAGGATTGAGGTTTCGGGAATATCTGCGATAATTGTATGGAGTTCTTCGTCCATTTTTCCTCGGTCGCCTATATAGGTATTCAAAGGAAAGTCTTTAACAATGGTGCAGGTGAAGTTGTCCATCATAGGAAAAGAGGTAGTGCAGTCGTAAATTTCGTTGAGATTTGTATCTTTGCCATCAAGCTTTTTTAGGTTGAAATCTGCAAAATCCTTGCTGACGGATTTTGCACAAATTTGATTTGCATAGAATTGCTTTAAATAACCCTCATTACCGTAAAGGAGATAAAGGTTACTGAATTCACCGGTTTTAATTTGTTTTTTCAAGGTTTCTTCATTTAAAAACATTGTGTTTCTCCTTTACAAGAAGGGTGAAAGGAATTATCCGAACCGTGTTTTCTACAGGCGGATTTCCGTTCATCCTGTGTTAAAATACTCGCCAATCCGAAAGGATTAGCTGCGTTTTTGCCTTGGCTGACCACAAATCCGCACTGTATAAAATCTTTGACCTAAAAGCAAAAGATTTTTGATGAGTTTTTGGTGTTGAGGGCGAAGATAGGCTGGCGCCTTTCAAGACCGAAACGCCGAAAAGACTTAAAAAGATTTGCTTTTAGGCAGGTTTGGATAACTCATTTCACCCTTATTTTAACATCACCGCTTTCGGCGGTGGTGTAAAATTCGTTACATTGATTTTTAAGTGTTGGAATATTTTTGTTAATTATTATATCGCTGTCGCTACTGATAATTAAAGTATCAACATTCTCGGGAAGAGCTTTGGGTATATTTTCCGAAAGCACAAGAACATCGGGAATACCATAATTTTCGAAAATATATTCTATATCTAAACTGCTGCCATAACAAATTGCAACGCTCTTTCCATACCCTTTTATTATAACACAACTTACAGGGTATGTGTCAACGGTTTCGAGAGTTATTTCATCATTAAACTTATGAGTATATGAATTTGATATAAAAGTATTTGAGGGCAAATTAACTGAACTTTCGTTTAATTCACCTTTAGCATATTCTGTAACAACTGTGGTTTCGGGAGAAAGGGCAGTCAAATAGTCAGTGATAGAATTTGTAGCAGTTCCGTTATCACCAACATAAAGGAATTTCAGTTCTTCGCATTTTGCTACGGGTGTGTAATCTAAAAAGGTGTCGTCAACATTTGCACCGCAGTTAAAGTAAGCATAGTTGAGCCCTTGGCGAAGGCTTATATTAACGCCGTTTCCTACATTTATAACAGAAAGGGTTGCAGGGGTTAACTCTGTGCAAGGAAGAACGATACTCAAACTCATTGCAAATACACAAACAACAGAAGTGATTTTTAATGTTTTTTTGTTTTTCTTTTTTTTGTATTTTGAAAATCCAATAAGTGCAATTACAGTAATGGTAATAAGTCCCAAAAGAAAATATTCTTTATGAACGGGGAGAGTGCAGAATTTAAGTTTTTCCAAAGCGTTTGCAAAATCTGTAACGAAGCCCGAAAACAGAGTTGATATATCAAAAAGGAAAATTGAAATTAACTGAACAATATTCTGCGGAATGAAAGAAATTGCGGTTCCCATTACACCGAAAAGCATACTCCAGAAGGCAGGTTTGACACATAAAATGTTTGTTATGGGTGAAACAAGACTGAATACACCAAAGAAATATGCAGAGATAGGGAGAGTAAAAAGTCCTGCAAAGGTTGTGGAGAATAAACTGGAGAAAAAATATTCGGCAAATTTTCGCAGAGGTGTAAAGTTAATCTTTAAAAGAATATATTGTATTTTATTGTAAATATTAAGTGACACCAAAACACCCAATGTAGCAGAAACCGAGAGGAGAAAACTTGCAGCGGTTATTATATAAGGGTTGCTTAAGGTGAGAACGGCTACTGCAAAGCCTAAAGAATTTAATGGGTCTTGCTCTTCCTTAAAGAAAGGTGCAAAGAGAACCACCGCCATCATAATTGAGGCTCGCATAACCGATGGAGTGAATGCTGAAACAATACAAAGTCCGCAGAGGAAGAAAAAGCAGATAATATTACGGAATTTTTCTTTTCTTTTGAAAAGCTTCAAAAATGCAATTATATATGCGCACCAGGTGCTTGTATGAAGACCTGAAACCGCAAGCAAATGAGCAATGCCCGTTGCGCGAAAATCGTTCACTATATCGCTGTCGAGCTCTGTTTTATCGCCGAAAAGCATACCCAGAAGGAACCCCGCTTCATATTCGGGAAGATATGCTTTTATTTGCTCTGTTACTATTTCTTTGAATCTTAAGCAGTAATAATAAGGGGTTTTCTCACTTTCCCAAAGAACATTTATGTTAATAGCTTCTGCTTCAAGAATTATTCCGTCACTTATGGAATCTGCATTGGGTTTGTTGTATTCATTACGGACAATTGTCAGCTTTGTGTTGGGGAGAGATATGTAATCATAGAGCTTAAAGTCTATGTCACATTCGGAAGATAGGTGAACTTGAATTTTAGTTGTTTTATTATCATTTCCTATACGGTCAGTTTTTATTGTAAGCTTTGTACCGTAGGCAGTTTTTTGAGGAGTGGTGATGATTTTACCTGAAATATCGGTAAATGTGTTATCGAGCTTTGTTGCTGGTGCGATTTTTGTGAAATGATATATTCCGAAGAAAATGCAGCTTAAAACTATCGAAATACAAATAGCAGGAATGATAATTTTATCTCTTAATTTAAGTGGTTTTATGAAAAATAAAGCAAAGACCGATACTGCGCCCAAGAGCAAAAAGGGGAGAGCTTTTATTCCCATTAAAATGAGAATAGCGCTGCTTAACCCAATTGCTGTGCCTGAAACGAGCATCGGTCTTTTCATAATGTTACCTCATTAAAATTTAGCCTGCGGGCCAAGTGAATTTTCTTCCTGACATAACGTGGAAATGAATGTGCTTAACAGTCTGACCTGCGGAATCACCGCAGTTGTTAACAACGCGGAAACCGTTTGTCATATTAAGCTCTTTTGAAAGCTTTGCAATAACCTCGAAAATGTGAGATATTACTGCGCTGTTTTCTTCATTTACTTCTGCAGCGGAAGAAATATGTGCTTTGGGGATTACGAGAATATGGGTTGGTGCCTGGGGCTCAAGGTCATTGAAAGCAACAACTGTATCATCCTCATAAACCTTTGTTGCGGGGATTTCGCCGTTAGCTATTTTACAAAAAATACAATCCATAAAAACACTTCCTTAAAATTATTGGTGTAGATATAATATATCTGCTTTCACTTTTTTTCAATAGTATCTGTAAGACCGAGAATATAATCGGTTGTTGTGTTATAGTATTCGGCTAAAGCAATTAAAATATCTGTAGGAATATCGCGAGTGCCTGTTTCGTATCTGTGATATTGGGGTTGCTTCATACCGAGATATTCGGCAACTTCTGCTTGGGTTTTGTCATTGTCTTCTCGTAAATCCCTTATTCTTCGGTAATGTGCCATAGGAACACCTCTATAACTGAATGGTTATTTACATCGTATCATTATTATGAGGCGGTTCTTACTAAATATAATCATTTGGTTATAAGGGCTTGGTTAGAAAAAACAGAATATGGAGAGATAATAAAATAAACCGATTGGTGTACTGTTTTGTACATCAACCGGTTTGTTTTTGTTCTGAATATTATTTTACAAATGTTTTAATAATTTCTTCTGCGGCATTAAGAGCATCGGGGATTTTTGCAATTTCCTTACCGCCTGCCATAGCAGAATCGGGCTTACCGCCACCTGCACCGCCTGCAACCTTTGCAACCTCTCTTACAATGTTACCTGCGTGAGCACCTTTTGCGATAGCATCTTTTCCGCAATAGCAACCAAAGGAGCAAGTACCTTTTTCATTCTGCTCTGCTGCAAGAATAACGATAATATTGTCACCCTTGTCTTTTGAAGAGTCGAGCATTGAGCGAAGCTCTTTTGCATCTGTCTCACCTAAAGAAGCGGTGATAAGCTTAACCCCGTTAATCTCAATAAATTTATCGAAAAGCTCTCCTGCCTTTGCTTTGGAAATCTCTGCTTTAAGGTCCTGAAGCTCTTTTTCTTTTTCTTTAAGCTCAGCGGCAACTGAGGTTGCTTTGTTAGCGAGGTCGTTAACATTTGCAAGCTTGAGAGCGTTTGCAGTATTGTGGATAAGTTTTTCTTGTTTATCAAGGTGAGCGAGGACGCCAAGTCCTGTTACACCCTCAATTCTTCTTACACCTGCTGCAACAGAGGATTCAGAAATGATACGGAAAAGACCGATATTACCTGTATTTGAAACATGAGTACCACCGCAAAGCTCTGTTGAAAAATCGCCTGCAGAAACAACGCGAACTGTGTCGCCGTATTTTTCGCCGAAGAGAGCCATTGCGCCTTTTTTCTTTGCATCGTCAATGCTCATTTCTTCTGTGAGAACGGGAAGAGCAGAAAGAATAATTTCGTTAACTCTGTTTTCAATTTTAACAATTTCTTCTGCAGTAAGAGCGGAGAAATGGGAGAAGTCAAAACGAACTGCGCTGTCGTTTACAAGCTGACCTGCCTGCTCAACGTGAGTGCCCAGTGCTTCTCTGAGAGCTGCTTGAAGAAGGTGAGCGGCGGTGTGGTTTCTCATAATAGCCTGACGGCGAGATTTATTTACCTGACCGCTTACAATATCGCCAACATTGATTGCATCGCCCTCTGTGAGAGTACCGTGATGGAGAATTGCGCCCTCTGCGGTTTTTGTTGTGTTTGTAACTGTGAATACGGAGCCGTTAACGGTAAGTGTACCGGTATCGCCAACCTGACCTCCGCTTTCTGCATAGAAAGCAGATTTGTCGAGAACGATTACAGCGTCTGTATCAATACCAATAAAGTCAACCTTTTCGCCGTTTGCGGCAATAGCGAGAACTTTGCCCTCTTGTTCAGTTGTGCAGTAACCTGTGAATTCAGTTGTACCGCATTCTTTAAATGAAATATCGGAGCTCTTCCAGCCCTCTGTGCCTGCAACCTTACGAGAGGATTTTGCAAGAGCTTTTGCATCTGCAAGATACTTTTCAAATTCTTCGTTGTTAACTGTGTAGCCGTTTTCTTCTGCAATTTCTCTTGTTAAGTCAATAGGGAAGCCGTAAGTGTCCTGAAGCTTGAAAGCATCTGCACCTGAAAGAACAGTACCTTCTGTTTTCTTAATCATTTCGTTAAGAAGCTCAAGACCGCTGTCAATGGTTTTATAGAAGCTGTTTTCTTCCATTGAAATAACTTTGATAATGTAATCCTGCTTTTCACGAAGAACGGGGTAAGCGTTTTCGTTTTCTTTAATAACAGTTTCGCAAACTTCTGCAAGGAAGGGTCTGTCAATACCCAAAAGTCTGCCGTGACGAGCAGCTCTTCTGAGAAGTCGGCGGAGAACATAGCCTCTGCCAACGTTTGAGGGTATAACACCGTCACCAATCATAAAGGTTGTTGAACGGATGTGGTCAGTGATAACACGAAGAGAAATATCGCTCTTTTCGTTTTCGTGGTATTTAACACCAGCAATTTCCATTATGTGCTTCATAATGTTCTGAACTGTGTCAACCTCGAAAATGTTGTTAACATCCTGAGCGATACAAGCAAGTCTTTCAAGACCCATACCTGTGTCAATATTAGGATTAGCAAGGGGCGTATAGTTATTCTTGCCGTCGTTTTCAAACTGAGTGAAAACAAGGTTCCAGAATTCAACATAACGGTCGCATTCGCAACCGACCTTACAATTAGGGCTACCGCAACCGTATTTCTCACCACGGTCATAGTAGAGCTCTGAGCAAGGACCGCAGGGACCTTGACCGTGCTCCCAGAAGTTGTCTTCTTTGCCGAAACGAACCATATGGTCCGGCTTTACGCCAACATCCTTTGTCCAGATGTCATAAGCCTCGTCATCTTCAAGATAAACGCTGCAGTAAATTTTATCGGGGTCCATTTCCATAACCTTGGTGCAGAATTCCCAAGCCCACGGAATAACCTCTTTTTTGAAATAATCACCGAAAGAGAAGTTGCCGAGCATCTCAAAATATGTTCCGTGACGGGCTGTGATACCAACTCTTTCAATATCGGGTGTACGAATACATTTCTGGCAGGTTGTAACTCTCTTCCTTGGAGGAGTTTCTTCGCCTGTGAAATATTTTTTCATAGGTGTCATACCGGCGTTGATAAGAAGAATACTCTTATCTCCCTGAGGTACAAGGGGGAAGCTGGGAAGTCTTAAATGGTCTTTTGATTCAAAGAATTTAAGATATTTTTCTCTTAATTCATTAAGTCCTGTCCATTCCATTGATTTATTCACTCCAAACAAAATAAAATCTTTTACATTAGCTATCCCTCTTTTTTGTGAAACAAAAAGGAGGGGGGACCGCGTAAGCGGTGGGTGGTACATGAATTTCTCTTTTCACCGCAAGGTGAAATATATCGAGTGACTTGTCTCATATCGAGTCGCTTGCGATATATCGAGCCTAAAGGCATATCGACAGTCGATATGTTTGTTTTACAACAAACTCGATATATTGTTATGCAATTCGATATATAAATCTGAAGATTTATTCGATATGTTTTGCTGAGCAAAACAAGTTTTTTAAACAAAAAAAGCACATCTTACACCAACACGGGACGGCTTTAACCGCGGTACCACCCGAATTGTGCAAAACGCACCACTCAATTTGACGGTTAACGCCCGTCAACGTACTGTTTTCAGTAAGACTCCGCAAGTAGCAAATTTAAAGGCGGCAAGAAACTTTCAGCAACCGTTTCCTCTCTGAATACCGTGTCAGTAAATCATCTTGCATCGCAGTCATATAAAATATATACAATGATATTATAATGAAAAAAGTTAAAAAGTCAAGACTTTTTGTTTTTTGTTCTTGACTTATTGTGTAAAAGGTGTTATAATCCGTAACTGTTGCGGTATGTCCGTTGAGATGTAGCGCATAAAATTTCCTTGCTCTCAAATTAAGTGAATGGGAGCCGGAGTCCATAAGGAGGTGCAAACGATGTCAAACAGTTATGAGACAATTATCGTCTATTCACTCGCTAAAGGCGAAGAAGCTGCAAAAGAGCTTCATGCAAAATTCGAGGCGATGATGGCAGCGAACGGTACAGTTGACAGCGTTGACGAATGGGGTAAGCGTAAGCTTGCATACCTTATCAACGATGAAGACAATGGTTACTATGTTCTCTACAACCACACTTGTGATGCTGAATTCCCCGCTGAGCTCAGCCGTGTTCTCAAAATCACAGACGGTGTTCTTCGTTCTTTGGTTATTAAAAAATAAGAGGTGTGAAAGATGCTTAATTGTGCAGTTATAATGGGTCGCCTTACAGCTGACCCCGAACTTCGCCAGACTCCTAACGGTGTTGCGGTTACTACATTTACTGTTGCTGTTGATCGTGGTTTTGTAAGACAGGGCGAAGAAAGAAAAGCAGATTTTATCAGCGTTGTTGCTTGGAGACAAACTGCTGAGTTTGTATCGAAATATTTTTCAAAAGGTTCTATGATTGCTGTTCAGGGTTCTATTCAGACAAGAACCTACGATGATAAAAACGGCTCTAAGAGATATGTTGTTGAAATTGTTGCTGATAATGTAAGCTTCTGTGGTTCAAAAAGTGAAACCGGAACAAACGGTGCCCCCAGAACAACTACTGCTCCTGCAGCTGCACCGTCTTTCTCAAATGGTGGTTTAGACGATTTCTCAGCAATGGCTGACGATGACGACTTACCATTCTAATTCTAATAGGAGGTAAATTTACAATGGCATACGATAAAAACGATCGCCGTCCCAACAAAAGAGGCCGCAAAAAAGTTTGTGCTTTCTGCGTTGAGAAGGTTGAAGCAATTGATTACAAAGATACAGCTAAGCTCAGCAGATACACATCTGACAGAGCTAAAATCCTTCCCCGCCGTGTAACCGGTACTTGCGCTTATCATCAGAGAGAGCTTACTACCGCTATCAAGAGAGCAAGACAGATTGCCCTCCTTCCCTACACAGCAGACTAATCTTTTTGCGCATAGCACATCATCTTTGCGATTTATTCACCCGAACTCGCGTACCCTTGTACGCTTCGGGGTTCATAAATCACAAATCTGACGTACTCTGCACAAAAACATACAAGTATTTAAAGGTATCCTTTAGGGGATACCTTTTTTACTGCCTAAACTCGTGTACCTCTATGTACGCTTCGGGGTTCATAAAACAAAAATCCAAAGCACACTACAACAAAAACATCCATTCAGAGACTCTTTTAAAAGGGTCTCTGTTTTTAATTGTTAAATAAAAGTTACATTTTAATGAAAGTCTTGAAACAATGCTCTTGTTGTGGTATCATACAAGAGCATTAATTTTTGTTTGTTAGGAATTTTTTATATATGAAAAAAATCAGACATTCCTTTTTTATAGTGGTGTTCTTAGGGGTCGTTCACGCGCTTTTGTGTGTTGCATATAACTACACATATTTTTCAACTGAATTTAATTTCCAAGAGAAATTCCAAGGTGTTTTATATTGGGTAATGCTTATGGTGGCATTCCTTGCGGGGCCCTTCTTTTACTATGTTACAGGTCGCATTTGCAAGAAAAAAGGTAGCAAAAAGCTTATTCTTGGTTCATTGTTAGTTATAAATGTTGTTATCAGCATTATTGGTGTTGTTTCTTTCTTTTCACCCTCGCTTTTGGAAACGTACCGTTTAATCAATGCACCGTCATATCTGTATTACTCACTTTTCTCCGATACGGTTATGTACCTTGCAGTTCCGGCTATGATAATCTCTTCTTTGTTTCCGGTTTTCTTCTTCAAAATCGGTTATGTTAACAAGCCGAGAACTAATAATGAAATTAAAATGGAAGATATAGAAAAAACAGGCAGTTCAACTTTCTGAACTGCCTGTTTTTTGTACCACCCACCGCTAACGCGGTCCCCCCCTCCTTTTTCGTTTTACGAAAAAAGAGGGATAGGGGTCATATTGTTCCGTCGTAAAAAGCTGTTTTAAACCAAACGTCCTGAACCTCAAATTCCTTTTGGTTAAGATAGTTAAGAATTCCTGCGTCACTCTCGAAATCGAATTTCAGTTTATAGGAATATAAAAACTGCTTTTTATAACCGCCGAAGCTTTTGTTTTGGGCATTTGTTCCGTATTTTCCGTCGCCTAAAAGGGGATGGCCGAGATAAGAAAAGTGAGCTCTTATCTGGTGAGTTCGTCCCGTTAAAAGTTCAACCTCTAAAAGTGAGAGACCGTCCTTGTAGCCTAAAACTTTGTATTTTGTGGAAATGTGCTTTGTTTTATCGTTTCCTTTTTCGCTTACATATACTTTGTTTTGCTTTTCGTTCTTTTCGAGATAACCCTCAATAATACCGCTTTCTTGTTTGAGTTTTCCTATAACAACGCATAAGTAAAGCTTGTGCATTTCACGGTTTTTAAGCTTTTCGTTGAGAATACGAAGACTTTCCGCATTCTTTGCACCGATTATAATACCGCTTGTGTTGCGGTCAATTCGATTAACAAGAGCAGGGGCGAAAGAGTTTTCCTCATCGGGCTTGTAAGCACCTTTTTCATAAAGATAACGCTTAACTCTTGTAATAGCGGTATCAGTGTAATTCCCTTCGTCGGGGTGGGAGAGGAGTCCCGTAGGCTTGTCTATGAGAATAATGTTTTCATCTTCATAAACAATATTAAGACTTTTTCCTGCATTAAGAAAATCGTATTTAGGCTTAGCCTGCTCAAAAAATTCGTCGTTAATATACATTGAAACAATATCGTTTTCTTGAAGTCTGTAGGAAATTTCCGAACGCTTGTTATTAACTTTAATTCGTTTGCTTCTTATGTATTTATACATAAGCGACTGGGGGAGAAGGGGAACTGATTTTGTAATATACTTATCAAGCCTTTGCCCCGAGTCATTTTTATTTATTATAAATTCTTTCACTTTGTTTTCAACTCCGCGGCGATTTTTTCAAGCTTCTTAAAGCGTCTGCTGACTGCAGAGCGTGAAAGCTCGGGAGTCATCATTTTACCAAGCTCGTCCAAAGAAATATCGGGATTTTCAAGCCTTAATGAACAAAGGTCACCTAAATCCTTTGTCATATCGGAAAGCTCGATTTTTGAAAGCACCTCTTCAATAAGTGTAACCTGCTTCAAGCCTGCTTCAATAGAACGGCTCATATTCGCTGATTCAAAATTTGAACGGCGGTTAATCTGGTTTTTTATATCTTTCATAGCACGGGTTTGCATAACCTCTAGAAAGGCGTTGTTTGCACCCATTGTGCCGATATAATCTTCAATGGATTCCGCTTCTTTTGCATAAACCACGTAACTGTTGTTGCGTGTTATTTTTTTTGCGCGAAGTCCTAAATCTCCGATAATCTGCATCAAATCCTCGCAAAGCTTAGCCTTTGTTACGCTGAATTCAATGTGATAATCTTTTTCGGGATCTGTAACGCTTCCGCAAACAAGGAAAGCACCGCGCAAGAATGCCTTTGAGCAACAGTCTTCATTAGACTGTTCGAGGTTTGAAAGGTTAACTCGTAAGGTGATTTCTTTACCCGTGTAGCCGAAATATTCTAAAATTTTAAGTCTTTCAGCTCTTGTTGGTATATTTATTTTGAAATTCCCCGCTTTTGAACAAGTGACCTCAGGTGTAACTCCCGTAAGGTCGCGTATACTGGTGCAGTAATGCTCTGCAACAGCTTGGATTTCCGTCATAAGAGAAATTTCAGTTGCAGAGAAAGAACGACCGAAAATGAGCATACCGAAAGCCTCCGCCTTTGTGCAACAGGCGGAGGGTATAAGTCCGGTTAATTCTGTTTTGACGTCCGAAGAGAATGACATAATTACCTCAATACAATTACTTCCGGTTCTAATGTGACACCGGTTTCTTTTTTTACTGCTTCTTGTGTAAGGTTTATAAGGTCAAGAATATCTTTTGCAGTAGCGTTGTTTTTATTAATAAGAAATCCTGCGTGCTTATCGCTGATTTGCGCTCCGCCCAAAGCTTTGCCCTTGAAGCCGCATTGTTCAATAAGCGCTCCTGCAAAATAACCCTCGGGGCGTTTAAAGGTACTGCCTGCACTTGGGTATTCAAGGGGTTGCTTATCTTTTCTGCGAGAGAGAAAATCATTCATAGCCTCTTTGATTTCCTCTTTGGGTGCTTTTTTGAACTTGAATTTTGCAGAAACAACAATGCAACCGTTTTCTTTGAAAACAGAGTGACGGTAGGAAAGCTTTGCTTCTTCTACGGGCATTGTTTTAAGTTCTAAATCAGGAGTAAGATATGTTATTTCGCTTATAACATCCTTAACCTCACCGCCGTATGCACCTGCATTCATAAATACCGCGCCACCGCAGGTTCCGGGGATGCCGTATGCAAATTCAAGACCCGAAAGGGAGTTTTCCAAAGCAAATTTGCAAAGGGTGACAACCTTTGTTCCTGCAGAGCAACAAATAACATCTTCACCCTCAAGTGAAAGTGATGTCATTTCGTCACCGATTTTAACAATAACCTTGTCAATGCCCTCATCAAGCACAAGGACATTGGTACCGTTACCGAGAATTGTATAGGGTACGCCAATTTCTTTTATTAATTTGAGAACTTCTGTTAATTGCTCAACGTTTTTTGGCTCGATTAAGAGGGGACAAGGTCCGCCTACTTTAAAGGAAATATGGTTGCAAAGTTTCTCGTCTTTATATGCTTTGCAACCTATTTCAATGGCTGAATTTAAAAGCAAATTTATTGTTTCGATGTTTATTTTAATCACCGTCAATCATCAAGTAATGCTGCACCGATAATACCTGCATCGTTGCCTAAAGCAGCGGGAATGATAGCTGCCTGTTTGTCTGCATAAACGCTGTAACGCTCTGCTTTTACTGTATCACGGATGGGTTTAAGAATTTTTTCGCCCTGACCGCTGATACCCCCGCCGATGCAAACTGCTTCGGGCTGAAGAGCGTTGATGACATTTGCAAGACCGATTGAAACATAGTAAAGGTATCTGTCAACAACTGCTTTTGCAATTTCGTCACCCATATCAAGAGCATCGAAAATGGATTTGCCGTCAACTTTGTTAAGGTCGCCTTCGCAGGTTTTCCAGAGAAGGCTGTCTTTATTACCTTCCATAGCTTCAACTGCCTGAGAAACAAGTGCAGTTGCAGAAGCATATTTTTCCCAACAACCTTTTCTGCCACAGTTACAGGGAATACCATCTACATTAATAACCATATGCCCCATTTCACCACCGCAGAAGTTGCTGCCACGATAAATTTTACCGTCAATGATAATACCGCTACCAACACCTGTTCCGAGAGTTACTGCAACAAAGTTTTTAACACCGTTACCGCAAC
This sequence comes from Acutalibacteraceae bacterium, assembly GCA_045536495.1. Classification (GTDB taxonomy): domain Bacteria; phylum Bacillota; class Clostridia; order Oscillospirales; family Acutalibacteraceae; genus DTU089. The sequence goes on from JAZSNR010000041.1 coordinate 79,159, forward strand.
CTGCAACTGCTTCGCCGAGAGCCGCAGCATTAGCATCATTTTCAAGATAAACGGGTTTATTAAATCTTTCTTCAAGCATCTGCTTTGCAGGAACATTATGGAATTTAAGGTTGTTTGAAAACTCAATTGCGCCTGTGTCCTTGTTTACGGAACCGGGAGTACCGATACCAACGGAAACAACATCATCATAAGAAACGCCTGCATCTGCGATAGCTAAATCTGCAGCTTCTTTGATTGAGTCGAAAATTTCTTCTGCAGGACGGGGAGCGCGGGTTTTAACCTTACCTCTACCGATTATTTTATAATTTTCATCAATAACACCTACGGCAATATTTGTACCGCCAAGGTCAACACCGATTCTATACATGATTTAATATCTCCTTTTATGTAAAATTTATTTAAAGTTACGAGTGAGGAGTTAGGAGTGAGGAATGTCGGGTCTGCGACGTTATTTTATAATGCTAACGCAGTTCCGCAACTTTTCACTCTTCACTTTTAACTATTAACTGTGAGCGTAGCGAACTTAGTTCCAAGAGTCAACTTCTTTGGATGGAGCGTCAAAATCTTCCATACCAAGCTGTTGCATAAGCTCTCTTGCCGCATTGTAGCCCAGCTTTTTCTGTCTGTTATTCATAGCGGCAATTTCAATAATAATTGCAAGGTTTCGTCCGGGCTTAACGGGAACTGTTGTTGAGGGAACTTTTATTCCGAGAATTGATATGTATTCGTCTTCAAGTCCCAAACGGTCGTAGGCTTTCTGGCTGTCCCATTGTTCAAGCTGAATAACCATATCAATTTTTTCTGTAAGCTTAACTGCACCAACACCGAAAATATTACGGGCATTCACGATACCGATACCGCGAAGCTCCATAAAGTGACGGATGTTATCGGGAGAGGAGCCAACGAGAGTTTTTGAAGAAACCTTTTTGATTTCAACCGCATCGTCTGCAATAAGACGGTGACCTCGTTTAATAAGCTCAACGGCGGTTTCGCTTTTACCAACACCGCTGTCGCCCAAAATGAGAATACCTTCACCGTAAACCTCAACCATAACGCCGTGACGGGTTATGCGCTCTGCAAGTTCAGTCCCTAAATACGAAATAAGAGTTGCAGTAATCTGGGATGTGATTTCTGCAGTTCTTAAAAGAGGAACTTCATATTTTTTTGCAAGCTCCAACATAACCTCAGGGAAATCAATGTTACGGGTGATAATTGCAGCAGGGGGCTTGAGAGAGAAGAAAAGCTCAAGACGTTCTTTCTGTGTTTCTTCGTCAAGCTCTTCAAGATAGCTCATTTCTGCAAGACCGATAAACTCAACTCGTTCAGGGTCGAAATATTTTTCATACCCTGCGAAAAGAAGACCGGGTCTGTTAACGTCCTGAGAACGAATAACAAGCTCCGAATCAGGTTTGTCAGGCATATATATTTCTTCAAAAGAATGAACTTTAATTACCTTTCTGAGAGGGACGGAATATTTACCGCTCAAAACAACTCCTCCTTTATTATACAATTGAAAATATTATAATATAAAATTATTAATATGCCAATAGAAATTCAAATATTTTTTATCTTTTTAATGCGGATGCGGAGTGCGGAATGCTGAATGTTGGGTGCTGCGCACAGCATTTGTAAAAAACACTTGAAATATTTGTAATAATATGATACTATACCCAATGTATGAAAAGGCATTGACGGAGACAGTAGCTCTTTTGCTGAAAAAAGCGAGTCGGGGACGGTGGAAGCCCGATAGGATGCAGAGATGTCGAATATCACTCCCGAGCTGAGAACTGAAAGAAGCAGTAAGTTTCTCCGGTGGTTCACCGTTACAGAGCAACGTATGATAGTACGGTTAATATAGGTGGTTACAAAGTAAGTCTTTGTCCTGTATTACAGGGCGAAGACTTTATTATTAATTGAAAGTTGCAAGTTGAAAGTTGCAAGTTAAGGGGAAGCTCCGCTTCCAAACATTATAAAATGCTGACCTCAGGTCCCAAAACTTGCCATTTGCCACTTGCCACTTGCCATTTTGAATTTTGGAGGTAAAGTCAATGTACGATCCTATTTCCCCCAACGTGAATTTCGTTGAGCAGGAAAAGAAGATTGAAGAGTTCTGGAGAGAACATAAAATCTTCGAAAAGAGCATTGAGGACAGAAAAGACGGCACGCCTTATGTTTTCTATGACGGTCCGCCTACTGCTAACGGAAAACCCCATATCGGTCACGTTCTTACTCGTGTTATTAAGGATATGATTCCCCGTTATCGCACAATGAAAGGCTGTATGGTTCCCAGAAAAGCAGGTTGGGATACCCACGGTCTTCCTGTTGAGCTTGAGGTTGAAAAGCTCCTTGGTCTTGACGGTAAAGAGCAGATTGAAGAATACGGCCTTGAACCCTTTATCGGTCATTGTAAAGAAAGCGTTTGGAAATACAAGGGTATGTGGGAGGATTTCTCACGTACAGTTGGTTTCTGGGCAGATATGGATGACACTTATGTAACATACCAGAATGAGTTCATTGAATCAGAGTGGTGGGCACTCAAACAGATTTATGAGAAAAATCTTCTTTACAAGGGCTTCAAAATCGTTCCCTATTGCCCTCGTTGCGGAACACCTCTTTCTTCTCACGAAGTGGCACAGGGTTATAAAACTGTAAAAGAACGATCTGCAATTGTTCGTTTTAAGGTAGTGGGTGAGGATGCCTATTTCCTCGCTTGGACAACAACTCCCTGGACACTTCCCTCAAACGTTGCTCTTTGCGTAAATCCCAGCGATATTTACGTTAAGGTTAAAGCTGCAGATGGATACACATACTATATGGCAGAAGCACTTCTCGACAAGGTTCTCGGCAAGCTTGCAACAGAAGACGCTCCTGCTTACGAAGTTCTTGAAAGCTACAAGGGTATTGACCTTGAAAACAAGGAATATGAGCCTCTCTTTGACTATGTTAAACCTATCTGCGACAAGCAAAATAAAAAAGGCTTCTTCATCACAGCAGATAACTATGTAACAATGACAGACGGTACAGGTATCGTTCACATTGCTCCCGC
>JAZSNR010000039.1:0-5689 GCA_045536495.1 Acutalibacteraceae bacterium
AAAGCCGTCACTTTTATCAAACATAGCCTGCAGGTCACCATTGCTGAAAGCAAGAAGTCTTGCATACATATATCCCTGATAGCTTTGCTTGTTCTTCTTTTCGAGGTCCATCTTTCCTTGTGCGGTTACAATGGATTTGACGTAGTTTGTATGCTTGAGTCCCTCCATGCGAAGGTCATCATCTATACAAAGCAGAATATGCTCAAGGTCTGCTCTTGCAAATCTGTTCTCGGAGATTTTGCCAATGCTTCCGTCTTTCATATTGCTGCCGAAAAGTGTTGTCATAACAGCACCTATCTGCGATTTACCTTCACCGCCGTTACCTTTGATAACCATCATTCGCTGACCTTTATTGCTCGGTATTAGGCAATAGCCTATGAACTCCTGAAGTGTCGGTATATCCTCCGGATAAAGCAGTTCGTCGAGAAAAGACAGCCATCGTTCAGGCTTCGGTGCATAAGGATTGTACCTTACAGGAAGCCTTGTTCGTACAACACTTTCTTTGATATCGACAAAGCAACCGTTAAAATAAAGTGTGCCGTCTTCAAGGTGTATTCTGTCTGTTTCGGGTGCAAAGGTTTCATCAAGTGCCTGTATTTTTAAAAGCTCAACGATATTAGAAATCTTTTGCGGTACATTAGCTACTGCACAGATTTTGAGGTCATCAAATACCATTCTCTTAAGAGGGATTTCGTCAACAACCCTGCCTTCAGTAGTAAAGAATGAACCACCCGAGAAGAGAATCTTATGTTTGCTGAGAAACTCTTCGCAAAATATTGCCTCGTTGATTATTTTCCCGTCTGCCCATGCAGGACCCTCAACACCAAACTCGTCATTTGAAAATTTGTCATCTGAATTTTTACTCATTTCTTTTTCCTCCTTTCTTCGGCTTCCTTTGTTCTTGCTCCTTTCATTTTATTTAACCTCCTTGCCGCAGGGTTGGTCAGTGTATGTAGCTCCATTTATATACCGCACAATTTCGAAAAATATATATGAGGTTTAAGTGTCTCCTCTGCGTACGTGCGTACGAGATGTACGTATGTACGCAGTAAGATGAATTAACTTGCTCTATATATTTGCTTCTTTTTTACACCTCCTGCAATTTATTATAAAGAGCCATTGACAATAAATCAATGGTTTTGTATAATGTTCATTGGAGCGATATAAATTCTCCAAATATCTAAAAATCTACATTCTCCAAAACAAAAGGTCATTATGAAAAAAGATTATTCTGAATATAAGCGAACAGAGTATGATAAATATTTGTCACGACGTTCTAACAGAGACGGTGTATTGTTAGATTACTTCGCCAACTATGTCCGCTTTAATTACGAAACAAAAACTGTAAATATAGCTGTTGATGACAGAAATGAATATCAAGCAATGGATTTTGTAATTGAAGAATATGAGCAGGAAGTTGCTGAACGGACGGGTAAAGAATATAAAAAATATGAGCATTCACCTGAAGAGCAAAAGTCTGAGCTTAAAGAAACTCAGGCAGATTATGACAGAATGAAAAACCGATACAATTTCCAATTGGGTTCTGATGCAGGTATTCTTTGCGATGAAACAGGTGTTATAGAGAATCCGCTTATCAATATTTTCAGTGGTGCATATGTAACACTCAAATACGGTGAAGGAATATTGGATTTCATTTATGCAGATTTTATGACACCTTTCAAAAAAGCTTATGAATCAGCACAACTAGAAAAAATGCTTGTTGAGTACGGCAAGGAATTATATAAAAATAAAACTCCTCAGCCGAAAAAAGCTGAAGAGCCGCATAAAATATACAATGAAAATCAGATATATGTTGAAAACTTTTATTCCTATGAAATGACATTTCACGAGATAAAGGATATTGCTTTTGCTTCGTTATATACTGCTATATGTCCGCCAAATTTTACTGACAGAAGCTTTGACAAGATTAAAAAATTAAAGTGGTATTTAAGCTATCTTTTATGGCTTCAGGACGAATACAAAGAAATGATTGAGTTTTGCTATGATGAAGATTTTTATCCTGAAATATTAGGCTCACTTTATCCGAGCGAAAGATTAAAGTTATATCGCACAATTCATGATTTGCCTTTCAGGTTTGACAGAACAGAAGAGCTAACGATATCCAACAGAATGGGCGGCAAAGAAATGCCATACGGTATGCCAATCAATGAGATTTTAGATAGAATTAAGGCAATGAGCGGAGAACCCACCGAAGCAGAAAAACAATTTGCAGAAAAATATAATATCTCTGTCGGCACACTGAAAGCTTGTATTGCACATCCTTCATTTATGAGTATAACATACAGCTTCCGCAGTGTTGCAGATATTCTTGAGCTTGAATTTACAAAAATGCTTGAGCAGAATGTTCACTTCCGTAAGTGCAAGCGATGTGGGAAGTATTTCATAATGAAGGGCAAATACGATACCCGGTACTGCGACAGAATTGCAGATGGCGAAAACCGTAGCTGTCAGGAAATTGCCGCTGCCGAAAATTACAAAGCGAAACACGCCGATGATAAAGCTACCGCTATTTACAGTAAATATTACAAGCGGTATTCTGCAAGAGTAAAGGTCAGACAGATTAAAGAGGCTGACTTCAAAAAGTGGAAATATCAGGCTATAACAAAGCGTGATGAATGTACCAACGGCGATATTACGCCTGAAGAGTTTACAGAGTGGATGGAAGCGTGTTTTCCGAACAGAAAGAAAAAAGATTGACAGATATAGCAACACCGCCGAGGATTTTACTCCCCGGCGGTTGGTTTATTTATTGAGTTTTAGTTTACCAATGAGTAACTTCGCAATCACAATACCGCTGAATGCCAAAGAACTTATAGAAGAGTTCAGTCATAGAGAAATGTTATGTACTAATTTAAATCAGAGTTTTAAATTCTTCATAAGCCTTGGGGTTAGCAAAAATAATATCATTGGGGGTTGAAAGACTGATTTCTTTGCCTTCGTAGTTTTTTACTATGCCACCGGCTTCTTTTACAATCAGTGTTCCTGCCGCAATATCCCAGGGCTGCAAACCTTTCTCGAAAAAAACTTCACCTCTGCCGCAGGCTATCATACATATATCGTAAGACGCCGTACCGCTTCTGCGAATATCACGGGAAAGATCAAAGACTTTTCTTAAGAGTGCGAAAGTTTCGTCCGTATTTTCGGGATGATAGGGACATGTTCCGAATAGAGCAAGTCCGTCTGAAAGAGGGCGTTCACTTACATTTATTCTGTCGCCGTTCAGATATGCACCCTTGCCTTTTTCGGCACTGAAAAGCTCGTTGGTGTATGGGTTATACACAATACCTGCAATAACCTCGTTTTCCTTGCAAAGAGCAACTGAAATACAGCTGCAGCGATAATCCTGCATAAAGTTTGTTGTGCCATCAATGGGGTCAATTATGAAACGCAAACCATTTGTTGAAAAATCATTTTCTGTTTCCTCGCCGATAAACTCAGCATCAGGGAAAGCCTTGCCAAGCTCCTCGAACAAGAAATTCTGCACGGCAACATCGTACTTTGTTACAAAGTTTTTCTTACCTTCTTTGGCAGTTACACTGTCTTCCTGATTATGTGCAGAAAGGATAATCTTTCCTGCTTCTTTTACTATATCGGTTATTTTGTTGACCATAATATATCATCCCTTATTAATTTTCACTTTTTTATTCAGTACCGCCGAAACAAAACAAAGAGCAAATGAAACAGCAGTAAATATCAAAATACAAACGAACACATCGTTCCAGCCCTTTGTATCTGCGATTTTGCCCAGCATTGATGTTGCAAGAGTGCTTCCTATATAGCAGAAAGTATTGAGAAGCCCTGCTGAAAATCCCGAATCAATTTTATCTCTTGAATAAAGCGGTACAACACTTGTTATAACATTATTCACTGCTGACATAAGGCAGGCAATGCCGCCGAAAAGCATAAGGGTAAGGGGTACTGATTTAAGGTTAAGTGTCAGTATTATAAGCACAGTAAAAATTATTGTCACGAAGTAGAAAATTCCGTTAAGAGCATTTTCGTCCTTCTGTTTTTTATGAAGTACATTTACTAAAGATGTACCGAAAATTGACAGCACCGGAAGAAGCAGAGTAACAATTATAGAAAGTGATGAAGGTACACCGAATTCCTCTTTCAGAATTGAGGGCACCCAAGTGGTTATGCCGTCTTTTATAAAACCGTTGGATATTGCCGATATGAGTATAACAGCGATACTTATAATAAATATTGGTGTAAAAGACAAGCTGCTTTTTACTTTTCTTTCGGCAACCTCTTTTTCTGTCTTTTCTTTTTTGACGGTACTCATACCGATAAACCACAATACTGCCACAGCACCCACAAGCACTGATGCAACATAAAATATAGTTGTCCAATCAAGTCCGAGATATGAGAAAAGAGCAGCAAGACCATAAGCGGAAAATGTACCTGAGGCGACAGTAGTACTCATAACCATAACTGCTTTTGAAAGCCTACTGTCGGCAAGATTATCCGATAATGTTTTGATGAGGGAAGACCAGAGAATTGACTGAAAAGCGCCGTTCAGGAACCAAAGATATTTCATAGAATCTATTCCCTGACAAAAGGTCATAGCAAGGTTGATAATGCAGGATGCCGCTAAAGCTACGGTAACGGAATATTTGGTGTTATATTTTTTCGAAAGCAGACCGTTTATAAGCTGACCTGCACCGTAAGCGAAAAAGAAAAATGAACTGACAGTTCCTGCCGCCTCTTTAGTTGTGCCCATCTGAGACAGAATTTCAACCATTGAAGCGTTATAGTTAAGTCTTCCTACATAGGCAACCGTATAAGCGGCCCAGCAGAGAAAAATAAGAAAATTCGATTTTTTATTGCTTAAAGAGTTCAACATCTTATTCACCTGTACCCGTAATTACCTCTTTGTCAATTTTGCCGACGAATATATTTCCCTCTGTCAACAGTTTATCCTCATTGGGATTTTCAAATATAATTCCGTAGCTTGGCGAATCGGTTTCTTCGGGAGCAAGAAACGCATTGTTTCTGACTGTGAGGTCATAAACCATAGGTCTGAAGAATATGTAGCCTCTGCTTTTACCGATTCTTCCCGAGGGTCCGTCAAAAATATTGTTTTCAATAAGGATATTGTGGTGATCAATATCTCCGTGGTGACCAACTCCGGGGAAACCGTCACATTTGAAAATGTTGTTTCTGATTACTATATTACGGCAGACAGTATCGTCACTCTTGAAATCAATGAGAGCTCCGTCACAGTTATAAACAGGACCGTATGAACCGTGACGTGACATATCGAGCTGAATCTGTTCATTAAAAAGAATATCTGTCTTGAATGTGTATGACGGACCGTCAAAAACACAGTTTTGAATAGTTGTGTTTTCCGTTCCGTTAATTTCAATACAATGCCAATGGGCACAATGACGGAATCTGCAATTTTCAATGGTAATATTGCTACAATGAACTGTGTTCACAAGGGTTATACTTTCATCAAGATTTTTGTTACCGTCAAAGATACCGCCTGAAATCACAACATCGTGTGTACCTTCATAAGCTCCCCATTCAGGTTCGGAATAGGAAGCAAGAAGATATCTTGTCAGCGGTTCACTTTTGTCGCTTCTGAGAATGACTGCATTATCCGAAAACTTCAGATGCTGATACGAATAGAAAATAAGTGCAGCAGAAATAAGATATGTACCGT